>JBBQNP010000035.1:0-34839 GCA_038330085.1 Planctomycetota bacterium | reverse complement strand
AACACGTACATCGTGTCGCTGCGGACGCAGGACGGCGTGGTGAAGATCCGGCGCGACAACGGACAGCTCGTGTGGATCCACGGCGATCCGGGACGCTGGAACCCGCCTTGGAGTGCGAAGCTCTTGACTCCGGTCGGCGGGAACTTCGGGTGGCAGTACCACCAACACGGTCCCCACATCGACGCGAACGGCACGTTGAGCCTGTTCGACAACGGCAACTACCGCGCGATTCCGCCCACGCCGTTCGGTCCGACTTCCAGTTTCTACAGCCGCGGCGTGAAGTTCCACATCGATCCCGTGGCGATGACGACGCAGGTGCAGTGGGAATATCGCGGCGGCGCGCAACCGTTCTTTTCCGGCTTCCTCGGCGATTGTGATCCCCTGCCACTCTCGGGCAACGTGTTGATCTGCGATGGCGCCAAGCAGGTGCCGATGCAGAACAAGACCTACTCGCGCATGGTGGAGGTGTCGAACAACCCCGCCGGGAAAGTGTTCGAGATCATCGTCAACGATCCGGCGCTGCCTTCGAACCCGTACAACTGGAACACGTACCGCAGCCAACGAGGGCCGAACATTTACGCGGGTCCGTGACGCAGCGCGTCCCCGCGCTGCGACACGGACCAGCGTAAATGTTCAGGAGCGCGCAGCGCGACCAGCTTGATCGCAGTCCGCTCCCGGTGAGCGAGCTCGGTCTGCCCGTTCTCTACTGCAAGAGGAAGTCGAGCCTCGCCAGCTGCCCGATTTCCTCCGGCGTCTGACCTCTGCGAAAAAGTCGCGCCCCGGTCGTCCCCTCGAGCGTGCAGGAGGTTCCCTCGATCCGGAGCCACGCACCTTCTCGCAATCCCAGGACGGGTTGCGCATTCATCTCGTGGAACTCCCGGATGCGCGTCTCCCGCGTCTCACCCATGTGCGTCGAGTTCACGTCCGGATCCAAGTAGTGCGCGTTGATGTTGAACGGCACCAACGCCAACGCGTCGAAGCTCGGTGGCTCGACGATCGGCATGTCGTTGGTCGTCTTGATGGTGACGCAAGCGACACAGGTGCCCGCGCTCGATCCGACGTAGGGCATCCCCGCTTCCACCCTCGCCCGAATCCGCGCGACCAACTCGTGCGCATACAACTCGGTCAGCAATCGAAACGTGTTGCCGCCCCCGATGAACAGCGCATCCGCACGTTCGACAGCCGCACGCATCGCGGCCGAGTCACCCGCCTCGTGCACCGAGTCGACCCCATATCCCAGTCGCTCGAACCGCTCGGTCGCGCGCGCCGCATACCCGTCCCGATCCGCCAACGCGAAGGGCACGAACAGCACGCGCTTCACACCTTTCCCCAAGAACCCCTGCAGCGCCTCCTGCGCATGATCGAGGTATCCGCGCCCGTGAACGGTCGAGTTGCTGAGCAAGAGGAGGCGCTTCATGTGCCGCGCAGCATGACCGCCCATGCGACGGCTTGGAAGTGGCCGTGGGCCTACGGTCCGGTCCCGCGTTCCAAACCCGCCGACCTGATGGCGACCCAGGTCGACGGCTCCACAACATGCGCACAATCAAGTAGGTTGGGATCCGGCCGTCCGGGTGGAGTTCGACTCCCCCAATCGCGCACATCCCGTTCTGGTGTTCGAGCCAGCGGCTCTGATTGGGCAGACAAATTCCGTCACGCCGGGTCGCCCCAAGGTCGGGACCAAGACCGCCTGATCCTCTTGCAGTATCCTCACTCCACATGAAGGTCGCCGACGGCAAGGTCATCACGATCGAGTACGTGCTCTCCGCCGACGGCGACGTGGTCGATTCGTCCGAGCAATCCGGGCCTTTGCGCTACGTGCACGGCGAAGGCCGCATCATCCCCGGCCTGGAGCGCGCGCTCGCCGATCGCATGGAGGGCGAGCACGTCCACGTCGTCATCCCGCCCGAGGAGGCGTACGGTTTCCACGATCCCGAGCGAGTCGAAGTCGTGCCGAGGACATCACTCGATCCGGCGGGTGAAGTGCACGTCGGGATGCGCTTCGAAGCCGAATCGCCGCAGGGCATCGTGGTCGCGACCGTGATCGCGCTCGAAGGCGACGACGTGCGCATCGACTCGAATCACCCGCTCGCCGACAAGGAGCTGCACTTCGACGTGCGCGTGGTCGCGGTGCGCGAGCCGGTCACAAACAAGGAACGCTCCGCCGGCACGCCCTGAACCTGGCTTCTTCGCCCGCCGGAGCAGACCTTCGCCGCGGACTGGAGACGTCCTCCGAAACGTCGCGGAATCAAGTTCCGCAGATGCCCCCGCCAGTTGTCGAGACCATGACGGGCCATGACCAGATGAAGTTCACGGCCGCTCGACTCTGGTGCTGCGAATTCCTGTAACGATGTCGCGCTCCGGACCCACAGCAGCGCGAGACCTCCATGAGCGAGACCGTCCACGCCAAGTTCGAGCGCTGGCGCCGCACCGGCGACTCGTCGATTGGTCTGCGCGACGACGGCTGGTTCCGGTTCGAGAATGCGCCTCTAGGAGAGTTTCGTGTGCGCGTTGGAAGCCGCCGGCAACTCGAGCGCGGCGAGTTCAGGCTCGAGCGCAAGGTCGAGTTCGCGGAGAACGGGCCGCCTCTTGAGATCGACGCACGCAAGGGAGAGGAAACGACAAGCCAGGACCGATGATCATGCCGGCGTCGACGATGAATGCTCCGCACCGCCGTGGAGGCTGAAACGCCGCGGAATCAAGTTGGCGAACTCCGGAGCTGTAGCCTCAGCGCACCTTCAACAGCGGCAAGTAATACCGGTAATAGACCTCGAGGCTGAGCACCGACAGCGCCGTCGTGTAGCTCTTGTCGTTCGCGTCGTCGCGGGCGTAGCGCGCGTACACGTCGATCGGATTCCACGAGCCGTCGCCGGCCTGCGCGGGCAACAGCGTCTTCTTCATCGCCTCGTTCCACGTCGACCAAGCTCCCCCGCCGGCGCGGAACATCGCGAGCGTGCCGTAGTACCAGAAGTAGGGATTGCCCTGCCCGCGCGCGACGAAGTCGGTCTCGCCCGTGAACTTGAACCCACACGGTGAGCGCTCGACCACGAACGCGCGCGGCACGTCGAACGCGTGCGTCGTGATGTCGCGGCCGAGGATCGAGAGCGCGAACAGCGCTGCCGGCGTCGACGCAGGCAACGTCGGGAACCCCGAGTTCATCCGCGACGGATCCTGGTTGTACCAGTACCAGCCGTTGTCCTCGTCGCGCATGGTCTCCAGGAACTTCGCGGCATCCGTGAACACCGACTCCTTCACTTCGATCCCGCCCAAGCGCGCCGACTCGAGCGCCATCACCTGCCACGCGGTGATCGACGTGCGCGACCACTTGTCGAACACGCGATCGTCGGCGTAGTAGTAACTCCACCCGCCGAACAAGCGCGGATCGGCAGAGTGCGACTGATGCGCGACGATGTGCGCGATCGCCGGACGCAGCGCGCTCTCGAGATCCGGGTCGTGCGTCAGCGCGTACGCTTCGGCCAGCGCATACGTCGCGATCCCGTGGCTGTAGGCGTCCGAGTCGCCGAAGTGGCCACTGTCCGGATCCTGCGCCGAAATCAAGAACGACAGCGCACGCGCCACCGTGCCTGAGTACTGCGTGTTCGACGCGTGCGTATGCCCCGCGCCGAGGAACGCGAGCGTCGCAAGCGCCGTCTTGCCGACGCACACGCGACCGTACTTGTCGTCCGACACGTCGAGCGGCCCCCAGTTGCCGCTCTTGCCCTGGATGCGAGCCAGGTACGCGAGCCCGCGCGCGACCGCTTGCTCGGTCTCGCTCGTGCCGCCGTGGTCACGTAGCGCGCGCTCCTTCTCGGGGCCGGAGCGGTTCTCGTACGGCGTCCCCTTCCACGTGTTGCGCTCGGGAGCTTTCGGCAGCGGCGCATCGGTCGCCTTCAGGATGGGGATATCGAGCGGCGGCGGCTGATCGGGTGGTGCGGCACTGCGCGCAGGTTCGAAGTCGGCTCGCTCGGGTCCGTTCGCGCGCGACGTCGTGGGCGAGCCGGCTTCCGCGAGACCGGCGAGCATGTCCGGACGCGGCGTCGACGGCGCGGAACGGACCGCGAGCGCATCAGCAGGCTCACGGTCCGACAGCTCATGAAGGGTCGCCTCGCGCGCCCCGCGTGGAAGTGCGTCGTCGCGAGCCCGCGGCATCGTCGGCGTGTCGATCACCGTGTTGGGTGCGACGTCGATGGCGCGCGACTCGCCGCGCATCGGTTCAGAAGCAGCATTCGAGATTGCGGCACGCGCCGGCCCGACATTGGATCGTGAAGCCGGAACGTCGGCGAACGAGCGCGCTTCGAGCGCCATGCTCGGCGTCGGTTGCGCGGCCGGGGCGGCGTGGGCTTCACGATCCGCCAGTGTGTCGGCGACGCGATCCACTGGATTGCGCGCGGGCGCCCCTTCGGTCGATCGCGGCACAATCGGCGCGTCGAGGTTTTGATGCGCGGCGACGTCGATCGCTCGCCCAGTTCCCGATTCGGTGGTCGACGTCGCATCCGAAAGCTCGGCGCGCGTCGGTCCCACGTTCGAGTGCGAGGTCGGATCGCCAGCGAGAGTGCTCGGCTCGAGCGCGAGGCCGGGCGCCGGTTGCGCGACGGCGATGACATGAGCTTCGCGATCCGAGAGCGTGTCCGATGCAGGTGCTTCCTGCGCGCGCACGAGCCGGCCCGACTCGCGCGCCAGCGCCGGTGCATCGAGCCCGACGGTGTGCGAGACGTCGATCGGACGCGTGCCTTCCGTCGCGCGCGGAGCGGATTCCTCGGCACGACCGAAGCGCGCCCTGGCCGGCGCGGGCGAGTGCGTGGCGCTCGACGGAGCGCGAGACTGCGTCGCGACCTCGAGCGCCAAGGCGGGTGACGCCTTGGTCTCGTTCACACGGCGCGCTTCCTGGTCCGACACGTCCTTCGGATCGATCTCGCTCGTGCGCGCGAGTGCCGTCGGCGCACGAGCGGGAGCAGAAGGAAGAGCCGGATCGGCCGGCTGCAGCTCGTGAGCCGACAACGCAGTCGGTCGCTCGAGCTCGTGCTTCACCTCGGCCACAAGCGGTCGAGCGGGTGAAGGTGAAGCGCGCGGGGCCGGCATCGCCATCGTGCTCACGTCGCCGGCGCGATCGACGCGTTGCTCGGTCAGGCGCTGGCTCCGATCCTCGAGGTGCACGCGCACTTTGTGCCCGCGATCGACGGCCGGAGCGCGTGCGCCCTCGACCTGCAGATGGTGCAACCACCAGATCAGGAGCAAGTGCAGAAGGAGCGAGATCAGGTAGCACTTGTACAGCGTGTCGAGCGCCGGCCAGCGGTCGGAGAGGTACGCGAGCAGCGCCAGCAGCAACAGCCCCGCGAGCGTTGCGATCTCCACCCAGCTCCATGGACTCGTTGGGATCCGCGCAAGCTCGATCGAGTGCGCGCGGAACAAGTCGAGCCCTCCGTCTGTTCCGGGTCGCGCAAAAAGCACTTCGAACCCGTGTGCGATCGGCATCGGCGCGCGCTCGTCGGCGGCGGTGTCGAGCTCGTCGATCTTCTCGACGGGCCCAAAGCCGGTCGCCGTGCGCGGCGCGCGAAACAGGTCGAAGCTCCCGTCGCGCTGCGATGCGAACCACAGGAATCGACCGTCCGGGTCGAATGCCGGTTCGAGGTCGGCAGCACTGCTGCACAACTCGTCCATACGTCGCACGTTCCACGCTCCACCGCCGTCGACGTCGCCGACGAACAAGTGGCTCAGGCCCGCTCGCGAAGAAGCGAACACGATCCGGTCTGCGCTCGTCGTGGGCGCTGTCGACGTCGCCTCGCCCGACGTCGGCAGCGGCGCCGGATCCGTGTCGTCCTCTGGAGACTGCAGGCCTGAATCAAGGTGCTCGACCGGACCGAAGCGACCCGCGGTGTACTTTGCGCGGTAAAGGTCGAGCCCGCCCGCTCCACCGGCACGATCCGACGCGAAGTACAGCGCATCAGGGCTGAACGCCGGTGCCACCTCGTCGGCGCTCGTGTCGAGGGCCTCGATCGGCCGCGCGTTCTCGAACCGCTCGCCGTGCACGTCGGCGATCCACAGCTCGCAGTTCGAACCGCGCTTGCCGACGGCGAAGACGAGCACGTTCCCGTCGGGCGAAAGCGTCGCGCGCGTTTCGTCCGCCGGCGTGTCGACCTCGCCGGCGAGCGCAGTCGGCTCACTCCACCGCGCATGACGCACGAGCGGCGAGTCGATCGAGGACAAAGCCTCCTTCGCTCCCGGCCCCGACCACGAGCCCGCGCCGTTCGCGCGATCCTCGTACACGTGCCAGGCAGCGACACCGCCCGCTGCGGCGAGCGCGAGCAACGCAACGGTCAGGCGTGCACGGCTCTTCATGCGTCTACCGTTCCGCGCCTAGTTGCCGCTCCGCACCGGGCTCGCGGGTGCCGAGCGACAGGTTCGAAAGCCCCGCGGCGCCGCACGCATCCAGCACGTCGACCACCGTCTCGTGCGTCGCCAGTCGATCGCCGCGCACCGTCACGGGCGTCGTGTCGTGACCGTGCGCAGCCGCCGACAGTGCACCGACGAGCCCGCTGCGCTCGACGGACTTGCCGCTGACGAAGAAGTGTCCGTCGCTCGTCACGTCGACCACGATCTCCTCCGGCGAGACGTCGGCCTTCTGTCCCGACTGCGCGGTCGGCAGGTCGACCTCGATTTGCTTCTCGCTCATCTTCCCGTAGCTCGTCGCCACCATGAAGAAGATCAGGAGCTGGAACACGATGTCGATCAGCGGCGCCATGTTGAACTCGGGGTCGGCGATCCCCTCGTCGTCACGGATGCGCATGAGCGGCCTTCAACATCGGCGTCGGAGTCGCACCTGGAACGTAGATCTCGCCGTACACCTGCTCCGCGCGGCGCGAGAAGCGCTCGATCTTGTTCTTGAAGTGCGTGTACATGACCAGCGTCGGGATCGCGATCGAGAGGCCGGCCGCCGTCGTGATGAGCGCCTGGTACACGCCGGTCGCGAGCAGATCGGGCCGGCCGAGACCCTGTTGCGTCGCGATCGTCGCGAAGCACAGGATCAAGCCCCACACCGTGCCGAGCAGTCCGAGCAACGGTGCGATCAAGTACACGAGCAGGAGCGGCTTGAGGTTCCACGCCAGACGCTTCACCTCGGCCGTCGCGATGTCGCCGACGCGCGTCTCACGCTCGTCGGCGGGCAGGCGCTCGAGCGCGAATGCTTGCGCGAGGATGCGGCCAAGCGCACTCGGTTGCGCGGCGCACAATGTCTGCGCCCGCTGCGGTCCGTCGCTGCGTGCGGCGCTGATCACGTCGCGCGCGAAGCGCTCGGAGCCCAGCCGGCTCTGCCGCAACGCAATCGCGCGCTCGACCGTGTAGGCGACGGCGACCACCGAGCACACGAAGAGCGGCCACATGATCGGGCCGCCGCTCTTCACGAGCTCCCACATCGTCGGCAGGTTCGAAACGGGAGCGGGTTCGACGGAAAAGAGCATGGGTGGAGACCTCTCTACTGGAGCGTGTGCGAGGAAGGCTTGGATGTGATGTGCGCGCTGGAATGACGCGGTGCGTTCGCGCGTGAATCAGGCTTGTCGTTTCTTTTGCGAGGGGATTTTCGCCGGCTGCGCAGGTTGTTCCGCCCGCTGCGTAGGCACTTTCGGTGCGAGCTGATCGAGCTTCGACTGCGCGCGCGCGGCCCAAGTGCTCTGCGTGTGGGTTTTCACGACCTCGCGGAAGCGATCGCAAGCGTGCGCGACGTCACCTTGGCGCTCGAGCGTTTCGCCGGCGCAGTACAAGGCCTCGGGCACGGCCTCGGAATCTCCCGACAGCACGGCGACCTTCAAGAATGCCGAGAGCGCGCCGTCGAGATCGTTGCCTGCGACGAGCAATCGCCCGAGCTCGATGCGTGCACGATCGCCGCTGGAACTGTCGCCGCTCGAGGTGGACCGTGCGACCGCGCGTTCGAACGCGGTCCGCGCGCCGCGCGGGTCGCTGTTGCCTGCGAGCGCGCGTCCGCGCCACAGGTCGGCCTCGGTCAGGTTCTCGAACTTGGGGTACTTGCGCGCGAGGAGATCGAGCGCAGCGACCGCATCCGTCCAGCGCTCCTTGCGCGCGCAGGCGGTGCCCAGGCGGAACAGCACTTTGGGCGTCACCGCATGATCGGGGGCTTCCTTGCGCACGCGCTCGAGAAGCGCGATCGACTCGTCGAGACGGTCGAGTCGGAAGAGCGCCTCGGCGCGCAGGAACAACGTCTCCTCGAGCAACACGCTTTTGGGGTGGGCTTCGATGAGCCGTGCGAAACTGCGCTCGGCACCCGCCGGATCGTTCGTACCGAGCCGAGCGAACCCAGCCTTGTAGAGCGCGCGGTCGGCGAGCGCAGACGCATCGACCGCTCCGATCGAGTCGTACAGAGGGATCGCGTGGGCCGCATCGCCGGCGGCAAAGCGCGCTTCCGCAAGCGCGAAGCGCGCATCGAGGACGCTCGACTGGACGAGCGGATCGCTGCTCGCAGCCCTCTCCAACGCGTCGAGCTGTCGCGCAGCCCCGTCCAGGTCGCCACCGTCGATCGCCGCGCGCGTGCGCAGCGTGGACGCGAACCAGCGCGCGTCGGCGTCACCCGAAGCCTCGAGGTCGGCGAGGATCGTCGCGACATCGCGCGAGCGGTCCTTCGCGCGCAGGAGATCGCACACTTCGCGCGCGAGCGCGACCTGTTTGCGAGGATCGAGCTGCCCGGCCCTGGCCGACTTCCAAGCAGCGATCGCGCGATCCGGATCCTCCGTGCGCACGGCCGTCCAGACCGCGAGCTCGGCCGCTGCGACACGCACGCCCGGATCGAGTTCGCGTTGCTGGAGCAGCGCATCGAGATCTTGCGCAGCCTCGTTCCACTTTTGCTTCGAGAACGCGCACCACGCCAACCCGTAGCGCGCGCGAGCGACGAGGGGTGCGGGCGCCTTGGATGCGACGACCTCCCCGTAGCGCGCGGCCGCGTCATCGAAGCGCTGCTGTGCCGACAAGCGCTCAGCCAGGTCGAAGCGCGCTTCCTGCGCCCACTCGCCTTCGTCCGTCGCGCGCGCGACGCCAGCCAGCAGCGCGATCGCGGGCTCGTCGGGCGACAATCGCGCGAGGCGCACGCAGGCTTCGACCGCGTGCACGCCGCGCGGATGCGCAGTCACCTGGTCGGCAAACAGCTTCTGTGCAGCAGGCCGATCGCCCGACGACTCGGCCGCGCGGGCGCACAGGAACGAGGCCTCTTCCTTCTCGTCTTCGGACAGCGGACCGCGCGAAGCGTCCTCGAACAACGTGCGTGCACCACGCGCGTCGCCCGCAAGGAAGCGGCACCATCCCGCGCGCAACTTCGCACGCGATGCGCGCGATGCGTCGGGATCCAGCTTCGCGGCGGAGAGGAACGCCTTCTCTCCCTCGCTGTAGTCCTGCGCGCCGAGGCGTGCTTCACCGAGCGTCAGCCAAGCGAGCGCCAACTTGTCGGGCGGCCCGTCGAGCGCGACCGCGGTGCGTGCCGTCGCAGCGGCTTCGTCGAAATGACCAGCCGCCAGGCTCGTCGCCGCCGCGGCCTGCAGTCCGTCGATCGAGCCCGAGCTCTTGTATGCGCGCGCTGCTTCGTCGTGCCGACCGAGCTTCGATAGCGCTGCACCGCGTGCCGTCTCGATGCGTGCCGTCCATTCCGTGTCGAGAGCGTCCATCTTCCTGGCGCGATCGAGCGTCGCGAGTGCCGCAGCGGCGTCGCCCGACTCGAGCTCCGCGCGTGCGCGCCAGAAGAGCGACTGTCCGTCGCCGACGATGAGCTTCGACGACAGCGCCTCGCGCGCACCGGCCGCATCGCCGGCTGCGAGGAGCTCGATGCCGCAGCGCAGCGCGCACTCCGGCGCGAGTGTGCTCTGTGGATGCTCGGACACCACGCGCGCGAACTCGGCTGCGGCGCCCTTGTGATCGCCGGCTGCGGCGAGCGCGAAACCTGCTCCACGAGCTGCGGCGTCGAACAGAGCCGGATCGCGCACGGAACGAAAGCTCGCCAAGGCCTCTTGCACGTCGCCTCCGTCGAGCGCGCACTCGCCGAGGAGACAGCGCACTTCGCCCTCCCGCGCCGGCGGCAGCTTGCCATCGGACAAGAGCTCGCGCGCCCGCCGCTTCCCCTCCGCCGCGTCCTTCGCCCGCAACGCGCACCACGCGAGGCCGATACGCGCATCGACGGCGTGATCCCCGCGCGGCTCCTTCGACAGCGCCGCTTCGTAGTCGGAACGGGCGCCGTTCCAGTCCGAAAGCGCGCTGCTTGCGTCAGCGCGCAGCACGAGCGCGAGAGGTGCGATGTATGCCTGCCCCCACTCGAGTGCGCGCGTCGCACAAGCTTGCGCACCGGACGCGTCGCCGAGGATCAATCGACAACGCGCCAACCGTGCGTTTGCTTCCGCTGCGAACTCGAAGCCGCGGTCTTCGGCGGGTCCAGCCTTGCCCGCGAGCGTGCGCTCCGCTTCGCGCGTGCGACCCAGATCGAGCAGCGCGACGCCGAGGCGGTAGCGCGCGTGCGTGCGTTTCGCGCTGCGCGGATACGCGTCGAGGAACACCTGCGCCTCCTTGACGACCATCTCGTCGAGCCCCTTTTCCGCGAGGCCCGCGACGTAGGCGTAGGCGCGATCAGCCTCGTCGGACCCGCCGCGCGCGTCCTGCAACAGCGGGACGAGTGCGCACGCGATCGACAGCAGGAACGCGGTCATGCGAAGACCTCCGGCGGGACGAACGGGACGAACGGGATCCGGCCGGATCGGAGGGTCCCGACCGCAGCCTGCCGTCTTCGGGTTCGGATGCGGAAACACTGCGGTTTCAAGCAACCTCCCCTCTCGACGACCTCGGTAGTTTACGGACCGTTTCCGGCCCATCAACTACCTCGGTCGTAAGAAGATCGAAAGCGCTTGGCGTATTCTGCTCCGATGACCCTGCGCCACACCGCCGTCCGAGCCAGCGCCCTGGCCGCCGCGATCTTCGCCGTTGCCGCCCATCAGCCGACGTCGGCGGCACAACTCCGCGACCGACCGCTCCCCGCCGAGAAGGCTGCAACCGGGCCCGAAGCCGTTGCGCACGCCTTCGTCGCCGCGGGACTGGCTCACGGTCAGGCCTTCGAGATCCTCGAGAGCTTGTGCACGCGCGCGCCGAAACGCCTGACCGGATCCGAAGACGCCGCGCGCGCCGTCGCCTGGGCGAAGGAGCGTCTCGCGGCCGAGGGCTTCGATTCGGTCCACCTCGAGCCGTGTCGTGTGCCGCACTGGGTGCGCGGATCGGTGGAGAAGTTGCGCGTCGCGGGTGACAGTGCCTCAGCCGACGCGAACGGGATCACGTCCGCTGGAAAGTCCGCCAGCACCTTCGCGATCACGGCGCTCGGCGGCAGCGTCGCGACGCCGACGGGCGGCATCCGTGCGCACGTGTTGCGCGTCAAGAGCTTCGACGAGCTGAAGGCCGCCGGCGAGAAGGCTCGCGGGTGCATCGTGTTCTTCGATCGGCCGATGGATCCCGCGCTCGTCGACACGTTCGAGGCCTACGGCGGTGCCGTCGACCAGCGCTCGCGCGGAGCATCCGAAGCAGCGCGCGTGGGCGGCGTCGCGGCGATCGTGCGCTCGATGACGCTCGCGCTCGACGACTTCCCCCACACCGGCGCGATGCGCTACGACGACGCGCTGCCCAAGGTGCCGACGGCCGCCATCAGCACGCTGGGCGCCGACAGGCTGGCGCAGATGCTCGCAGCGCACCCGGACATGGAGCTCTCCTTCGAACTCGATTGCCGGACGCTCGAGGACGTCGACTCGTCGAACGTGGTCGCCGAGCTGAAAGGCCGAGAAAAGCCCGACGAAATCGTGCTCCTCGGGGCACACCTCGACTCCTGGGATCTGGCGCAGGGCGCGCACGACGACGGTGCGGGTTGCGCGCAGATCATCGAAGCGCTGCGGCTGTTGAAGCAGCACGGGGAGCGCCCGCTGCGCACGGTGCGCATCTGCCTCTTCATGAACGAGGAGAGTGGTCTGCGCGGCGGCCGCGCCTACTTCGACGCGCACGAGAAGGAACTCGACAAGCACGTGCTCGCGCTCGAGACCGACCGCGGCGGTTTTGCTCCGCAGGGTTTCGCGACGAGCTTGCGCGGCGCGGGCTTCGAAGCGTTGCGGGCGCACGTGGCGCTCCTCACGGGAACGGGCGCGGATCGCCTGATCGAAGGCGGGGGCGGCGCGGACATTTCGCCGCTCGAACACGCCAACGTGCCCGTGTGCGAGATCCTGCCCGACCCGCAGCGCTACTTCGACGTGCACCACTGTGCACGCGACGTCCTCACGGAGGTCAACCCGCGTGAGCTCGAGCTCGGTGCGACATTGATTGCGGCGCTCGCGTGGAGCGTGGCGGACGCGCCCACCGTGTTGGCCCGCAATCCGGCCAAGCCACACTGACGCACTGACGCACTGACGCCCGCGACGGCTGCGCAGTTCGACGGTGTCTGGGCTCGGTCTGACGGGAACGATCAGGCGCGCGCCGGTGCGCCTTGCGCCGGCGAGCCGCCCGGATCCGGTGCAGCCGCTCGAGCCGCCTGCGCCGCTGCTTCTTCCCGCGCGACCGACTCGGCCAGGCTGCGCATCGTGCGGTTCCACTTCGAACCCGCGACCTCAGCGTCGAGACCGGTCAGGATGCGGTTGATCAAGTCGTCGTGCAGCGAGGCGCTGACCGCGGCCTCCTGGGCCACCGGTTCCGCACCCTTGAGTGCGTCGAGCACCGACTTGACGCTGATCGCTTCGAGGTCACGTGCGGGCAGGAACGTGCGCGATTCTCCGATGTACGAATCGACGAGCACGCCGTTGTCGCACAACGAGTAGAGCACTTCTTCGAGCACGCGCTGCGGGGCCGACAGCTCGAGCGCCAGCGTCGACGCCGACCAAGCCGGTTCGCCACTGAGGAAACGCTGCGCGATCCGCGCCATCGCGCGCAGGCCGAGGCGCTCCTTGTAGACGTGATCCTCGAGCTCGTCCTGGTCGACGTGCGCGTACGACGGCTCGCTCTGGTGCGCGAACGCGACCTCAGCGCCGAGCAGGACGATCACCCACGAGAGGTTGATCCAGATCAGAAGGATCGGAAACGCCGCGAAGCCCGAGTAGATCGCGTTGTAGCGCGCGATGCCGATCTGGAACTTCAGGTGCAGCACGAGCGTGATCTGCCACAGGATCGCGCCGACGAGGGCGCCGACCATCGCCGAGCCCAGGCGCGTGCGCGTGTTGGGCATCGCCATGTAGACGAACGTGAAGCCGATCCACAAGGCGACGATCGGCATGGCCGAGAGAAGCAAGGCGATCGGTCCGCCCAATCCGACTTGGTCGCGCAAGAAGTCGACGACGGCGTTCGTCTGCGACGCCGTCGCAAACCCCGCCGCGACGAACAGGAAGATCGGCGTCACGACGACCATCGCGAGGTAGTCGGAGATCTTGCGCAGCACGGAGCGCGAGCGGTGCACGCCCCAGATGTCGTTGAACGAACTCTCGACCGTCGAAAGGAGCTTGAGCACGGTGAACAAGAGCAGCGTCAGCCCGAGGAATCCCAGCGCAGACACCTTGGTGTCGTGCACGAAGTCGAGCACGCGCGCCAAGGCCCCGCGGATCTCCGGAGCGCTCTTCACGTGGCCGACGCCCGTGCTCGTGGAATCCATCAGCGGGCCGAACGTGCTGTCGAGGAACGGGTTGATCGTGTTGTTCAGGAGGTCTTGGTAGAACCCGAATCCCTTGGCGACGGAGAATGCGAACGCCAGGAGCGGCACGAGCGAGAGGACTGTGATGTACGTGAGCGCCGAAGCGCGCGAGAAGCAGTTGTCCGCGAAGAACCCGCGCGCGGTCAGATACACGACACGTGCAGCGCGGTGGAACGGATGTCCCTTGCCCGTCCGATCTCTTCTCCACGCATCACGCGTGAAGTACCCGGCGACGAGCCCGTAGCCGGGCACTCGGACCATGATCGAGGGCGCCTTCGTCCCGCGCTCGATCGACTTCGTGGCAACGACCATGGCGAGCGACTCTAGCAAACGGGGGGTGCCTGGAACCCGCCGCGGGTACGCCCGCGGAGGGTGCCTGGAACCCACCCGTTCACCCTCTCAGCTTCGTCCGATTTTTCGGGCGAGGTGCGTGAGCCCTTGGAAGAGGCTCTCGAGCAGCGCGTCGGCGGGGCTGCCCTGGAACGGATCGTGCGTTCCGTCGAGCGACATCCCGGGCAACATCGGCATCTCCTTCGCGCGCCGTTCGCGTTCTTCGCGCGCCTGCTTCTCGCGCTCGCGTGATAAGCCGCCCTTCTGCACGAAGGTGAGCACGCGCTCGAGCTCGCGCGTGTCGAGCCACACGCCATGATGGCGACACACGTCGATGATCACGCCCGACGCGCCGCCGAAGTTCTTGCGCATCATCAGGTCCTGACACGTCGGACAGGGCAAGTACGTGACGCGCGTCTCGGACACCGGTTGCGCCGGCGGCGGAGACGAATCGATCGCGCGACGCAACCCGCCGTCGTCCTCGGCGTGCTCGCACAACGTCGCGAACTGTTCGGGCGCGAGCCACAGCCCGCCGCAGCCCGCGCACTCGACGATTTCGTCGTCGTCGACTTTGCGATGTCGCAGCGCCGCCTTGCAGCGCGGACAGCCCGAGGCTTCGGCCAAGGGCTTGATCGTCTGGTTGCGCACCTCGATGCCGCAACCCGGACAGAAGCGCGCACCGGACGCGAGCCGCGCGAAGCAGCGCCCGCACACGCCGGCGAGGTTTCGGTCCTCGAGCGCGATGCCCGCATCGCAGTACGGACAGGCGCTCGCCCCGGCCTGGAACGCACCGCCGCAATGCCGGCACGTGAACGTGCGCACCGCGATCGGCGCGGGCGGTGCGACGGTCGAGACGTTGCCGCACGCGCAGCGCACGCGCTGACCGACCGCGATCTGCGCCACGTCGAGCATGCGCGCGCAGGAGGGGCACGGTTGCAGGATGCGGGGCACGGTCGAGTTTCCTTCCCTGGAGACTGACATGAGGAGTGGATCGGTCGTATCGCCACCGGATCCGAAGTCGAGGTCGCAGGAGTGGCCCTACGCGGTTCGCCGCGTGCCCTTCGACCACGGGGCGGGTGAATCGTTAGTCTGTCCGCCCCCTCGAACGTCCTTTTCTACCCAAACCCCCTCCAGACCCACACGAAAGCACAGGTTGCTGCATGTTCCGCCTCTCTTTGATTGCGTCCGGCGCATTCGCACTCGCCGCCGCCACCCTGGTCCTGCCCGCCCCTGCCGGTAAGGACTTCACGACGCTCCCGCCTGCTTCGGCGGAAGTGAAGGCGCAGATCGACGGCTCCAAGGTCTCGCTCGCGCAGGCGATCGAAGCCGCCAGCAAGCAGACCGGCGGCAGCGCCAAGTCGGCGGAGATGACGATCGTGGAGGGACAGCCGGTGTTCGATGTGATGGTGTACGGAGCGGAGAAAGCGCAGAAGGTGCGCGTCGATGGGAATGGGGTCGTCGGGGCCGTGACGGAGGTTCCGAGGTTCCCGGGTGATCCGGTGAGCGGAATGCCGGTGACGACGGCGAGCGGGCTGCAGTATTACGACCTCAAGGTCGGGAACGGCGCAAAGCCGACGGGGCCGACGTCGTATGTGACGGTGCACTACACGGGGTGGCTCGTGGATGGCAAGCAGTTCGACAGCTCGGTCGGCGGCAAGCCGATCACGTTCCCGTTGAATGGCGTGATCGGGGGTTGGACTGAAGGGGTTGGGTCGATGGCGGTGGGTGGCAAGCGCAAGCTGCTGATCCCCTATGCGTTGGCTTATGGCGAGATGGGTCGTCCGGGCATTCCGGGACGCGCGACGTTGATCTTCGACGTCGAGCTGCTGGAGACGAAGGACACGAAGTAGGCCCGGGGGTGACTGGCGCGGTTGCCGGTGTTCCCGGCGACCGGTGCCGGCCGAATGACGAACGTCTCAGGGGACGTGGACGCCTGGGTCAGGCATGAAACGAAACGAGTTCGATCTCGAAGATCAGCGTGTGACCCGCGAGCGGATGGTTGGCGTCGAGGATCGCGTGATCGGGTTGGATGTCGCGCACCCAGACAGCGATCTCGTTGCCCTGACCCTTCGCGTCGAAGCGGTCTCCAACGCGCACGCCGGCGGGCAGCTCCGTGGCGGGGATGCGCTGCTCGAGCTCTGCATCGTGAGCACCGAACGCGTCCTCGGGCCGGATGGTGACGACCTTCTTCTCGCCGGCTTCCATGCCGACGACGGATCGGCTCACGCCCGGTATCACCTCGTTGCCTCCCGCGACGAACTCGAGCGGGGCACCGTTGCGCGACGTCGAGAGCTCGGATCCGTCGGCGTATCGAGCGGTGAAGTGCACCACCACGTGATCCCCTGTGTGGACGCGTTCCATGGATCAGTTGGGGGGCGAGCTCGACATGCGACCAGGGAGCGCGCTCGCAGGAGTTGCGCCAGGCACGTGGCTCACGAACACGCGCAACCGGTTTTGAACCGGGAGCAGGCTGGGAACGCAGGCACGGACCACGACGAACAAAGTGGGCTGTCGAACTTCGCTGGAGGACTCGGGGTGCACGACGGGCCCGCTCGTGCACCTCGCGGGTGGGCGTGCGGCGCGGACGGGCCACTCTAAGCGGGCGTTCGCGCCACTGTCAAAGCCCTGGAACCGTGTGGGTCGAGCCGGATCGCGGTGCGATCGGCGGTCAGAGGCTCGAGAGGGCGACAACGAACAGGACCGCGGCGAGGATGGCCAGGACGAGGAGGGCGATCTTGAGCGGCGACCAAGGTGCGTCGCCGACGATGTGGCCGCTCTGGCCGTGGATCAGCACGGTGTAGGGCTTGCCGCCGTAGCGGTAGGTCAGCGTCCAGACCGGGAGGAGCAAGAGCTTCCAACGCACGTCCGACACGACGTTGTGGACTTGGAGGTCGCGCTGCGTGTCGCCCGGCACGTCGCCCGAACAGCGCTTTTCCTGCGAGCTCACGATGTTCGCAAGACCGTTCTTCCAGGCGCTCTCGAGATCGACCGCGTACTCCTCCGCGCGCCAACCCGCGAGGTACTCGGGACGGTACGGCACGAGGGTCTTCAGATCGTAGCCGCCGAGCTTTTCGGAGAGGGCTGCGGGTATGCCGCGCGAGGCGCGCACGAGCACGTCGTCGTACACGTCGTGACGTCTCCCCCACGCGGGCTCCCAGCGCACCTTCTGCACCGGAACCATCTGCATCTGCATGCGGCCGTTCACCATCACGGGCCGCGGTTCCATCACGGTGTAGTAGTAACCCGCGTCGGCGGACCACTGCGAGTCGACGACCGCGTCGAACGTCCAGGCGGGCACGTACACGCCGATCGCGTCGAAGCGTTTGGTGTTGCGCAAGGCGCTCGGCCGCAGCCAAAGGCCGCCGATCCAGGTGCGGAACGCGGCTTCGACCTTGGCGGCGCCGACGTGGAGCGGGATCAAGGACTCGGGGCGGAGCGCGTTGCGATAGCTCGACGCTTCGAGGACTGCGGGTGCTCCGCAGAACGCGCACGAGAGCGACGTCTCCTGCCCTTCGTACGCGACCTTCGCGCCGCAGCTCTTGCACGTCGCGGTGCGCGTCTCGAGCCCGAAGCCGCGCGCGGCGGAACCGGCGGCGGACATCGGACGCTCGACGATGCTCGACGCGCTGCGTGGCACGGCGATCTCGGCGCCGCAGTGACCGCACACGAGCGCGTCTTTCGCCGGATCCCAGACGAGTTCGGCACCGCAGTTCTTGCACTTGAACTGGGTCGAGCGACTGTCGGCTGCAACGGCCTGGGCGTCGAGCGGTTCGCTGCTGCCGGCGGCGGTGTCGGTGGGGACGTCGGGCAAGTGGGGAGGCCTCGGGGACGAGCCTACTACACGGTCCCTCGAAGGATCTTCAAGGAGGTGGCGATCGGACTGCGCCGACCCTGCTGCGCGGATCGGGCTCGGTTGATTCGGCAGAGTTTTCCCGGTCTGATCGAACCGGGCTCATCGAACCGGCCTGAGGGAACAGGCCGATGGAACAGGCCCGATCGCACCGGCGCGGCAGCACGGCCGACGGATGCGTGGGATCGCCTCTGTCGGTCCGATGGAGGCGAAACCAGGTCCTGAAAGTTCCGCACCCGTGAATGAATGCGTATCTTGCGCGCAACGGGCCCCCGTTCACCACGCGCGCACCCGCGCGCAAGCAGACCTTCGCGGAGCATTCCCTCATGGGTATCGGAGACTGGTTCAAGCGCAACGCCAGCGAAATGGTCGTCGCCCGTCCGGACGAGGCCAAGGCCTTCGTGGTCTGGAAGCACCCGGATCCGACGATCCCGAAGTTCGCGCAGCTCACGGTCAACTCCGACGAGCAAGCGGTGTTCTTCCGCGACGGCAAGGTCGTCGGCACGCTCGGACCGGGACGTCACACGCTCGACAGCACGAACCTGCCCTTCTTGTCGAACCTGCTGGACAGCGTGACCGGCGGACGGCTCTTCATCACCGAAGTGTTCTTCGTGACGATGCGCGAGAACACGGGCGTCAAGTTCGGCGGCCCGATCGGCAACGTCGAGGACCCGAAGTCGGGCGTGCCGGTGCAGACGATGGTGCACGGCGAGTTCTCGTTCAAAGTCGTCGATCCGCAAGCGCTCATCATCAACCTGGTCGGCACCGGCGTCGTGCAGAGCTACGACGTGCGCTCGTGGTTGAAGGAGCAGGTGCTCAAGGTCATCCGCGACCGCATCGCGACGCTGCTCGTGAAGAACAAGTGGCCGCTCCTAGATGTCACGTCGGGCGCGTACACGGAAGAGATCGAGGTCGAGGTCGTCGGCGGTCTCGGCACGCACGTGTCGAGCTACGGCATGCAGATCGTGCGACTCGGCAACTTCGAGATCGCGATCGACGAAGAGGACGCCAAGAACCTGAAGCGCCTGTACACGGACGCGGCGTATTTGCGCACGGTCGGCGGCGTCGCGAACTTCCAGCAGTTCGCCGCGGGCAAGGCGATGATGGGTGCCGGTGAGGGCATGGCGAAAGGCGGCGGTGACGGCGGCGGTGGAGCCGGTTTGCTCGGTGGCGCGGGCCTCGGCGTCGGACTCGGCATGGCGCAGATGGTGATGAACCAGCCCAATCGCGGTGGCGGCGGCGGCGGCGGAGCCGATCCCAGCGCGAACGCACAGCCGGGTGGAGCGCCTTCGGGTGGTGCGCCTTCGGCCGGAACGGGAACCGGCGGCGCGGGAGCTGCGACCGGGGCGCGCGCGAAGTTCTGCGCCAACTGTGGGAGCGCGCTGATGGAGAACGCGAACTTCTGCCCGAGCTGCGGAACGAAGAGGTAGACGCGCAGAGGGTTGGGCGCGCGCGGAAACCCCCAGCGCGCGGCAAGCTGTTCCGCGCCTACGGCGCGGTTCCGGCCGACGCGAGACGCCCGGAAATACCGGTCGGCTCGCGCCGGTCGGCTATCCAGGGGCGGCGAAGAGCGGGCGCGGATGTACGGGTCCGCGTGATCAGGCGGTGAGGCTTTGTTCGGCCTCGCGGGCGACGCGACGACCGGCTTCGACGTCGACGCAGGCTAGCAGTACGAAGCCGATCACGAAGAACGGGATCAAGAGGAGGATCGCGATGTTGGTCGTCGGCGCGATCGCGAACACGAGCGGGCCGGCGATGCCCGCGAACTTGTCGAGGGTCGAGAAGAGGCCGAAAAACTCGCCCGACTTGTGGCGCGGCACCATCGAGGCGAACAGGGATCGTGAGAGAGCCTGCGCTCCGCCTTGCACGCTCGCGACGAGAAGGGTCAATCCGATGAAGTCGCTCGGCGTCTTCAAGCGGTACCCGAGCAACGTGATCACGACGTACACGCAGACGGCGAGCAGGATCGCACGCTTGGCGCTGATCTTCGCGGCCAGCTTGCCGAACAAGATCGCGAACGGGATGGCGGCGAACTGGGCCAGCAGGACGCACTCGACGAGCACCGACGTCTCGATCCTGCGTTGTTGCCCCACGATCGTCGCCATGCGGATGATCGTCCCGATCCCGTCGCTGTAGGCGAAGTACGCCAGCAGGAACACGAAGGCATGCCGGTACCTGCGCAGCTCGCTCAGCGTCTCGAACAGCCGCACGAACGCGACCCGCACGGGGTTCTGGCCCGGGCGTTCGTCGCGCTCGATCCCGATGTCGGGCTCGGGAACGTGGCGGAAGTACGGGATCGTGAACAAGAGCCACCACGCGGCGACGATCAAGAACCCGATGCGCATCGCCAAACTGTGGTCGTCTGGATCGATCCCGAACCACGTGGGCTGCTTCACGATCAGGAGGCACAGCGCGAGACACAGCCCTCCACCCAGGTAGCCGACCGCATAGGCGTTCGTCGACAGCCTGTCCATCTCGTCCGGGCGCGCGACCGACGAGAGCATCGAGTCGTAGAACACGAACGAGCCCGCCGCGCCGACGTTGACGAGGCCGAAGAGCCAACATGCCAGACGCCAATCACCCGGACCGATGAAGAACATGGCCGCGTTGGCGGCGACGCCGATGCCTAGGAACAGCGCGAAGAACTTCTTTTTCGCCCGCGCATAGTCGGCCACCGCGCCAAGCAAGGGCGACAGGCCAGCGACGACGATCAGGCTCAACGTCGTGGCCCAAGAGAACACGCTGCGCTTCGCGTCGTCGCCGAGTCCTTCAGCGGCGATGGAGCTGAAGAACACCGGGAACACCGAGGCGATGATCACGGTGTACATGGCCGAATTGGCCCAGTCGTACATGGCCCACGCGCGCGTCTCGGGGCGGTGCAGCACCAGGCGCTCGAGCAGCGGTTTGCGCGCAGGGGTTTCGCTCATCTTCGACGAGGACCGGTCGCGCGCACGCTAGCCGTTCGGCGCGCGCATCGCCAGCGCGGTTCGTTTCGCGCCAGTCACGACGAACACAGACAGCGCACGGTTCCATCCGCACCGCCGCTTGCGCATCATGCCCATGGCCAGCGCGCACCCGCGCTACGTTCGACGGAGCCCGCTCATGATCGCCCTCCTTGCCTGCGCACTTCTCTTCCAGGATCCCGCGCCGAAAGCGCCTGTCGATTCCAAGTCGGACCCGAAGCAGGCACCGCTGCTCACGAGCGACGACGTGCTGCACTCAGGCAAGGTCGCCGGTTTCACTTGGACGCCGGAGCAGATCACGCTGATGCAACAGTCGGTTCTGGACGACTTCACGACGGCACAAAAGCTGTGGCAGTTCCATCTCGACAACGAAGTGCCGCCCGCGTTCCGCTTCGATCCGATCCTGCCGGGGATGCAAGTCGCACCTCCGCGTCTCGAGCTCGTGGCGGACGAACTGCCCGCGACGAAACGTCCGGCGAACCTCGAGGACCTCGCGTTCGCGTCGATCCCCGAGCTCGCGGCGTTGATCAAGACCAAACAAGTGTCGTGCGTCGAGCTCGCGCAACTCTCGCTCGCGCGGTTGAAGCGGCTCGATCCCAAGCTCTTCTGCGTCGTCAGCCTGACCGAGACGCGCGCGCTCGCCCAAGCGAAGAAGCTCGACGAAGAGCTCGCGCAAGGACACTGGCGCGGAATGCTTCACGGTATGCCGTGGGGCGCGAAGGACCTGCTCGCCGCGCGCGGCACGAAGACGACGTGGGGCTCGCCGATCTTCAAGGATCAGGTGATCGACGTGGACGCGACGGTCGTCCTGAAGCTCGATGCCGCCGGTGCCGTGCTCGTCGCGAAGCTCTCGCTCGGCGAGATCGCGTACGGCGACCTGTGGTTCGGCGGACGGACGCGCAACCCGTGGAGCCTCGAACAAGGCTCGAGCGGATCGTCGGCCGGGCCCGCGTCCGCGACGGTCGCGGGCTGCGTCGCGTTCGCGATCGGATCGGAGACGCTCGGCTCGATCATGTCGCCCTCCAGCCGCTGCGGTGCATCCGGACTGCGTCCGACGTTCGGCGCTGTCAGCCGACACGGCGCGATGGCGCTTTCGTGGACGATGGACAAGCTCGGTCCCTTGTGTCGCTCGGCGCAGGACTGCGCGATCGTGTTCGACGCGATCCGCGGTCCCGACGGAAAGGACCAAGACGCCGTGCACGACACGTGCTTCGCCGTCGGACACGCCAAGAACCTTGTCGGCTTGCGCGTCGGATATCCGCGCCATGCGTTCGACAAGCGCACGCACAAGAAGGTGCTCGACGAACTGCGCGCGATCGGCGTGACACCGGTGCCGATCGACTTGCCCGCGCGCATCGACGCGTCCGACCTGCTCTCGATCCTGGTGTGCGAAGCGGCCACGGCGTTCGACGAGCTCACGCGCTCCGGCGACGACGCGAAGATGGTGTGGCAGGACAAGGAAGCCTGGCCCAACACGTTCCGCGCAGCGCGCATGATCCCGGCGGTCGAGTACTTGCGCGCGATGCGCCTGCGCACGCTCCTCATGCGCGACATGGACGCGCTGATGCAGCAGGTCGACGTGTTCGTGAACCCGAGCGAAGGGAGCCAGAGCCTCGCGCTCACGAACTTGACTGGGCACCCTTCGATCGCGATGCCTGACGGGCTCGACGGGCGCGGGAGGCCGAACAGCATCACGTTCACGGGCCGCCTGTTCGGCGAGCAGGATCTCCTCGCGATCGCGCGCGCGTGGCAGGAGTCGACCCACTACCATCAGGAGCATCCCAAGCTCGAGTGACCGCCGACACGTCGACGACTTGCAGGCCGCACCCCCCTCCGTATCGCGTGCAACGAAGACCCGAGACGACCGCATGAATCTCAAACCGCTCTACTGGCTTTGCTGCTCGACCGCACTCACGGCCTGCATGTCCGACTCCACCACCACCCCGTCCTTGTCATCTGCTTCGGCGAGTTCGCCGTCCTCGAGTGCATCGACGTCGTCGGCTCCCGCCGCGGAAACACCGATCGCCTACCCGACTGCCGCACGTGAGAACGTCGTCGACGATTACTTCGGCACGAAGGTCGCCGACCCGTACCGCTGGCTCGAGGATCCGGACGCGCCCGCAACGCGCACGTGGATCGAAGGCGAGAACAAGCTCACCCACTCCTGGATCGACGCCGTTCCGGAACGCGTCGCAATCGAGAAGCGCATCACGCAGCTTTGGAACTACGAACGCTTCGGCGTCCCGTTCAAGAAGGGCGGGCGCTACTTCTTCTCGAAGAACGACGGCCTGCAGAACCAGAACGTGATGTGCGTCGCGGACAGCCTTGACGCGACGCCGCGCGTGCTCCTCGATCCCAACGTGCTGCGCGCCGACGGCACGGTCGCGGTGACGAGCATGCGCGTCAGCAAGGACGGCACACTCCTGGCGTACGAGCTGTCCGAGGGCGGCTCCGACTGGACGACGATCCATGTGCGCGACGTCGCGACTGGCAAGGATCACGACGACAAGGTCGAGTGGGCCAAGTTCTCCGGCATCGCCTGGGCGCCGGACGCGAGCGGCTTCTACTACTCCACCTACCCGACGCACGACACGAGCGGCAACGTCGCCCTCAAACATCACCGCGTGCAGTTCCACGCGCTCGGCACGCCTCAGTCCGCCGACCCCGTCATCTACGCGCGCGAAGACCAGCCCGACTGGGGCTTCAACGCCGAGGTAACCGATGACGGCGAGCTGCTCGTGATCTCGCAGAGCGAGGGCACGGCAGAAAAGAACCGGCTGTTCGCGCGCGACCTCAACGTGACCGGATCGGAGTTCCGTCCCATCTTCGATCAGTTCGACGCGCAGTATGACCTGCTCGGCAAGAAGGGCTCGCGCTTGTGGCTTCGCACCGACAATGGCGCGCCGAACGGTCGCATCGTCACTGTCGACCTCGGTCGCACCAAGACGAACGCATTCGATGAGATCGTCTCCGAGTCCAAGCACGCGATCGAGAGCGCGCTCTTCGCCGGCGACCACGCCATCGTCACCTACCTCGTCGATGCACAGAACCAAGTCGAGGTGTTCGACCTCGACGGCAAGCCCTACGACACGATCCACCTGCCCGGCCTCGGCGCCGTGCCCGGGATCGACGGCGAACCGACCGATCCCGAAGTGTTCTTCTCCTTCACCTCGTTCACGACGCCGACCGAGGTTTGGCGCTACGACGTGGCCCACAAGAAACCGACCCTCTGGCGCGCGCCGAAGGTCGACTTCGATCCGCACGACTACACGAGCGAGCAAGTCTTCTTCGAGAGCAAGGACAAGACGCGCGTGCCGATGTTCGTCTCGCACAAGCGCGACACCAAGCTCACGAAGGAGACGCCGACCTTCCTTTACGGCTACGGGGGCTTCAACATCCCGATCAAACCGTCCTTCTCACCCGCCATGCTCGTCTGGATGGAGCGCGGAGGGAGCTACGTCTCCGTCAACCTGCGCGGTGGTGCCGAGTACGGCCGCGAGTGGCACGAGAGCGGCACGCTCGAGCGCAAGCAGAACGTCTTCGACGACTTCATCGCCTCCGCCGAATACCTCATCGCGAAGGGTTGGACGAGCGCGCCCAAGCTCGCGATCCACGGGCGCAGCAACGGCGGACTGCTCGTCGGCGCGTGCATGACGCAGCGACCCGACCTGTTCGGTGCCGCCCTGCCCGGCGTCGGCGTGCTCGACATGTTGCGCTACCACCGTTTCACGATCGGATGGGCCTGGGCCAGCGACTACGGGAAGTCGGACGATCCCAAGGCGTTCCCGTACCTCTACGCTTATTCGCCGCTGCACAACGTCAAGGACGGCACGCAGTACCCCGCGACCCTGATCACGACGGGCGACCACGACGACCGTGTCGTGCCTGCGCACAGCTTCAAGTTCGCAGCGACGCTGCAGCATGCGCAAGCGAAGGACGCCCCGCCTGTTCTGATCCGCATCGAAACCCGCGGCGGTCACGGTGCGGGCAAACCTACCTCCATGCAGATCGAGGAGCTGGCGGACGAGCTCGCGTTCCTCACGCGGGCGCTCGGCGTTTCGCAACACGATCCGATGCATCAGTGAGCGGGGGGGGTGGAGGAGTGGACTGGCACGGTCCACCACTCGCGATCGAAGCAACCCCAAGCGCGCGGCAAGTTGTTCCGCGCCTACGGCGCGGTTCCGGCCGACGCGAGTCGTCCGGAATACCGGCCGGCTCGCGCCGGTCGGCTAAAGGGGGGCACGATGAGGGGCGAGACTGCCCCATCTTCGTGGATGGTGCGTAGGATCGACTGGATCGACCCAAGTAGCGCGCGACGCACTTCGTGGAGCTGTTGCGCAAGCCATCGGTTGGCGTCAGCTCGTGGGTGGATCGCGGCCGTACCTTGCCCGCCACGCCAGGCTCCGCCTTGCAATCCACCTTGCACTGCACGCTGCGCTGTACCTCGCCCCCCCCCCACGATGCACTCAACGATGTGATGCACCATGCGATGCACGTTGAAGCCTCCATCGAGCAAGATTGAGGTCGTTTCAGCAGCGCTCAGCGAGCGCTTCATGGTCGGATCGCACTGACAACGATGTTGAATGCGCCCCATGCCACGACCCTGAACGCTCCCCCGCGCTCACCGTGTCGCGTCCACTAAATAGGGGGCCGGCGCGAGCCGACCGGGTACGCCCGGGCGTCTCGCGTCGGTCGCAACCGCGCCGTAGGCGCGGAACATCTTGCCTCTGCTAGGAGTTGCCTTTTTCGTCCCGACCAACCCCGCTCCTCACTCACTTCACCTCAACTCATCTCACCCCAACTCACCTCCACCCCACCACATCGAACTGCGTCGCGCCGCCCCCATCCACGCTGTCGTACCTCAACACGATCTCCGACTTCCCATCCCCGTACACATCCGCCGGCGCAATCGACGACAAGCTCCACTCCTTCGCATCCCTCAACCTCCACCTCACATCCGGCTCCTTCCCCCCCGTGATCAGCGCGACCCTCCGCTCGCCAAACGTCGACAACCACCCCACCAACCTGTCGATGTCCCAATCCTTGTTCTCGTCCTGGAACAAGACCTGACGCAGCACCGCATCGTCCGCGTCCTGCTTCTGCGCCGCGACCGACTCCATGCCGCGCCACACGTCGATGAACATGCCGTCCTCCGACAACAGCGCCACATCCCCCTTGCCATCCCCGTCGAAGTCCCCCTCCGCCGGAGACCTGAACTTCTTTCCGACATCCTCGAAGCGCGAGAAGATCTTCTCCGGGTTCTTCGCGATCGTCATGATCGCCGGCACCTCGAACGACAACTCGCTCTTCCACTGCGGGGTCGTCTCGAATTTCCTCCCGCCGCTGTTGCGATAGCCGACCGCGTCGACCTGAATCCGCCACGCCGACACCAGCCCGCGCAACAACGTCGCCAGGCTCGGCACCTGCACGCGCACGAGCAACAGGTCCGGTTTGCCGTCGTCATCCAGGTTCGCAACCATCACCGCTGTCACGTCATCCGCGGCCTTCAACACCGTCGAAGGCTCGGTGAACTGCGGTCCGTCCTTGCTGCCGTGGAAAACCCACACCTTGCGCCGGTGTGCGATCACGTAGTCGGGGATCCCGTCGCCATCGAGGTCGCGGCTCTCGTACACGGCCTTGTCGCCACCCGCGAGCGTGCGACCGGGCACGATGTCCCCGGCTGGCGTCGTGTCGCGGAAGATCGAGAGGTCGACTGACACGTCCGGCGTCGGAGGAATCGATCCGTCGGCGCGCACCATGTGAAACCCGCGCTTCTCGCCGTCTTCGACGACGAGGTCGGCGCGCCCGTCCCCGTTCACGTCCTCGAGGCGCAAGCCGGGAATGAGCAGCGAGCTCTGGAGATCGTCGGAGAGATCGTTGCCGTCCATCGTCTCGTTCGAGGACACGCGCACCTGCACGCTCGCCGCCTTCTGGAACGGGATGATCTTCGCATCGCCCGTCGCGACGCCCTGGATCCACACTTCGAGCGCACGTCCGTTCGGCACGATCACGTCCGTGCGCCCGTCGCCGTTCACATCGGTCGCGAGCGGGGCGAACGTTGGCCGTCCGGTGCGCACGCGCATGCGCGCTTTCTCGACGGCGCCGAGCCCATGATCGCCGCTTGCGCCGAGTGAGAGCAGCGTGGGTGGAAGCGAGAACGCGCCCTTGTCATCCGCTTCGAAACGCTCGACGCCGCGTGGCGACGCGACGAACAATCCAGCGGGTCCGTCCTGTTTGAGCGGTCCGAGCGCCAGCGCGCAGTGGACCGGATCGCTGACGTGTCCGACGTCGCCGCGCGTCGAGGTCGCGGATCCCTGCGCGAAGGAGAACGTCATCAGCTCGCCCGAATCGGTGACGACGAAGAGCTCTTCACCCTTGCGCCGGTCGAGATCGAAGAGCTTCCAGTCGGCGACCGAGTTCACGGAGGGCGTCGTCGCCCTCACGACGAGGCCGGCAGGCGTCTGCGCTCGCGCGTGCGCGACGAGCAACACCGACATGATCAGCGGAAGCTGGCGCATCGCACGGCCTCCTTCTCGAGCGCGAACAGGTCCCAGCTCCCCGGCCCGACGTGTCCCGGCACGATCAACCGCGCGTCGTCGGCGAGCGGCATCTCGTACACGGGCGGATCCACCACCGACAAGCCGTCACGCGTGCGCCGCACGAGGTGCACGCGCAATGCGTTCTTCTCCGCGCGCTCGAAGAAGTCCGCGATTCCGTCGCCGGTGACGTCGCCGGCGAAACGCGCGAGCAGATCGAGCCCACCCGCGTGGATCGAGAGTTCGTACACGAGGTCGGGCCGCTTCGAAAAGCCAGTGCCCGTGTTCTTGTACACGTACACCTGCGAGTCGACGCGCTCCGTCGCCGCCGCACGCAAGCCGTCGATCAGGTCGGGACGGATCGCACCGGCGACGAGGTCGGGCTTGCCGTCGCCGTCGACGTCGTCGAACCCCAGCGGCCGCGCGAAGCCGTCGAGCACGAGCAGTTGCGTCGGCACACCGGCGGCACCGAACAACGGCGGTTCTCCCTGCTTCACCCCTCTGGCGAGGAACACGAGGAACTGCGTGCGCACGTCGTCGGAGCGCTTGTCGCCGGCCGAGATCAAGCAGTCGGTCCGCTTGTCGCCGTCGAGGTCGAGGCTCTTCGCCGTGAACGACACGTCGAGCGCGCGCTGGCGGTCGATCGACACGGGGTTCGCAAGGCGCAACGGCGTCGCCGCGAACGTGCCCTTGGGATCCTGCAGGTAGATTTCGAGCGCATCGGAGCGCAAGAACAACAGGTCGAGATCGCCGTCGCCGTCGAAGTCGAGCGCTTGTGCTGCCGGCACGCTCTCGCGCACCCACAGGTACGGCGCGGCGTTGATGCGTGCGGAGTCGACCTGCACGCCGTTCTCGGTGATCGACACGCTGGCACGCCTCTTTCCGCCGGGTTGACGCACCTCAGCGCTGCGCTCGACGTCGCTGACGAGATCGCGCCCGCTGCCGACGTGGACGTGCTGGACCGGCGTGAACGTGCGTGTGCCGTCCTTGCCCTTGCGCTGGAACGTGATCGCGTACGAGTCCGGCTCGGGCACGGCGAAGTCTTCGAGCCCGTCGCCGTCGAGGTCGGCGACAGCGGCTTGCCAGGGATGCGCTTGCTTGGGATCCGCCCACTGCCAGAGGAAGTCACAGGCGAAAAGCCGCTGAAACCGCTGCGATTCGTCCGTCTGCCGCCAGCGCCACGCGAACGCCGCGCTGGCCGTGAAGAGGATGATCTCGCGTCCCGCGTCGGCGTGCACGTCGGCCGACGCGAAGCACACCACGTCGGGCGTGAGATCGAGCGACGCGTCGGGTGCCGCGACGAACGCCGGCCCGCTCGCGCGCCGCAAGTGCACCGAGAGACGCCGCACGTCGGGTCCGCTCGAAGAGATGATCAGGTCCGACACGCCGTCGCCGTCGACGTCGATCGTGAGCGCGTCGGTCACGCGGAAGTTCGGCGGCGTCGGGATCGACGAGATGCGCGCCAGGCTCTGCGTGTCGCTCTGCGGGGAGGCGCTCGCCAGGGCAGCGAGCGCCAGGGGAACCGCGGCGATCACGAGCGTTCCTCTTCGAGGCGGTCGGCGTCACCCGATCCGAAGTGGATGATCCACAGGATGCGCGTGCGCGAGGCGGCTTGCGTGCTCTCGTGCTTGTAGATGCCGAGCAGGATCCAGGTCTCGCTCTTGCCGCGGTCGTTCGTGTAGCTGAACAGCAACGGGATCGAGAACTCACGTACTTCGCTCGCGCGCTTGGACACCGGCAATTCGAGCGTGCGCTGTTCGGCCCCGTGCACGAACTGCACCGGCATCGTCCCTCCCGGCTCGTGAGCGCGGATCGCGTCGAGCACGACCTGCGGGTGCGCAACGGGTTTTCCGTCGACCGAGGTGATCAAGTCGCCGTACACGAGGCCGGCTCGCGCGTGTTTGCCCTCGTCGACCGAGCGCCACGGGCTCGCGCGCGACAATCCAACGACGACGGCGCCGCCGCCTGGACCGAGACCGGCTGCGCGCGCTTCGACCTCGGTCGCGGTGCGCACGACGATGCCGACCTTGTTTTCTTCGCGGTAGCGTTCCGTCGCTTCGCGGTCCGCGGGCCGCGCGCGCGGCGTCGTCGTGAGCGTCACGTCGAGCGGCTTGCCGGCGCGGTCGAGGCTCAACACCACCTGCGTGCCCGGTTGGGTGCCCAGCTCGAGCGCACGCCACTCGCTGGGCCAGTGCAGCGGCGTCGGCTTGTCGGCCACACGCGCTTCGAGGATCACGTCGTCCGCCATGACGCCGGCGACGTCGGCGGGCGAGTTCTCGACCACGCCTTCGACGCGCACGCCGTTGCTCTCCTCCATCATCGCGTCGAGCGTCTGCGCGCGGTCGGCCGCATGCACGCCGGTGAACGAGCCCGCGGGCAAGCTTTCGCGCTGCGCTTCGTCGTCCGGCTCCGGGCGCAGGTCGAGCGGCTCCTCCATGTCCGCGAGAGGCGGCGCCACGGAGTACATGGGCGGCCTGCCGATCGTGCAGCTCGCGCACAACGCGGCGAGCAGGGCGAATGAGGCTGTCGCGATCCTCTGCTTCAATGGATGTGTCTCACAAGTCGAGTCGGATGCGCTAGGTCTCAAGGGATGGCCCGTCTTCGCAAGAGGAGTGCCGCCAGCACGAACGCGACGAGCGCCCAACCGATCGGTACGAGGACCGCCGCGAGAGGATGATCGAAGCGCACGTTGCTGACGTTGGTGACGAGGTCGACGTAGTAGCTCAAGTACGACGTGTCGGACAAGGGCGAGGGCAGATGATCGGACGGCAATGCGCCCGCGAGGCCCATCGGACGCGTGAAGACGCGCGCGAGATCGAGCACGACGCCCAGGCCGAGTGCGATCGAGAGTGCACCGGCGCTCGTGCGCGCGATCGCTCCCGCGAGGAACCCCAGACCTGCGTACGCTGCCAACCCCGGCAACGGCGCGACGAGAGCGTGCAGCAGAGGACCCCACATCTCGCTCGCCGGCGTCAGCAGGAATTTCTGGCCGTTGGGCAGCACTTCGGCGAGGTCGGCGAACTGGAACAGGCTCGCGACGAGCACGTACGAGACGGCCACGAGAAACGCATACGCGACATACGTGATGGTCACGAGCGCGAGCCCCTTGCCGAGCGCGCAGTCGATGCGCTTCAACGGCCGCAGCAGCACGTTGCGCAGCGTGCCGCGCGCGTACTCCGCCGCGATGCTCTGGCTGGCGAGGCCGAGCACGAGGAAGGCGAGCAGCGGCAGGCCGGCTTGCAACGCCAGACCCAACGCCTCGAAGCCGTTGACCGCGGTGGAGCTGAACAACTTGCCGGCTTCGATCTGTGCCTGGTTTGCCGACGCTTGCGAGCTGCGGTGCAACACGCGCAGGCTCGCGACGACGGCCGGCGACACGAACAGCAGGGCGAGACCGATCGATCCGGCGTACCGGCGCAGGTCGAACGTCGCCATGCGCGAGACCGGGCGCTTCGGCGCGATGCGCTCGGCCGGAACATCCAGCACCTGGGTCGCGACCCCGTCGTTCTTCGCAACCGACGCCTGCGCAGCTCCTGCCCCGTGCGCGAAGCGCAGGTAGATCTCCTCGAGCGTCGTCTGGCTGGGCGCGAACGACACGACGTCGACACCACTCTGCACGAGCGCGCGCGTCACGTCGGCGCTCTTGCGCTCACCGATGTCGATCCACAGCGCACTGCCCTTGTCGTCCGCACTGGGCGCGTTCACGCTGCGGGCGATGCCCAACTTCGCCAGCGCCCCCTCGGCAGCCCGCGCATCGTTGGTCTCGAGGCGCCAACGCGATCCGCCGCCCTGCAGCAACTCCGATGTCGCGCCTTGCAACAGCATCTTGCCGCCGCGCAGGACGCCGATGCGGTTGCAGATCGTCGCCAACTCGTGCAGCTGATGGCTCGACACGAGGAACGTCTGGCCCTCGGCACGCAACGCCTGGATCAGCTCGCGCATCTCGGCGATGCCCTCGGGATCCAGCCCGTTGGTCGGCTCGTCGAGCAGCACGTAGCGCGGCGAACCGAGCAGCGCCTGAGCGATGCCCAACCTCTGGCGCATACCTTGCGAGTAGTTGACGACGTGCTTCGCTCCGGCACCCGCGAGACCAACGCGCTCGATCCAGCTACTTGCTTCGCGACGCGCCTGCTCCCGCGTCATGCCCTGCAGTCGCCCCAACTCGATCAGATTTTTCGTGCCGCTCCATCCACCTTGGAATCCAGGCACTTCGATCAACCCGCCCATGCGAGCGCGGGCCTCGCGCGGATGCGCGCCGGCGTCGAACCCCGCGACGATCACGCGCCCCTCGTCGGCCCGTTGCAGTCCGAGCACGATGCGCATCGCCGTCGTCTTGCCCGCGCCGTTGTGTCCGATGAAGCCGTAGCAGTCGCCGTCTTCCACCCGCAACGACACGTGATCGAGCGCGAGCTGCGCGCCGAATCGTTTCGTGACACCCACCAGTTCGAGCGCCATCGCAGCCGTCGATCAGGCGCCGAGCGCGGCGTCCATGCGCTTCTTGACGTCGATCAGATGCTCGCGGCCGCCCGCATCGACCTCCGCCGTCGCCCAACCGTGGTAGCCCACATCCGACAGCGCCTCGCGGATCGCTTTCCAATCCTCGTCACCCTCGCCGATCCCGACCCAGCCCTTCTCGAGGCTGTATCCCTTGAAGTCGAACTTCACCATGCGCGACCCCAACGTGCGGATCCACGTCGCGGGGGGCACACCGAACTTCACGACGTTGCTGCAATCCAAGTAGGCACCGACCTGCGCATCCTTGAACTCGTCGACAAACGCCACCATCTCCTCGGGCTTCTTGATGAAGTCGTTCCACACGACCTCGATCGCGATCACGACGCCCTTTTCCTTCGCGTGCCCGAGCGCCTTCGCGATCTCCTCGTGAGACCTCTTCCAGACCTCGTCACGTCCGCCGTCGCCCTTGGCCGAGACGACGCCCGGAACGACGAGCACCGTGGTCGCGCCATACCTATGCGCGTCGTCGATGGCGCCGATCAGCGCCACCTGCGCCTTCTGCCTGACCCCCGCATCCGGATCGGAGAAGCGCGTCTGCCAGTGCACCGAGTCGATCACCCCGTGGACCACGACCCCCGTCTTCTTCGATGCGGCGACGACCGCATCTCGGTCGATCACAAGCGGGCTGTCGATCTCGACGCCGTCGAACCCGATCTCTTTCACGAGCGTGAAGCGTTCTTCGATCGAGCCCTCGGTCTCGATCATGTCGTACTTCACGGCTTTCTTCAGGTGCAGCGGCGGCGCGGGCAGCTTCGCGGCCGGCTTCGCACCCGGCTCACCTTGCACCCCATCCCGACGCAGAGCTGTCGAGCCGAACGCAACCCCCGACCCGAGTGCCGCTCCCGCGAGCGCTCCCCGCAAGAAACTCCGTCGGCTCGGCTGGATCGGCATGTACACCTCCGGCACCGGAGGCCGGCGCATGATCGAGGTCGCACCCCACCCATGTCAATGCAGAGAAGATCCGTACCCCGGACGCCGCGCTACATCACCTTGCACGACGCAACCGCAATTCGCCCGCGCAACTCAGCGCTCCTCGCGCAAAGTCAGCGAAACGCGCAACCGACGGTTCGCGCACCCCAGGTGATTTCCGACCTTCACCTTCGCCCCCGATGAAGCGGCCGACGAGAGAACGGCCGGTATTCCCGGGCGTTGTCTCGTCGGTCGCTCCGCGCCGAAGGCGCGGAATCTCTCGCCTCGCGGTGATCAAGTTCCTTCGCGCGACAGTCCCGCACACTCCGAAACACTCCCCTCAAGGCGTGCTTCAGGCGGGCCCTGCCAGTCACCCGTCGCGGGAAACGGCATTCGTCGTCGCGCGAAAGCGCGCGACAGGGCGGCGGGTCCCGCGCACCACCCACCCACCCGCTCACTTCGCCTTCGCCGCCGTCAACTCCGCAATCACCCCCACCAGCTCATCCAGCTTCACCGGCAACAACACCAGCCTCTGCGCCCCCACCGCGACCGCCTCATCCCGATAAATCCTCCCCCGGTAAATGTGCGTGCACAACACCACCGGCAACTCCACCGCCCCCGCGATCTTGCGAATCTCCCGACACACCTCGAACCCGTTCTTCCCCTCCAACAGCACATCCATCAACACCAGCGCCGGCTTCGTCACCGCCATCGCCTTCAAGCAATCCTCACCACTCCTCAACAAGGTGACATCGAACCCCGACATCTCCAGATAGTGCTTCCGCGTCAGCGGCGACTCCTGGAAGTCGTGCACGAAGAACACCTTCTGCGTCCCATGTGACCCGGTCTTGTTCTCAGGCATGTTCATCCCTCACGAGTCACGCACCGTGGCCGCATACACCTCTGACAACGTCGTCTCCCCCGCCAGCGCCTTGCGCAACCCGTCCGCGCGCAACGTCGCCATCCCGCCCTCGATCGCCGCTTTCCTCAACATGTCCACCCCCGCATTCCGTCTCACCAACGAAGCCAACGCCGGATCGATTCTCATCACCTCGTAGATGGCCATGCGTCCCTTGTACCCCGACCCCGAGCAGTGATCGCATCCCACTCCATCGTGGAAGGGACCGTCCTTCGCGCTCAGACCCAACCTCTCCAGAAGGATCGGATCCGCCTTCGCCTCCCTCTTGCAGTGCGAGCAGATCTTGCGCACCAACCGCTGCGCAACCAATCCGCGCAACGTGTCCGCCAGCAAATACGGCTCGATCTTCATGTCGGTCAAGCGCGTGATCGACTCCGCGGCACCGTTCGTGTGCAGCGTCGACAGCACGATGTGCCCCGTCATCGCCGCCTGGATCGCGATCTGCGCCGTCTCTTCGTCGCGCACTTCGCCCACCAGCACGACATCCGGATCCTGTCGCAAGATCGACCTCAGCCCCCTGGCGAAATCCAACCCGATCTTCGGGTTCATGTTGATCTGCGTGGCACCGTCGAGCTGGTTCTCGACCGGGTCCTCGACCGTGATGATCTTGATCTCAGGCGAGTTCAAATGTTGGAGCAGGGCGTACAACGTCGTCGTCTTGCCTGACCCGGTCGGCCCCGTCGCGAGCACGACGCCCTCGCCGCCCTCGACCATGCGCTTCAGGTCCTCGAGCTGGCGCTTGTCGAGCGCCAGCGACTTCAAGTCGAACAGCTTCCTGCCGCCATCCAAGATGCGGATCACCGCCGATTCACCGTGCAGGCAGGGCGCCGTCGCCAACCTCAAATCGACGCGGTTCCCCCGGATCTCCGCCTGCGCGCGCCCGTCCTGCGGCAGCCGTCGCTCGGCGATGTCCATGTTGCCCAGGATCTTCAAGCGCGCGAGCATCGGTCGCGCCCACGCTCGCGGCAAGCTGATGCGATCCTGCATCACGCCGTCGATGCGGAAGCGGATCGTGAAGCCCGTCTGGCGCGGCTCCATGTGGATGTCCGACGCACCCAGCGTGAACGCTTCCTCGACGACGGTGCGCACCATGTTGATGACGGGTTGATCGAGATCCTCGGTCGAGAGCTCTTACT
>JBBQNP010000034.1:0-35346 GCA_038330085.1 Planctomycetota bacterium | reverse complement strand
GGTCGTGCACAACGCGACGCACTTTCCAGCGCTCGGTCCGCTCGAGGAGATCCCGCCTGCAGAGATCGAGCGCCTGCTCGACGTCGGCGTGCGCGCGCCCTTGCGCATCAGCGCGCACCTGATGCCCGGGATGAAGGCGCGCGGCTTCGGGCGGATCGTGTTCGTCGGCTCGATCGCGGGCACGCAGGGCGCCGTGAACCAGGTGGCGTACGCAACCGCGAAGTCGGCGCTGCATGGGCTGGTCAAGAGCCTGGCGATGGAGTGCGCTCCGAACGGGATCACGTGCAACCTGGTCGAGCCCGGCCTCGTGCTGACCGAGCGCGTGCTCGCCCGCATCAGTCCCGAGAAGCGCAGTGCGCTCGTGTCAGGCACGCCGATGGGGCGCGCCGGGACGCCCGAAGAGATCGCGCACGTCGTCGCGTTCCTCGCGTCACCGCGCGCGAGCTACGTGACGGGCGCGATCGTTCCGGTGACCGGCGGGCTCGGGCTGGGGCTGCGCTGAAGCACGAGGGTCGCGTGAAGTCCGCGATCCTGCAGCAGACAGCACATCGACCGTGGCCGCTGCCCGCGGGCCCGTGGACGATGACGCAGGCGTGGCACGATCTGCTGTTCGCGCACTGGCGGGTCGACCCGGTCGCCTTGCGCAAACTCGTGCCAAAACAGCTCGAAATCGACACGTTCGACGGGTCGGCGTGGGTCGGCGTGGTGCCGTTCCGGATGAGCGGCGTGCGCATGCGCGGCTTGCCGCCGGTGCCCGGAGCGGCTGCGTTTCCCGAGCTGAACGTGCGTACGTACGTGCGTTTCGGCGGGAAGGCGGGGGTGTGGTTCTTCAGCCTGGACGCGACGAGTTCGCTCGCTGTGTTCGCTGCGCGGCGCTTCTATCACCTGCCGTATTTTCGCGCGAAAATGAGCTGTGCGACGCAAGGTGACGAGGTGAATTACTCGAGCGTGCGCTCGCATCGTGGAGCGCCTCCGGCGGAGTTCGTCGCGCGCTATGGCCCGGTCCAGTCGGTCGAGCTCGCAGTACCCGGTTCGCTCGAGCACTGGCTCACCGAGCGTTACTGCCTGTTCACCTTCGACTCACGCGGTCACATGCTGCGCGGCGAAATCCATCACGAACCCTGGCCGCTGCAACGTGCCGAAGCGCACATCGACCGCTGCACGATGACGACAGCTTCAGGTCTACCGTCGCAATCGGATGATGCGCACCTCTTGTTCGCGCGAAAGCTGGTCGTGCTCCTGTGGCCCTTTCAACGAGTCGGGTGAGGAGATCGAACGTCTCACCGCCGATCGATCGAGTCGACGAGGGATGACTCACACACTCGAGCGGATAGGATCCAGAAAAGCATGCTGACCATCCACGATCATCCGTTGCTCGATGCAGTTGCATTCACGAGCGCGTTCCCTTCTCCGCTCCAGGAGTTGCCCGCACCGCAATCGGTCTTGCAGTGGCTCGATCCCAAGGCGAGTGCCCCCTTCACGACGAACGACGACGTCAAGAAGGCCGTGCGCGATCTCCTGCGACAAGGCGGCTACAAGCCGACCGGACGCGGCAAGCCGGCGAGCGAGTTCCTCCTCGGTGCTGCTGCGGAAGGCCCGCTGAACTCGATCAACCTCGCGGTCGACGCGTGCAACGGCGTGTCCTTGCACAGCGGTATCCCGATCAGCGTCGTCGACCTCGATCGCGCGCGCGAACCGCTCTCGATCCAAGTCGCCGGCGAGGGCGCTCAGTACGTGTTCAACGCTTCAGGTCAGACGATCGACCTCGCCGGACTCTTGTGCCTGTTCGACGCCGACGGTCCGTGCGCGAACGCGGTCAAGGACGCTCAACGCACCAAGACGCACGAAGGAACGCGGCGCACGCTCTCGATCGTGTGGGGGACGACGGCCTTGCTCGGTCGCGCTTCGAATGTGGCGCGTTGGTACCGCTCGATCCTGCAAGAGGCCGGCGTGCAAACGGCCGCACCCTGAGTGAAATGCTCACCCGCCTGTACTGTGCCTCGCACGGTACAGGCGGGTGAGTGGATCAGCGTCAGCGCTGACGGCGGCGCGGCGACTGCTCGAGCACGCGCGCGGGGACCGGCTTGAGGTCCCAGATGATCCCGAACCACGACATCACGACCAGCCCGTACCACGTCACGTCGTACTCCCACCAGTAGAAGCCCTGACGCACCGTCGAGGGGTAGTGGTGGTGGTTGTTGTGCCAACCTTCGCCCAGCGTGATGATCGCGAGCAACGGGTTGTTGCGGCTCTGATCCGCGGTCGCGAAACGACGGGTACCGAAGAGGTGCGAGAGCGAGTTGATCGTGCAGGTGCCGTGGAAGAGCACGATCGTCGAGATCACCGTCCAGATCAGGAGCTGCATGCCGCTCGTGCCCAGACCCGGCGCGACCGCATGCAGGAGGCAGCCGAGTCCGAACGATCCTGCGAAGAGGATCAGCGGCACCAGTGAATCGAACCGATCGAGGAAGCGCAGCTCGGGGAACTTCGCCAGCTCGGGCACCTGCTTGAGGTGCGTCGCGAAGTTGGCCTTCGAGAGGATCCAGCCCATGTGGCTCCACACGAAGCTGTGATGGTGCGGCGAGTGCACGTCCTCTTCGCGGTCGCTGTGCTTGTGGTGCATGCGATGGTGCGCGGCCCACCACAGCGGACCCCGTTGCACGGCCGAGTTGCCCCACAGCGCGAAGACGAACTGGAAGAAGCGCGACGTCTTGTAGGTCTTGTGGCTGAAGTAGCGGTGGTAGAAGCCCGTGATGGCGAACATGCGCACCACGTAGAGCGCGACCGCGAACGCGACTGCGAACGGGCTCCATCCGACCCAGATCACCCCGAAGCAGACCAGGTGCAGGCCCAGGAACGGCATGCAGCGAACCCAGTCCACGCGCTGCGGCTCGTCCTTCGCGATGCGCTCGGCCCCCGCCCAGGAATCGAACCAACGCGAACAGGTCAGAAGGATGCGGTTCAGCGGCCGTGTGGCGGTGGTCATGCGGGACGGTCCTCGTCGGGTGCGCAGCAGTCGGTCGAAGGTCTTATCGGATCGGGGCGGGTGCTACGCGACCCAGGTCGGGGAAACGGGGTCCGGCAAGAGAGATACGGGCCCAGACCATAGACCTGCCCCTTGCCCTTCGGGTGGGAAAAGCGGCGTGAACCTCGGCCGGACAGATCCTTACCTCGTCGGGCGGATCCGATCGGCCCCCACGTCGATTCCGGGAACGCTCAGAGCCAGCTGCGGCTGACGAAGTCCGCCATCGTGATGCACACCATGATGAGGAACCACACGAACCCGGCCGCGACGAAGAGCCACGTCAGCTTCGTCGAGTACTTCACGTGCATGAAGAACAGGATGACGAGCAAGCCCTTGGTGACCGCGATGGTCAATGCGATCGGCGTGTTCCACGGGCCCAGGTCGAACGTGGCGACCCACACGGTCCCGATCGTCCCGACGACCAGCGCGAAGAAGACGCCCCAGTAGATGTGGAGCGGGAGGACGTGGGGTTGGCCGGGGTGAGTGCTCATGACCGTGAGTGGGGCGTGTTGCTGGAGCGAGCCGTGGTGTCGGGGAGTGGGCGAGACGCTTAGGCCGGGTGCCTAAGCAAGATGCCTAAGCAAGATGATGGTGTGCTCCGAGCAGGTACAGCATCGGGAACAGGAAGATCCACACGAGGTCGACGAAGTGCCAGTAGAGGCCTGAGATCTCCATACCCGCGTAGCGCCTGGGCGTGAAGTGCCCCGACCGCGCCTTGATGAAGACCCAAGTCATAAGGCCCAGGCCCACGATCATGTGGAACGCGTGCAGGCCCGTCATCGCGAAGTACAGCGAGAAGAAGATGCGCGCCTGCGGACCCCACTGACCGAACTCCGCGTAGTTGAACGTCGGGCCGGGCATCAGGTGGTGGTGCCACTTCTCCGAGTACTCGAAGTACTTGATGACGAGGAACGTCGCGCCGAAGAGCCCCGTGAGCACGATGTTCATGAGCATCAGGCCGCGCTTGGACGTCTGCGCGCAGCGGATCGACATCGCCATCGTGAGGCTCGACACGATGAGGACGAGCGTGTTGACGCCGCCGAGGCGCCAGTTGAGCTTCGAGCTCGCGAGCAGGAACGCCTCCGGATACATGTTCCGGTACACGGTGTAGGCCGTGAACAAGGCACCGAAGAACATCACCTCGGTGATGAGGAACGTCCACATGCCGAGCTTCTCGGCCTCTTCCTGCTGGACGAGGTCGACGAAGTGGTGCGCCGTCGGAGCGGGCAACCCGGATACGGTCGCGTGCGCATGGGACGCGCCGTGCGGCGCAGCAGCGTGCGTCGCGAGGATGGGCTCAGTGCTCAACGGACTCTTCCTCGAAGTGCGGACCGGGTGAATCGTGGCCGGGTCCGAGGACCTTGGGCGGCGGGCCGTAGGCGTAGGCGCCTTCGGTGACGATGGGGATCGCCTCGAAGTTGTGCGTGATCGGCGGCGAGGGGATCGTCCACTCGAGTCCCTTCGCGTTCCACGGGTTCGGTCCGGCCTTCTTGCCCCACTTCAGCGACCACATCAGGTAGATGAGCGGGATGATGTAACCGCAGGCCAGGATCGAAGCTCCCGCGGAGGAGAGCACGTTCAAGAGCTGGAACTCGGGCGGATACACCTGGTACCGGCGCGGCATGCCCATGTACCCGAGGATGAACTGCGGGAAGAACGTCAGGTTGAACCCGACGAACACCGTGACCGCGGCGATCTTGGCCGGGAACTCGGGGTACATGCGCCCGAACATCTTCGGCCACCAGAAGTGGAGTCCGCCGAGGTAGGCCATGAGCATCCCGCCGACCATCACGTAGTGGAAGTGCGCGATGACGAAGTACGTGTCGGTCAGGTGGATGTCGACCGAGATGATCGCGAGGAAGATCCCCGTCAGACCGCCGATGGTGAACAGTCCGATGAAGCCGAGCGCGTAGAGCATCGGCGTCGTGATCTCGATCGTGCCCTTGTACAGGGTTGCGGTCCAGTTGAAGACCTTCACCGCCGACGGCACGGCGACGAGCATCGAGATGAACGAGAACACGATGCCGGCGTAGGGCGACTGGCCGCTGATGAACAGGTGGTGGCCCCACACGAGGAAGCCGAGCAGCGCGATCGCGAGCGTCGAGAACGCGACGAAGCTGTACCCGAAGATCCGCTTCTTCGTGAAGCAGGCGATGATCTCGTTGATCACGCCCATCCCCGGCAAGATCATGATGTAGACGGCCGGGTGGCTGTAGAACCAGAACAGGTGCTGGAAGAGCACCGGGTCGCCGCCGATCGACGGGTCGAAGATCCCGATGTGGAACAGGCGCTCGAGCGCGACGAGCAGGATCGTCGTTGCGAGCACCGGCGTGCCGAGCACCATCAACAGGCTCGTCGCGTACTGCGCCCAGATGAAGAGCGGCAGCTTGAACCACGTCATGCCCGGCGCACGCATCTTGTGCACCGTGACGATGAAGTTGAGTCCGGTGAGGATGGAGCTGAACCCCGTGATGAACACGCCGACCGCCATCGCGGAGACGTGCGAGCTCGAGTAAGTCGAGCTGTAGGGCGTGTAGAATGTCCAGCCCGTGTCGACCCCGCCGGAGAGGGCCACGTAGAGCGTGAAAAGCCCGCCGACGACGTAGATGTACCAGGACAGCAGGTTGATCTTCGGGAACGCGAGGTCCTTCGCCCCGATCATGATCGGCACGAGGAAGTTGCCGAGGACCGCCGGGATCGACGGCACGAGGAAGAAGAAGATCATCACCAGCCCGTGCATGGTGAAGAGCTTGTTGTACGTGTCGCTCTGGAAGTCCGCCGTCGGCGTCGCGAGCTCGAGGCGCATCAACGTCGCGAACGCGCCGCCGATCGCGAAGAAGAACGAGATCGAGACCAGGTAGAGGATCGCGATGCGCTTGTGATCGATCGTGAAGAGCCAGCTCTTCCAGCCGTACCCGTTGTTCAGGTACGTCTCGCGCTCGGTCGCGATCACCGGTGCTGCACCGGCCGGCATCAGACTGCTCGTGCTCATTGCTTCGTTCCGGTGCTCTTCAGTGACTTGATGTAGGCGATGAGCTGGAGGATCTGGTCCTCGCCGAGCTGGCCTTCGTAGGTGGGCATGTTCGGCTCGAAGCCGGCCGTCACCTTGGCCATCGGGTGCAGGATCGACTCACGGATGTACTCGTCGTCGACCACGACCTTGCGGTTGTCCTTGAGCGCGACCTCGCGGCCATAGATGTCGACCATCGAAGGTCCGCGCGGTGCTGCGCCGTCGATCTGGCTGACGCCTTGGGCGGTGATGTGGCAGCTGGCGCAGCGCATCGATTCGAAGAGTTTGCGGCCGGCTTCCTCGGGCACTTCGCCGGGCGTCGTGCTCGCGAGCCAGCGCTCGTACTCCTCCGGCTCCATCACCGTGACCCAGCCGATCATCTGCGCGTGCTTCGAGCCGCAGTATTCGGCGCAGAAGATGTGGTACGTGCCGACCTTGGTGGCCTCGAACCACTGCTGCGAGTAGCGGCCGGGAACCGCGTCCCTCTTCATGCGGAAGGCGGGGACGAAGAAGCTGTGGATGACGTCCTCGGACGTCTGCGTGATGCGCACGACCTTGCCGACCGGCACGTGCATCGCGTTGATCTCGCGCTGTCCGGTCGGGTGCTGGACCTTCCACATCCACTGCTTGCCGACGATGTACATGTCGATGTCGACGTTATCGGGCGTGCGCTGCGTGTTGACGAACACCGCGGTGCCCCAGCCGAACAACCCCATCACGATCAGGAAGGGGATGCCGGACCACAGGATCTCGAGCTGCGTCGAGCCGACGATCTGCGTCGCGTAGCGGCCGTCGTTCTTCTTGCGGAAATAGATGGTCATCCCCACGACAGCCGCGGCGATCAACGCCGTCATCACGACGGTGAGCGCAACGAGGAACCACCAGACCATGTCGATCTGGTTCGCCATGGTGGAGGCGCTGTCGGGCAGGAGGGGGAAGTCTTTCCACATATAGGACTGCTTGGGTGAAGGCGGCTGGCTCAGGTCGTGGCGACGGCGTGTGCAGACTTGCGTGCGTCGCGGCGCAGCATGACGAAGACGAACGATCCGAGGACGATCACCGAGAACAGGCACAGGAGCCGGATGACGTTCGTGATGACGAGCCCGTAGCGGCCCGTCGTCGGATCGTAGTGGTAGCAGAGCAGGAGGAACTTGTCGGACAGCGAGCCGATCTTGCCGTGCGACGCTTCGACCAGCGCGAAGCGCAGATCGCGCGGCGTGAAGTCGAAGTAGTACTTCGAGATCCGGCCTTCGGGTGTCAGGACCACCATGCCGCCCGGGTGCGCGAACTGCTGGATCTGCTCGTCCCACATGAAGCGGAACCCGGCGCTGTCGCACAGCTTGTCGATCGAGTCCTTTGTGCCGGTGAGAAAGTGCCAACCCTTGGCGGCTTCTGGACGGCCGAGCGATTCGATGTAGCTCTGCTTCTTGCGCGCGGCGAGATCGGGGCCTTCGCGCTCGTCGAAGCTGACGGTCAGGATCTCGAAGTCCTCGCCAGGGCGCAGGCCGACGACCTTGAGCGTGCGCGTGAGGCTGTTCAGGATCTCCGTGCACAGCATCGGGCACTGGAAGTACACGAACACGAGGATCGCGGGCTTGTTGCTGCCCTTCGCGAGGTACTTGTCGAGCCGCACCGACTGGCCTGCCTCGTCCTTGAAGGCGAGGTCGAGCGGCACCTGGTTGTCGAGCTTCTGGTCGAAGCCGACCTTTTCCTTGATCGCCTTGAAGTCCTGCGCGTGCACCGCGGGCACGAACGCGGCGCAGCCGGCGAGCAAGAAGCTCGTCGCGCGCAGCAGCATCCGTGTCGTGGTGTTCGTGATCATCGCTGTGCTGAGTGCTGTGTCAGTTGCCGGGCTTGGACGCCGTCGGGAAACCCTTGGACAGCTTCATCGCCATCGCGCGCTCGATCGGCACGCGCACGATGTGCGCCGAGCGATCGATCCAGCCATAGCTCGACATGTCCTCGTCCCACTGGCGCTTCCAGTCGCCGTACATCTTCGTGTTGAAGTACGGGCCGCCGTCCTCGCTGAGCATCACCCCGTCCTTGTCCACGTGCGGTCCCTTCATCGCCTCGAGTTGCGGCGCGATCGGGACTTGGCGCGCTTCGGCCAGCGGATGACGCACGGAATCGCTGTGCGGCGTCGGCATCTTCTTGTACGCCTCGAGCAGCGCCCACATCCCGACCAGGGTCAGCGCCACGCCGATGAGCAGCCAAGCGAGAAACTTGACGGCGGTCGCGGGATGCGCGTCGAGCTTCTCGTAGCCGTCGGTCGGGATCGGCTCGGGGTAGTGGTGGTCGTGTCCGTGGGACATGTGTCGTGGTTCGCCGTGTCGCTGTTCGTGAAGTCGCTGGTCGTGAAGATGCAGTGCGGATGGATCAGTGCTGGTGCTGCGCGTGCGCGAGCGCCTTGTGGATCGCCGTTTCTTGCCGCGGCGAGGTCAGAGGGTGTGCCTTCAGGCGGCTGATGAAGAACGCCACCCACAGTCCGAAGAGCCCGACCGGCGCAGCGAGGTCCATCCAGGTCGGTGAGAGGTCCCTGTGGAACGGCGGTGCGATCTGCCAGTACGTGTCGACGAAACGCATGACCAGCAAGAGGATGCCGACGAGCGCGACGTACGAAGCGTCCTTCTTGACCCGGCGCATGAGCAGGAGGAAGAAGGGCACGGCGAAGTGCAAGAGCGCCAGCCCCATGCCGACGAGCTGCCAGCCGTTGCTGATGCGCAGCACGTACCACGGCGCTTCCTCGGCGAGGTTGCCCGACCAGATGATGAGGTACTGCGAGAAGCTCGTGTACGCCCACAACATCACCGTCGCGAACATGAGCGTGCCCAGGTCGGCGAACAGGTTCGGCTTCGCGAAGCTGCGGAAGGGCTCCGTGTCCTTCATCAACGACAGGAACACGATCGTGAACGCCAGCGCAGACATGCCCTGTCCGACGATGAACACGAGCCCGTACATCGTCGAGAACCACTCGGGTTGAACCGACATGGCCCAGTCGAACACGGCGAACGACGTGAAGATGAAGAAGAACACGAGGCCCGGGCCCGAGAGCGAGCGCGTGCGCTCTTCGGCGCGTGCGTCACCGGTCTCGTCGTACTTGCGCGCGTTGGAGAGCAGCAGGCGTCCGATCAGCAGCCAGAACGCGAAGTAGATGACCGCGCGGATCAGCACGAAGTTGCCGTTCAGCCACTGGCTCTTGTGGATGAGCGTGGCCTTGCTTGCGACGATCGCCGGGTCGGTCCAGGGGTAGAGCCAGAACGCACCGTGCGCCGGTTCCGCTCCGAGCATGGCCGATTCGTTCATCGTGCCGCCCGACGGCTGCGTGACGAACGCGAACGCGATCGGCACGAACAGGAGCAGCATCAACGGCAGCGTGCGGATCCCGGCCTGGAACACGCGACGCGCACCGAGGCCCCAGAACCCGCCCGTCAGGTAGTTGATCATCGTCATCCCGAGGCATCCGAGCGAGATGCCGAGCGGGATGAAGTACGCGAACAAATACGACTGAAACGCCTGCTTCGGATCGGTCGCGAAGCCGAAGCCGATGCCGACGAGACCGAGCACGCCCACGAGGAGCGCCGTCATCTGGATGCGGCCGAGCTTGGCGCGCGTCTGTTCGTTCATGGCGCTCACTTGTGCTCGTGCTCCTTCGACGGATGGGCGGGTTGCTCGTGCGTCAGGAGGTCCTTCTCGACGGGGCTGAGCTGATCGAACTGCGTGTTCTGGCTCGACTGCAACGTCTGCACGTACGCGACGATCGCCCAGCGATCCTGCACGTTGATGCGATCGGAGTAGTTGTACATCGAGCCGAAGCCGTTGGTGATGACGTCGTAGAGGTAGCCCGGCGTCGACTTCTGCAGGCGGTCGATGTGGTACGAGGGCGGGCGCTTCATGCCGCGCTGCACCGCGATGCCGTTGCCGTCACCTTCGGGGCTGTGGCAGGGCAGGCAGAAGATCGCGTAGCGCTGGCGGCCGCGCTCGAGCACCGCGGCGGTGATCGCCATCGGATAGACCTCGCTCAGCTTGCCGTCGACACGGCCGCGGTAGAGCAGGTCGTCCTCGTTCAACCTGCCGCGTGCGACCGTGTTCGGCACGAGCGGACGGTTGTTGCGGTGATCGGGGAAGAAGTTCGACCAGCCGTTGACCTTGTACTTGGGCTGATCGTGCATGTCCTGGCGGCAGCCCGACGTGACCACCCCCGCGCAAGCGAGGACGACGGCGAACAACCCGCGGCGAAAGGACGATCTCGCGGACGATTGCGTGAACGTGAGCGCAGACATCAGTGCGGGACCTCGCTCACCGTGACGGGGTTCAGATGCGCGAGGAACTGGCGCGTGCCCTGCAGGTCGAACCGCGGATCGCTCGCGAGGATCATCAGGAAGAACTTGCTCCGCGTCGCTTCGGCGAACCGCTCGACGTTGAACACCGGGTGGTAGGGCTGCGGCAATCCGTTGAGCGCGAGCATGCCGAACACCGCGGTGAGCGACGCGAAGAGGATCGTGCACTCGAACATCGGCACGATGAACGCCGGCCAACTGTTGAACGGCCGGCCGCCGATGTTGAGCGGGTAGCGCAGCACCGAGACCCAATAGCAGAGTCCAAAGCCGACGACCATGCCGGTGATGCCGCCGAGCAGCACCATCAACGGCACGCGGTTCTTGTAGCCGAGCACTTGAGGCAGGCCGTGCACCGGCATGGGCGAGTAGCACTCCATGTCGGTGAAGCCCTCGTTCTTCGCGGCGGTGGCCGCCTCGACGAGGTGCTCGGGGTGATCGAACTCGGCCATGTAGCCGTAGATCGGCGGCTCGTCGTGGGCGCCGTGTGCGTGTGCGTGTGTACCTGAGCTCATGGTGCGTGCACCTCAGTGCGCTCCGCCGGAACCGACGCCGGCCGCGTGCTTGTCACCCGCGTGACCGCCCGTCGGTGCGCGTGCACCGAGCGGGGGCGGCGGACCGGCCTTGCCCGTGACGCCCGATCGCGGCACGAGCATGCGCATCTCGAAGATCGCGATCATCGGCAGGAAGCGGATGAACAGGAAGAACAAGAACAAGAACAGCGAGATCGTGCCGACGTACATCGTCCAGTCGAAGATCGTCGACGAGTAGTCGTGCCAGGACGAAGGCAGGTAGTCGCGGTGCAAGCTCTGCACGATGATCACGAAGCGCTCGAGCCACATGCCGATGTTCACCGACATCGCCACGAAGTACAGCCAGAAGATGCTGCGTCGGCACTTCTTGATCCACATCAACTGCGGGATCGTGATGTTGCACAAGAGCAGCGCCCAGTACATCGGCGCCATCGGACCGTGCAGGCGGTTGTACATGACGAAGGACTCGTACGGAGAGCCCGAGTACCAGCCCATGAACGCTTCGATCGCGTAGCCGTAGGCGACGATGAGGCCCGTGGCGAGCATCACCTTGCCCATGTTCTCCAGGTGCTTCTCGGTGATCAGATCCTTCAGCCCATAGAAGGCGCGGATCGGGATCGCGAGCGTCAACACCATCGCGAAGCCGGCGAACACAGCACCCGCGACGAAGTACGGCGGGAACACGGTCGTGTGCCAGCCGGGAACGATGCCGACGGCGAAATCGAACGACACGACCGAGTGAACCGACAACACGAGCGGCGTGGACAAGCCCGCGAGCAGGATCGTCGCCGTCTCGTAGCGCTCCCAGTGCCGCGCCGCTCCGCGCCAGCCCATCGACAACATGCCGTAGAAGAGGCGCGCGATCTTGTGCTTGGCGCGGTCGCGCAGCGAAGCGAGGTCGGGGATCATCCCCATGTACCAGAACAGGATCGACACCGTCGCGTAGGTCGACACCGCGAACACGTCGAAGATCAGCGGCGAGCGGAACTGCGGCCACAGGCCCATCGTGTTCGGGTACGGCAGCAACCAGAACGCGAGCCACGGACGTCCGGTGTGCAGCAGCGGGAAGAGTCCCGCGCACATGACCGCGAAGATCGTCATCGCTTCCGCAAAGCGGTTGATCGACGTGCGCCACTCCTGGCGCATCAACAAAAGGATCGCGCTGATCAGCGTGCCCGCGTGACCGATGCCGATCCACCACACGAAGTTGATGATCGGGAACGCCCACGCGACGGGGATGTTGTTGCCCCAGATCCCGATGCCCGTGAACACGAGGTACGTGATCGTGCCGAGCAGCATCAACACGCCCATGCTCGCGATGCCGACGATGGCGACCCAGGCGAGGGGCGTCTTCTTCGGATCGGTCAGGACGATCCCGGTGATCTTGTCGCTGATCGTGCCGTACGTGTGACCGTCACCGATCAACTCGTTGTGCACGTCTTCTGCGATCGCTTGTTCGCTCATGTGCGGGGGGGCTTCGACGAGTCCGCTCAGGCCGTCTCGAGGTCGGGGTTCGGGTTGCGGATCTTGGCCAAGTACGTCGTGCGCGGGCGCGTCTGCAGCTCACCGAGCAGCGAGTAGTTGTGCGGCTCGGTCTTCAGCTTCGCGACCGCGCTGTTCAGATCGCGGATGTCGCCGAACGTGATCGCCGCAGCGGGGCAGACCTGCTGGCAAGCGGTGACGACTTCGCCTTCCTTGATCTTGCGCTCGTCACGTTTGGCGGCGATGCGCGCCTGGTTGATGCGCTGGACGCAGTACGTGCACTTCTCCATCACGCCGCGCGAGCGCACCGACACGTCCGGGTTGCGCTGCATCTTGAGCGTCTCGGTCGCGTAGTCGCTGTACAGCAAGAAGTTGAAACGCCGCACCTTGTACGGGCAGTTGTTCGAGCAGTAGCGCGTGCCGACGCACCGGTTGTACGTCATCTCGTTCAGCCCCTCGGGGCTGTGCGTCGTCGCTTCGACCGGGCACACGAGCTCGCAGGGCGCGTTCTCGCACTGCATGCACGGCACCGGCTGGCTGTGCATGCGCGGATCTTCCTTCGGACCCTCGAAGTAGCGATCGACGCGGATCCAGTGCATGTGGCGGCCACGGCGGACCTGGTCCTTGCCGACGACGGGGATGTTGTTCTCCGCGACGCAGGCCGTGACGCACGCTCCGCACGCGGTGCACGCGCTGAGGTCGATGACCATGCCCCAGGCGTAGTCGCCGACCTGGCGCCGCCCTTCGTCGATTTCGGCGCCGACTTGCGCGTCGTAGATCGAGGGCGCGCCTTCCGATTCGAGCTCGCGCGTCGCCTTGGGGAGGCTGTGCGGATCGCGCTTGAACTCTTCGAGCGGGCGCACGCGCAGGAGCTCGCGCTTCTCGACTTCGCGCTCGACGACGTCGTAGTCCACGTGATCCTGCGTGGTCGCGATCTTGGTCGTGTCGCCCGTCTTGCGCAGCGTCACGCCGCCCGCCATCCACATCGCGCTCGTCGTGCGAATCGGGTAGGCGTCGAAGCCTTCTTCCTTGGCGACGTGGCCGCTGAACTGGCTGCCGTAGCCGAAGTGGATCGTCGCGCACTCGTCGGCGTGACCCGGGGCGACCCACACCGGTCCGCGCACCTTGCGGCCGCCGACTTCGACCTCGACGATGTCGCCGACGTCGAGGCTCATGTGCTCGGCCGTCGTCGGCGAGAGATAGACCGTGTTCTCCCACACGACCTTCGTCATCGGCTTCGGACTCTCCTGCAGCCAGCCGTTGTTCGCAAAGCGTCCGTCCCAGATCGTCGGGTCTGGGCAGAGCGCGATCTCGAAGCCGCTGACGGCGACGCTCGGCTGATCGCTCCAGTCCTTCGGCGCGCCGTTCACGTCCGCGGCAGCGGTGTCGGGGATGACGCCGTCGTGCAGCCAGCGGCGCCAGTTCGTCTCGAACGAATCCGGCTTCTCGCCGTGCCAGTGCGCGCGCACGATGTCGTACGAGCTCATGCCTGAGTCGTTCGTGAGAGCCGCGACGATGTCGTGCGCGGTCTTGCCGCCGTACAGCGGCGCGATGAGCGGCTGCACGAGCGCGACGGTTCCGTCGGCGGCGCGTGTGTCGCTCCAGCTCTCGAGGAAGTGCGCTTCCGGCACGAGCCAATCGCATCCGCGCGAGGTCTCGTCGGTGTACTGTCCCACGCGGACGCGCAGGTGCACCTTCGAGAGCGCGCCGGCGAAGTTCAGGTCGACCGGCGCATCGAACACCGGGTTGCCGCCGAGCACGATCAACAGCTCGACCTGACCCGCGTTCATTTCGGTGACGAGCTTCTGCAGCGCTTCGACGTGTCCCGTCGCTTGCGGCATCGCGTCGACGGGCGGCAAGCGGTGCAGCGTCGCGCCAAAGTTGCCGAGCTTCGCGTTGATCGCGTGCACGAGCGCGTGGATCTGTGCCGGTTGCGCGTCGCCGCACGTCACGATCGAGGCACCGTTCGCGCCCTGCAGCTCCTTCGCGAGCGCATCGACGAAGTGCGCCGCCTTGCCGGACAGCTCCTGCGCGCTGACCGAAAGCCCAAGCTTCTTCGCGAGCGCGCGCGCGATCGCGCCGATCTGCGACGGGCGGGCAGCGATCCGGTGATCCGCCATCGCGCCGGTGCGCGTCGGCGCGACTTCGACCACGTACAGGCGGTTCATCTCCTGCGTGGCCTTGCGCCCCTTGCGGTTGTGCATGAAATCGCGCGTCGCACGCACGAGCTCAGGGCCGCCGCCGAGGAAGTCGTGATCGAGCGCGACGATCGTGCGCGCCTTGTCGTAGTGCGCGTGCACGTGCGCGTCCGCGCCGAACGCAGCGATCGCACCGGCGCGCGCGTTGTCGCGGTTGACCGGTTCGTACTGCGTCCACGTCGCTTGCGGGTAGAGCTTCTGGAGCTTCTCGACCTGGGCCGCGAGCGTCGGCGACGTGACCGTCGTCGAGAGGATGCGCAGTCCGCGACCTTGGCGCTGGGCCTGCACGTTCGCTGCGGGGCGGAGCGCGTCGAGGAACTCTTCCCACGTGCGCGTGCGACCGCGCTCGGTGATCGTCGTCGCGCGGTCCGGATCGTAGAGGCCGAGCACGGTGCCCTGCGCGAACGAATCGGTCGCGCCGAGGCTGGCGGGGTGGAGCTCGTTGCCCTCGATCTTAGTCGGGCGCCCCATGTGGTTCTCGACGAGCAGTCCGATCGAGCCCGCGGCCCACGGCATGGCCGTAGCGAAGTAGAGCGGCAGGCCCGGGATCAAGTCCTCGGGGCTCTTCGCGTAGGGGACGATCTTCTCGTCGGGCTGGCGCGTGCACGAGTTGAAGCCCGCGAGCGCGAGCGACGCACCCATCAGCTTCAACACGGTGCGGCGCTCGGGCGCGTCGAGGAAGCGCGACATCTGCGAGGGATATTCGCGCTGGATGAAGTCCTTGAAGCGGTCGGTGTCGGCGATTTCCTCGAGGCTCTGCCAGAACGACGAGCCGTTCTTGCCGGAGAGCTCGCTCGCGACCGCGGCTGAGCGCTCGATACGTCCGTGCGCCGCGTCGTCACGCACATCGTCACCGGCGGTGTCGGCGCGGATGGTGCCTTCGCTCGGCGGTCGGCTGTTGGACGCGTCGGTCAGCTCGGAAGAGCGGTCCGCGGACGACGAGAGGATCGCGTGGCTGTCGGTCATCGGTGGCAGATCGAGCAGTTGGTGAGGCTCTTGACGTCGTACTTTTGCGCGAGGCCCTTCTGCATCTCGAGAAGTTCGTCCGCGATCTGCAGGTCGTTCAGCTTCGGATGCTCTTCCGCGTCGACGTCCTTGCGCTGGTCCGCCTCCCAACGTTCCTTCCAGCCCATCTCCGTGATCGCATCACGCGGGCGCAGACGCGGCGTCGGATCGCGGTGGCACTGGAGGCACCACTCCATGTTGAGCGTGTTCGCGCGCATCATGATGGGCATCTTGTCCACGCGGCCGTGGCACTCTTCGCAGCCGACGCCCTTCTTCACGTGGACCGAGTGGTTGAAGTAGACGAAGTCGGGCAGGTCGTGTGTGCGCAGCCACTCGACGGACTTGTCTTCGCGGAAGCTGTCGCGAATCGGCTGCAAGATCGCAGCGTCTTTCCACACCTGGCTGTGGCAGGTCATGCACGTTTTCGTCGGCGGGACGCCGGCCGTCGCGGAGAACTCGACGCTCGTGTGGCAGTAGCGGCAATCGATGCCGACGCCGTGCACGTGGTGCTGGTGGCTGAACGGCACCGGCTGCTGGCGCGCGACGTCGACGTTCGTGACGTACGGCGAGCGGTTGAAGAGCAGCGCCGCGTAGCCGACGGCCGTCAGTGAGAACAACCCGCTGGCGACGATCGAGATCTTCGCTAGGGAGTTGAGGCTTTTGTGGAAGATCTGGGCCATGCGGAGAGGGGCCTGGGGGCCGTTCCCGCGTCGTTCCGCCCGGCTTCCTGCGCCAGAAAAGGCGCATGTCGTCGGCTGGCTCGATCGCGGGTCGCCGCCGACGAAGCTCATGCCCCGGAGCCGCCTCCGCGACGCGTGAATCCGCCGACAACAGGCCGAGCTTTATAGGGTCCGTTGCTGTTCGGAGCAAGCAAACGGCGCGTGTCTCGGTGGTCGGACGTCGGTTCGTCGGTGGTCGCCTCGCGAAGAACACGAGATCAGTCCGCCCGGTCACGACCTCGATCGCTTCGGTCGCTGCTCGTTCGGTGATGCAGGTCGTGCCGAGGTGAACTCGCTCTGCAATCACGAGCCGACACTTGGCGTGGCACGAGCGCCTCCGATTCCTGCGGCGCTCTCGGGCTCATGCAGTCGAGCCCGGAATCGAGGCTGCTATTGCGGACGGCCGGACCTTCGCGCTCTCTCCATATACTCTGTCTCGCTCTCCAACTCTCTCCAGTTCACGGAAGATGCTGATTAGGGGGGCATTGAAGGTGACCAGATCCACCGCAATCCGACCCTCAGCCGGCCCCCAACTCCTCACCACCTTCTTCGCATTGGCTTGATCCCGGCTTCACACAGCGGGGTTCTCCTGGGCTCGAAAAGACAACCCACTCCCAAGGAGATCCTGCATGAACCTCTTCCATCGCTCCCTCACGGCGAGCGCGTTCCTCAGCCTGACGAGCCTCGTCCTCGCCAGCTGTCCGTCCAGTGAGTCGACCTCGATGGCGCTCCAAAACCCGAGCGCGGCGAAGTCCCCGGCTCCGGTCGCCGCGGCACCCGCTCAAGTCAAAGTCGACGAACACCTCCCCGAGTACAAGGCGACGCAAGGTGTCTCCGGCAGCATCAAGGCCGTCGGTTCGGACACGTGCCTCGAGCTGATGACGTCCTGGACCGAGGACTTCAAGAAGCTCTACCCCGCCATCACGCCCGAAGTCGAAGGCAAGGGCTCGGCCACCGCGCCGCCCGCGCTGACCGCCGGCACGTCCAACTTCGGCCCGATGAGCCGGATGATGCAGGACAAGGAGATCGACGAGTTCGAGAAGAAGTTCGGCTACAAGCCGACCGCCATCCCGGTCGCGATCGACATGCTCGCGGTCTACGTCCACAAGGACAACCCGATCCAGAGCCTGACCTTCGCCCAGATCGACGCGGTCTTCTCGAAGACGCGCAAGAGCGGCGCCGAGAAGGACATCGCGACGTGGGGCGAGCTCGGCCTGACCGGCGAATGGGCCGACAAGCCGATCAGCCTCTACGGACGCAACTCAGCCTCGGGCACGTACACCTACTTCAAGGACCACGCGCTCGCCAAGGGTGACTACAAGGAGACCGTCAAGGAGCAACCCGGCAGCTCGGCCGTCGTGCAAGGCGTCGCCACCGACAAGTACGGCATCGGCTACAGCGGCATCGGGTTCCTGACCGCCGACGTGCGCGCCATTCCGCTGCAGAAGGACGCCAAGTCGAAGATCGTCGAGGCGATTCCGGCCAACGCCTACACGGGGACGTACCCGCTCGCGCGCTTCCTCTACGTGTACGTGAACCAGAAGCCGGGCTCGCAGCTCGACCCGCTGCGCCGCGAGTTCGTGCGCTACATGCTGAGCAAGCAGGGCCAAGAGGACGTGGTGAAGGTCGGCTACTTCCCGCTCACGTCCAAGCTGGTCGGTGATGCGCTGAAGACGGTCGGCCTCGAATCCATGCCGGTCGAAGCGGGCGCTCCCAAGCCCAAGTGACACGAGCGGCGGGCATGGTCCCGCCGGGAACGAAGTTCGTGGCGCTGTCCGAGCGCGCATGCCCAGCGCGGCATGTGGACTCCGGCAGCGTCGACCGCAGACGAGCAGAGCGAAAAGCTGCAGAGTGAGCTCACCCTCTTTCACCGGTCGAGGTCGTCGGCGAAAAACACGCCGAGGAGTGCGCGTAGCCGAGCGAACGGCCCGCGTGCTCATCTCGATCGGCGGAGTGGGCACGATCGTGGCGGTCACGGGGATCTTCGTGTTCCTCGTGTGGGTGGTGGTGCCGCTCTTCCAGAGCGCGAGCCACGAGCTGCGTTCACAGGCATCGGTTGCGACGGGTTCGATGTCGCAGAGCGACCGCGGAGCTGCGCCGCTGTGGACCGGCATCGACGAGTACCGGCGGCTAGGTGTCGCGCTCGAGCCCGATGGAAAGATCGTGACGTGGCGCGCGAGCGACGGGAAGCCGATCGAATCGCGCGCGCTGTTCACGACGCCGGCGCTGACTTCGATCTCCACGCACGAAGCGTCGGGCGAGATGGCGTTCGGCTTCGCGGACGGCAGCGTGCGCCTCGGATCGATCGACTTCGCGACGAGCTTCGTCGATCCGTCGGCGGCGGGTCTGAGCGCTTCGGAACTCGCGGTGGATGGCGGCAGCATCCAGGGCACGACGCTGCTCGAGCTGACGAACGAAGGTCAGTTGCGCGCACAGACGCTCGACGTGAGGTTGTTGCCGCCGCTCGACGTCGGCCTGTCGGGACGCGTGGTTGCGCTCGACCGGTCCGAGAAGAACGGATCGACGACGATCGCCGCGATCGACGAGCACGGCAAGCTCGTCGTGTCGGCGATCGCGCGCAGCGAGAACCTGCTCACCGGCGAAGTCACGGCGACGACCGACGACCAGGTCATCCCGTTGCGGCCGAGGGAGAACATGCTGCCCGAGCGCCTGCTGCTCTCGGGCAACGCCGACACGCTCTACCTCGTCTGGCACGACGGGATCCTGCAGCGTTACGACGTGCGCGATCCGGCGCAGTCGGGGCTCGCGGAAGAGCTCGACCTCGTCGAGGGACCGGGTGAGCTGACGGCGCTCACGTTCCTGATCGGGAAGTCGACGCTCGTGAGCGGCGATTCGCGCGGTCGCGTGCGTGCCTGGTTCGGCACGAAGCCCGCCAACGCCGACACGCGCGACGGCATCCGCTTGCAGCTCGCGCACGAGCTGTGCGCAGCCGGTGCACCGATCACCACGTTGAGTGCGTCGGAGCGCACGCGCGTCGTCTGTGCCGGCACGCAGGACGGCAAGCTGCTCACGTACCACGTCACGAGCCACAAGCTCTTGTTCGAAACCGTCGTCGGCAACGAACCGATTCGCGCCGTCGCTCTCGCGCCGAAGGACAACGGGCTCGTCGCGCTCACCGCGGATCCCGTCGCACCGCTCGGTTGGCGTTTCTTCTCGTGGGACATCGACCTCGGCTACCCCGAAGCGACGCTCGCCGCGCTGTTCACGCCGGTCTGGTACGAAGGCTACGAAGCACCGGTCAACGCCTGGCAGAGCACGGGCAGTGATTCGTTCGAGCCGAAGCTCGGGCTGTGGCCGCTCGTGTTCGGCACGATCAAGGCCACGTTCTACTCGATGATCTTCGGCGTGCCGATCGCGCTGCTCGCGGCGATCTTCACATCGGAGTTCATGGACAAGCGGCTGCGCACTCCGCTCAAGTCGCTGACGGAGATGATGGCGTCGCTACCGAGCGTCGTGCTCGGCTTCATCGCGGCGATCATCATCGCGCCGATCGTGCAGAGCGTGTTGCCGACGGTGCTCGCCGTGTTCTTCACGATTCCCATGGCGCTGCTGATCGGCGCATACTTGTGGCAGTTGTTGCCGCCACGCAAGTACGTGCGCTGGAGCGGAGCGCCGCGCTTCGCCGCGATCTGCACCTGCCTGCCGATCGGCGTGCTACTCGCGGCGCTGGTCGGACCGTGGTTCGAGCGCGCGTTCTTCGCGGGTGACATCATGGGCTGGCTCAACGGCCGCGTCGGCACTTCGGTCGGCGGCTGGTTGTTGTTGCTGCTGCCGGTTTCCGCGCTGATCTGCGCCGTTTTCCTGAGCCGCGTCGTCGATCCGTGGGTACGGCGCATCTCGGCCACGTGGGATCGTGGTCGCGCGGGACGTTTCGACCTGGGCAAGATCGCAGTGGGCATCGTCGCCGCATTCGTCCTCGCGCTCGTTCTGGCGCACGGACTGGACGCGACCGGAGCCGATCCGCGCGGCGGCGTGCTCGACACCTACGTGCAACGCAACGCGTTGATCGTCGGCTTCGTCATGGCGTTCGCGATCATCCCGATCGTGTACACGCTCGCCGAGGACGCGCTGTCGTCGGTGCCGGGTCATCTGCGTCTCGCGTCTCTCGGCGCGGGCGCGACGCCGTGGCAGACCGCTGCGCGCGTCGTCGTGCCGACCGCGATGAGCGGCTTGTTCTCCGCCGTGATGATCGGGCTCGGCCGTGCGGTGGGGGAGACGATGATCGTGCTCATGGCGACCGGCAACACGCCGGTGATGAGCTGGAACGTCTTCAACGGATTCCGGACGCTCTCGGCCAACATCGCGGTCGAGCTGCCCGAAGCGGTGCGCAACAGCACGCACTACCGCACGCTGTTCCTCGCGGCGTTCTGCTTGTTCGCGCTGACGTTCGTGCTCAACACGCTGGCGGAAGTCGTGCGCCAGCGCTTCCGCAAGAGGGCGTACCAGCTGTGACCATCGCCGAAGAAGCGCTGGCACTGCCGTCGCCCGAGCCGCGCCAAGTCGTGAAGCGCCGGCGCACGCCGCGTCGCGCCACGTCGCTGCAGTCGCACGGCGAGCCGTTCGTGTGGTTCACCGGCGGCGCGATGGGCCTCGCGCTCCTCATGATCGTCAGCCTGCTCGGGCTGATCGCGTACGAGGGCGCGCAAACGTTCTGGCCGCGACCGCTCGTTGAGCTCACGCGAGTCGGTGCCAAGCCGATTCTCGGCGAAATCAGCACGACCGAGACGTTCAGGCCCGGCGCCGACGTGTACGAGCGCCTGCCTCCGGATCGTGCAGCGAGCGTGCAGAAAGAGATCGAAGCGCGCGGTGGCGACGAGCGGCGGCGCATGTTGCGCACGGGCAACTTCGATCTGACCGGCACGCACTACACGTGGGTCAGCGACCACGAAGTGCAGGACGAGACGAACCCCGAGTGGGCCGTCACGGTCGAGCGCATGGCGTGGGGCCGCTTCTACGGCGAGCCCAAGTCGTTCCTCGTCGGTGACGAAGTCATCGCGCACGGCGCGCGCGATGCGTGGACGCGCTACCTCGAGTTCCACGACACGTGCCGCGCGCGCGCGGAGAAGATCGTCGACCTGCAGGAACATGACATCGGCGCCGTCAACGATCAGATGGAGGCGGTGCGTCTCGGTCTGCGCCGCATCGAGCTCAGCAAAGGCAAGAGCTCGCCCGAGTACGCAGCCGCGGAGAAGGTGAGCGCGCAACGTCAGGCTGAACTGGAGAGAGAGTTCCAGGACATCTCCGAAAAGGTCAGCCAGCTCCAGCAGACGAACGCGCGCTACAAGCTCCTGCTCACGACGGCTGACGGTGTCACGTCCACGCTCCCCGTTGCGGACATCGTGCGCGCGTATCGCGCGAACCAGCTCGACCTCGGCGGCAAACTGCGCGTGTACTTCTCGCGCTGGAGGGAGTTCCTGACCGAGCGCCCGCGCGAAGCCAACAGCGAGGGCGGCGTCTTCCCCGCGATCTTCGGCACGGTCGTCATGACGCTGCTCATGTCGATCCTGGTCGTGCCGTTCGGAGTGCTCGCGGCGTTGTACCTGCGCGAGTACGCCAAGCAAGGTTGGATGGTGAGCCTCGTGCGCATCGCAGTGAACAACCTCGCGGGCGTCCCGAGCATCGTGTTCGGCGTCTTCGGCCTGGGCTTTTTCTGTTACATCGTCGGCGCGTCGATCGACCAGCTCTTGTTCGCGGAGAAGCTGCCGAACCCGACGTACGGCAAAGGCGGGCTGGTCTGGGCCGCGTTCACGTTGGCGCTGTTGACGTTGCCGGTCGTCATCGTCGCGACGGAAGAAGCGCTCTCAGCCGTGCCCGGATCGATGCGCGAAGGCAGCTATGCGTGCGGCGCGACGAAGTGGCAGACGATCCAGCGCATCGTCTTGCCGCGCGCGTTGCCCGGGATCATGACCGGGATGATTCTCGCGATCGCGCGCGGTGCGGGTGAGGTGGCGCCGCTGATGCTGGTCGGAGCGGTGAAGCTCGCGCCGTCGCTGCCGGTCGACTTGAACGGATCTTTGCCGTTCGTGCATCTCCACCCCGAGCGCAGCTTCATGCACTTGGGGTTTCACATCTTCGATCTCGGGTTCCAGAGCCAGAACAGCGAAGCAGCGAAGCCGATGGTGTACACGACCACGCTCTTGCTGATCGCGATCATCGTGGGCTTGAACCTCTTCGCCATTTCGGTCCGCAGCCGACTGCGGCGGCGTTTCGTGGGCGGTCAATTCTGATGGAGGCGAGTGACATGGACGCTGTAGTGAGAGGTACGCTGCTTCCGCGGCAACGGATGAATCGACGTATGGATCGGAGCAAAAGGAGCAGTGACGAGGCCGCCAGTGCCGCGCCGGAGTTGATCATGCCGGCGTTCGCTTCGATCGCGAAGGCGGAGGCGTTCGCGCCGGAGATCCACGAGTCGGTCGGCAAGGAAGAGCCGGTCCTGCAGATCCGCGACTTCAAACTGTGGTATGGCCAGAAGCAGGCGCTGTTCGACATCTCGATGAAGGTGCCGGCGGGCAAGGTGACGGCGCTGATCGGTCCGTCGGGTTGCGGCAAGTCGACGTTGCTTCGGAGTGTGAACCGGTTGAACGACTTGGTCGACTCGGTGCGTATCGAGGGCGACATGCTGCTCAACGACGATTCGATCTACAGCGCGGGCGTCGACGTGATCGAGCTGCGCAAGCGGATCGGGATGGTGTTCCAGAAGCCCAATCCGTTCCCGATGAGCATCTTCGAGAACGTGATTTACTCGCTGAGGATCGATGGTGAGCGCGACAAGAGGGTGCTCGCGGACGTGTGTGAGAAGAGCTTGAGGGGCGCTGGGTTGTGGGACGAGGTCAAGGATCGGCTGCACGATTCGGCGCTGCAGTTGTCGGGCGGGCAGCAGCAGAGGTTGTGCATCGCGCGCGCGATCGCGGCGGAGCCGGAGGTGCTGTTGTTGGATGAACCGTGCTCAGCGCTGGATCCGATTGCGACGGGGAGGGTCGAGGATCTGATCGAGGAGCTGAAGGGCAGCTATTCGATTTTGATGGTCACGCACAACATGCAGCAGGCTTCGCGTGTGAGCGACTTCACGGCGTTCATGTATTTGGGACGGCTGATCGAGCACGGTGCGACGACGGACATCTTCCTGAACCCGCACTTGCCGGAGACGGAAGACTACGTGACCGGGCGCTTCGGCTGAGCCGGAGACGCAACCGCACTTCAACGCACTGCCCAACGAGAGGTCCAAGCACGAGCAAGCTGTTCCGCGCCTACGGCACGGTTCCGGCCGGCGCGAATCGCCTCGGAGTACCGAGTCGGTTCGCGCCGGTCGGCTAGGCAGGGGCTATTGTGAATCGGGGATGGATGTGCTGTCGGGCGCCGGCCGCTCACACGCGGAATTGTCGCAGGTGGTGATCGAGGTGCTTCCACATCAAGGTCTCCCATTCGTTCTGCGTCATCGGGCCGAAGAAGGGGTGGGGATCGGGTGTGAGAATGGCCGGTCCGCCCTGCTGGAACGCGTGAATCAGACGAATGAGCTCGGTCTTCTCGCGCGCGAAGTCGCGTGGGTCGCGCACGCGGAAGTCGGGATGGGTCGGCATGCTCTCCTTGAAGTTGCCGGGCTGCATCAGCTTCTTCTTCGCCATGCGACCGAAGATCTTGCCGATCAGGCTGTGTCCGAGCTTCTTCTCGCCGGTCGCGACGCGAAGTGGGACTTGGCAATGCGCGAGCATCTGCGCGGCGACCATCTTGCCCCAGGCGGGCTTCGTGTCGGCGCGCAAGCGTTCGATGCGCGCGATGGCTTCCGCTGCGTCCCTCGCTGCGAACAGGGTCTTGGTGACCATGGGCTCAAGTTGCGTTCCCGACCGATCCGGCGCAAGTCGCTTGGATGACGCGCGCGAATCCGGCATGGATGGGGCCATGCACCGAGGTTGTTGCGCGTGAAGAGCCTGTCCGGCGTCGATCTGCCGACGTTCGTCGTCGAGACACGCGAGGAAGCGGAGCGTGAAGTCGTGCGCGAGATCGTCGAGCTCGTGCGAGTGCGACGCGGCTCGGTGCTCGGGCTGCCGACGGGGAACACGCCGATCGGCGTCTACCGCGAGCTGATCGGTGCGCACCGATCGGGATCGCTCTCGTTCGCGCAAGCGCACGCATTCAATCTCGACGAGTACTTGGACATCGAAGCGGATCATCCCGCTTCGTTCGAACGTTGGATGGAGAGCCACCTGTTCGCGAACGTCGACTTCGATGCGGCGCGTCGACATTTTCCTTCGACGACGAACAGTCGTGATGCAGATGATGTCGCGCGCAAGTACGAGAGTGCGATTCGCGCGGTCGGCGGGCTCGATTTGCTGTTGCTGGGCATCGGTCGCAACGGTCACGTCGGCTTCAACGAGCCCGGCTCGGCGCGCGACAGCCGCACGCGCGTCGTCGAGCTGCACCCGATGACGCGCGCCGACGCGACGGCAACGTTTGGAACGCTCGATCAAGTCCCGACGCAAGCAATCACGATGGGCGTCGCGACCATGCTCGACGCTCGCCGCATCCGCGTGCTGGCGTTCGGCGAGAAGAAGGCGGCCATCGTGCGCGACACCTTGTTCGAGCCGCAATCGAGCTCGTGTCCGGCAACGTTTCTGCGCGGACATCCCGACGTGAAGCTCTTCGTCGACGCTGTCGCCGCTTCTGCGCTCCAGCGTGCGTGACCTGCGACCGAGCGAGTCCACGGACCGCTCGTTTGGAACGTTCGCGAGCCTCAGTGCGCGAGCACCGCGCCGCGAAAGTGCATCTCGAGCACGTCGCGCTCACTCGCACCCGTGTCGCAGTTCTCGAACATCAAGCCCGCCGATCCTCCGCGCAACGGTCGGCCCAAGTCGCAACGGAACACCGTTGCGCCGTCGACGAGCACATCGAGACGCCCGTGTCCCGCCGCACGCAGCGTCAACCGCTGACCGCGTTGCACCGAGTACAACGCCGCGCGCGCAATCGGATCCAACACGTAGTCGTCGACGCGCGTCCAGCGCCCGAACACGTGCTCCGCCACCGTCACGCGTCCGCACGCGGGCCGCAGTTCGAGGTATCCGAACTGGTCGTCGCTCCCCACGTCGAACGCGAACCCGAATGCGGCGTCCGGCGCCGGACCGTCGAGCGTCACTTCCATCGAAAACGACTCGCCCGCGAAAAGGCTCGCAGACGACACGACGCACGCGCTGTGCGCACCGCTGACCGTGCCCCCCATGCCGTACGGATCGACGCGCCAGTCACCGAACAGGGGCCGCCACGTCGCGGGTTGTTCGACGGCGGCTTGCCACGCCGCAGCGAGCGCGCGCATGTCGTACGAGGCGCGCAACGCCGGCTCGACGGGGCTGCCCTTCGAGAGAAGTTCGAGGAAATGTCGCAGGCGTCCCTGGACGAGCGGATCGTGGCTCTCGACCAGCACCTTCACGAACTTCCACGAGAGCGCGTACCACAACCACTGCGAGCTCTCGTCGTAGAACACGCCTTCGTCGACGTTCAAGAACGCATCGAACGTCGGCAGGTCGCGCTCGAGCACGGCTTGCGCGAGGCGGTGATCGTAGAGCTCATACTTCGAGTCGAGCGTCTCGGGCATCCCGGGCGCACCGCTGAGGATCCAGTAGGGCACGAGCTCGGCCAGACCCTCGTTCACGTTCTCGACGTTCCGCCCGACGATCTCGTCGAAGACGATGTGCGTGACCTCGTGCGCGATCTGCCAGCGCAACGCGCCGACGTCGTAGGGGATGACGATGACGTGCGACTCGGGAAAGCAGCGTCCTTTGAACGCGCCGTCGCCGTCGTGCACGCCGGAGCTCGCGAGCCCGTATTCGCGCTCGACGGCGTGCAGCCCCTCGTCGTCGTCCGTGAGGAAGATCAAGGTCGGACCGTACGAAGCCGGCCCCGTCGATCCGAGCCAGGCACGCGTGCGCCACAAGGTCGACTCAGCGACGTCGAGCAGCGGCTCCAGCAAGAGACGTTGACCGCTCCGGACCTCGAAGTTCTGGCTCGTCGCGCTGTAGCGGAAGCGCTCGTTGATCGGGGCGCCGATGCCGGTGCTCGCGCCGGAGCCTGTGCCCGTGACAGCAGTGCCTGTGCCCCCGACAGCAGTGCCTGTGCCCCCGACAGCAGTGCCCGTGACAGCAGAGGTGCGCGCGCGAGTGCCGCCGCGTGCCCACGCCAGGCCCGCCAACGAAACCTCCGCCGACGAAAGTAGCGCGGCCAGCAACGCCGCACCTCTCCACCAAGCTGTCCTGCGGGGGGTCATGGACAACGCGTGCGAGCTCGACGCCCGCGAGTTCTTCGAATTCCTGGCGATCGCAAAGAAACGTGAGCGAGAGCGGCTCGGACGTGCACGGGTCCCGGATGCGGACCGTGACGACGAGCTCCCTCTCGCGATCGCTTCACCCTATCCGGGCCCGCGCAAGGTGGGGACTGAGGATTCTCGCTCTCACTCCACTCGTACGACGACGCGGTCGGGGATCTCGTTGCGGTCGCCGTGCACCCAGGGGAAATGTTGCGCGAGCACCGTCCCGGTTGCGCGAATGCCGTAGATCAGGCCGGTCTCGATGTGCCCGCTCCGAACGCCGTCGAGGATGACGGACTGAGTGTGCTTCCAATGCTCGTCGCCCACCTTGGCGTGGATGCCGAGGTCGCCGAGGACGACGACGCGCCGCTCGAGAAGGCTGACGAACAAGAGGACGCCGGTGCGCGCGACGGTCTGGTGCAGGCCGAGTCGGAAGAACTCCTGGTTCGCCTGCTCGAGCGCCATCTCGGTCGCGCGCCGCTCGGAGACGAAGATCCGCTTCCAGGCGGGCAGTGCACGCGCGAGCAGAAAGCCGAGCGCGCCGAGGCCGAGTTGGCAGAGGATCAGGTAGTGCGGTGTCTGCCAGGGCAACACGCCTTGCAGGAGGGCGGTGCCGATGAGGAGCGTCACGAGCGCCGACATCCATTCCGCTTCGGGATGTCGGTCGGATCGCTCGAGCACGACGGGCACGATCTCGCCGACCGTGTTTGATTCGGCAGACATCAACGCTTCGTGCACCGCGTTCTGCGCCCCCGTGTCGAACACGTCGACCGCTCGGTAGCGACGTTGGTGGAGGAACGCGCGCACCAGCAACACGACGAAGATCGCGGCGAGCACCCACGGTCCCCAGTCGTCGACGGCGTAGATCCACTTCGCCGGACCGGGTTCCCACTGCGCGTGCGCGCCCGTGTGTTCGATGACGGTTTGCGTGCTCATCACCAGCCTCCCGACGAACCGCCGCCCGAAAAACCGCCGCCTCCGCCGAAGCCGCCGAATCCTCCGCCGCCGCCGCCGCCGCCGAAGCCGCCTCCGAAACCTCCGCCTCTTCCGTTTCTTCCATTTCCGAGGCCGCCCAGGAGGAGCCACGGAAGGATCGAAGGCCTGCCCCCTGAGGTGCCGCGCGCGGCGTGACGGATTCCGCCGATGATGCTCGCGATGATGAACATGAAGAAGAAGAGCGCCACGACGAACCCGATGCCGGGCTCAGTGCTCTTGGACTTCGCCGGGAGCTTGACGACCTCACCGCGTGCGGCGGTCATCATCGCATCGACGCCTTTTTCGATGCCCGACGTGAAGTTGCTGCGGCGGAACTCGGGCGTGATGAGATCGGCGATGATGCGCCCGCACAGGATGTCGGGCAGGACGCCTTCGAGACCGCGCGCGACCTCGATGCGCATCTTGCGGTCGCCTTGCGACACGACGAGCAACGCCGCGTCGGACCGCTCCTTCGAGCCCATCCCCCAGGCGCGACCGACGTCGAGCGCGAAGCTCTCGATCGGTTGGCCATTCAAGCTCGGGACCGTCAGCACGGCGATCTCGTGACCCGTCTGTTGCTTGAAGGCCTCGAGCTTCGCTTCGAGCGCCTTTTCGGCGCCCGGAGAGAGCAGGTGCGCCTGGTCGGTGACCCAGCCGTCGTTCTTGGGCACGTCGACCGTGCTCGCCGCCACCGGCATGACCGGCACGTTTGCGTGCAGGGCCGTCGCATGCGGAGCGAGCAGCCCGCACAGGATCGCGGCCACGATCCAGATGCGCAGGACAGTGGTCATCGGCCGGCGATTACTTCTTGTCGTTGCCGAAGGTGCCGAAGTCGATCTTGGGCACGTTGCGTTCTTCCGTGGTCGCGGCCTGCAGCTGCGGCAGCTCTTTCATCCCGAACATTCCGGCGATGATGTTGCCGGGGAACGTCGCCACGAGAGCGTTGAACTTCTGGACCGCGTCGATGTAGTCGCGGCGCGCGACCGCGATGCGGTTCTCCGTCCCTTCGATCGCCACGCTGAGGTCGCGGAACTGCGCGTTCGTCTTCAGGTCCGGGTACGCCTCGGCGACGGCGAGCAAGCGCCCGAGTGCTCCACCTACGGCTTGTTGGGCCTGGATGTACTCCTGCAGCTTGGCCGGATCATCAGGCGGCGCCGGCATCTGCATGCGCGTCGCCGAAGCGCGCGCCTCGACGACTTCCTTCAAGGTCGACTGCTCGAAGTTCGCGGAGCCTTTGATGACCGCTTCGATCTGCGGGATCATGTCGTTGCGGCGCTTGTACTGGTTGTCGATCTCGGCCCACTTGCCGTCGACGACGGTCTTCTGGGTCTTCATCCCGTTGTAGCGCGACATGACCGTGCTGCCGACGATGAGCGCGAGCACGACGACGATGCCGACGACGACAAGACCGGCGAGGCAGCCCTTGGACATGGCGCCGCGACGACCAGGGTTCGTGCTGGAGAGGGGGTTCAGCATGGGGATAGCTCCGAACTTTGCGTGACGAAGCGCGCTGACGGGTGCGCGCGGGCCGGCAGTATGCGCTCTCCCCCGTCGCATTCATTGCGGGAACAAAGCGGACGGTTCGCGAACGGAAGGTGCCTGGAACGCGCCGCAGGTACTCCCGCGGAACGTGCCTGGGACCTTCCGTTCACCTTCAGTCCCTGATTCCTACCCCTTCCCTCACCGCTATTTCTGCCGCGCCCGCCGCGAAAGAATCCCCACCAACGGTCCCGCGACCGACACCTTCGCCGCATCCTTCTCGTCCGCGTCGATGCGCAAAACCTCGCGTGCCTCACGCCGTCCCATCGGGACAGTCCCCATGTAAACCCACCCTTTGTTGCGCTGGATCGTCCCGTCGATCACCTTCGCTCCAGCACCCGTGGACAACAAAGCCGTGCGAAACAACATGTGCTTGCTCGCGTCCGAATCCGGCGCGATCCACACGAACAAATCGTACGTGCCCTTCTCGAGCGAGTGCAGCGTCCACGAGGCATCGCCCTTCCCGCCTCCCGCAAGTTCCAGCACCGGCACGCCGCTCGAATCGACGCGCCATTCCCACGTGCCTTCACCCGCTTTGGGCGGAACGGCGTCGGTGTGCGTGCGCCAAGCCTCTCCCTTGCGCCACGGCATCATCGCGACGCCGTAGTACGGACCCGCTTCGAGTTCGTAGCCGAGCTTGTCGTCTTCGGCGCGCAAGAGCGCGAATGAAGAGAGGACTTCGCCGCTCGCCTTGACCGATCGGTCGTGCGCAAGCGCCGCCAGCACGAACTCGACGCTTGCCTGCCAGCCGCCGTCGTCGACGACGAACAGCGGCGCGAGACGCGACGGATCCTTGGTGCACCAAGGCTCGGCGACGAGCGCACTGACCTTCTTCTTCCACGCGCCGATGTCGTGCGCGCTGATGCGCGGCATCGCGAGGTCGAAGAGCCCGCGCTCCATCCACGGCGCTTGCGCCGCGCCGCCGTCGACGAGCACGAACTTGATCGCCGGATCGATCTTCGCGATCTCCGCGTGCAGGGTCTGGATCCAGTCGCCGAGAGCCGTGATGCCCTTGTCGTCGAGCTTGGCGTTGCGCGTGAGCCCGTGCGCGTCGAAAGCGATGCCGTCGACTTCGTGGATGCGCACCATGTCGGTCAAAAGCTCGGTCATGAACGCTTGGTTCTTCGCGTCGAGCGCGTCGGGCAACGGTGCCGGCTTGTCCTTCGCGGCACCGTCTTTCTTCGGTGCCTCCGCCGGTTTGCAGACCGTGACGAGGTCGACGATGGGCACGGTCTCGATGCCGGCGCGGTGACCTTCGACGACGATCTCGGTGAGCACGTCGCGCGAGCGAAACTTCGGATCGACGAACTTGGGATCGACCTCGACGCCGCAAGCCTTCTCCGAAACGACGCTCGGCCACAGAGGCGAGCCGTCGTGCCAGGCCACGGGGAAAACCACGTTGACGCCGTGGTCGTAGAGGTAATCCATCGTGCCCGCGACGCTCGCGCGCGTGGCGAGAGCGAGGTCATCGGCGGAAGAGAGCTCGACTCCGCGCAGCTCGACGAGGTCGACGGAAGGGGCGGGATCCTGGCAGGAAAACAGCAGAACCGCGGCGAGGAGGGCGAGCATGGCCATGATCCTTCGGCTTGTGCGCGCGCACCGCAAGGGGGAGGTGACCGGACGGCGTGGAAGGGCTAGCCGCGGCGTGGATCGCCGGCGGTTTCTTCACATGAGCACGGTTGCCGGCTTCGGGCTCGCGGCGGTGGTGCTCGCCATCCCCGGGTGGGCTGAAACGTTTGGTCGCGACGACGAGCCTCCGACGCCGAACGCCGAGTCGACGCGCCTGCGCAGCTCGATCGAGCGCGCGCGCAGTCGCGGGGTGACGTTGCTCGTGTTGCGCGCGCCGGAGGAAGAGCCCGCCTTGTTGCGGCGCCTCGGCGAGATGTGGGGCGCGTACATGTGGTTGAACAAGCCGTACCGCGGTTCGCGCGCGCGCACGAAGCGGCTCGCGGACTTGGCGATGTGCGACATCGTGTGCGCCGTCGATGCGGAAGTGATGCGCGAGTTGCCCGACGTCGTCGCGATCGAGGGTTGGGTCGACGGGATCGCGCTGCTCGTGGAGCCGCAGGACGGTCGTGTCGTCGTCGTGCCCGGGCCCGAGTCGATCGTGTCGTGGGATTCGACCGACAAGGAACGCGAGGCCGGCAAGAAACGGTTGCTGGGCGAGCTCGGTGAGCGGATGCGGACCGCGTTGGCCACCGACGTGGAGATGATCGAGCGTCGTGCCGCCGCGAACTACGCGCGGCTGGACTCGACGCAACGCAAGTCGCTCGCGAACCTCGGCAAGACGGTTCCCTCGGACGTGTGGAGTGCTGAAGCGAAGCATGCACCAGCCTGTCTGCGGCTCTTGAGCGAGACATCCGACGTGCTCGGCGAGCAGGCGTTGGCCTCGCTCGCGCTCTCGATGGCCAACCGCATCGAAGAGTCGATCGATGGCGCGCGCTGGCAGAGCGGTTCGGAATTCCCCGAGCGCGGAGGCGGTTGCGCGACTGCGGCTTCGCCTTGTGGCACGGGGTACGGCGCCCCGAGCAGCCTGTGGTTCTTGCGCTTCTACACGGCGGCGAATCCCGAAGACAAGTGGACTCGACGCGATCGCTTGCACCACTGATCAGCGGACGAACACGAATGGAAAGCTCGAGCCCCGCATGAACCGCCGAGACTTCTTGCGCAGCAGCGGCGTGGTCATCGCCGCAATCTCCGTCCCCGGATGGTCTGAAGCGTTCGGCCAGGCCGCACCTCGCGCAGTCAAGCCGGCGGAGAAGACCCTGCTGCGTCAATCGATCGAGCTGGCGCGCTACCGCGGCGTTCCGTTGCTCGTCCTGCGCGCGCCCGCCGATGCCGTGCTGCGCGAACAGTTGGGCGAAATGTGGGGGGCGTACCTGAGCCTCGCAAACAGCGTGGAGTTGCCCGACGGGCCCGCTCGCAATGCGCGCATGATCGACCTCGCGTTGTGCGAACTGGTGTGTGCAACCGACGCGGACATCTTGCGCGAGCTGCCATCGGCGTCCGCGACGAAGGACTGGGCGAACGGCATTGCGCTCCTCGTCGAACCCGTCGATGCTCGCGTAGGGGTGCTGCCGGGACCCATGATCATCGTGCCGTGGCTGAAGGAGAAGCCTGAGAACAACGAAGCCAAGCTGCACCTGATGTCCGTTCTCGATTCGCGCGTTCATGCTGCCGTTGCAGCCGACCTCGACATGCTGCGTCGGCGCGCGCACGAGAACTACGACGCCTTGAACGTCGCGCAGAAGGAGTCGCTGTCGAAGATGGACTCGAATTACGAGCCGGCAGATTGGCTCATCCAAGCCGCTTGCGCCCCCGCTTGTCTGCGGCTCCTCGGCGACACGTCGAAAGAGATGAGCTTGCGAACGACGCTCGCACTCCGCCGCGATGTCGCGGCCCGGCTCGACGGAACGATCCGCGGATCGCGCTGGGAAACAGCCTGGTGGGAGCACGACAACGAGGTGAAGGCGATGGAGTCCACGGGTTGCACCGGTGGTCCGTGCGGCATGGGCTTCTCGCCCGCGCCGAGCGTGAGGTTCCTGCGCTACTTCACCGAGAGCGGCAAAGACGTTCCGCCGCCTGCTGCCCCGGTGAAATGAGACCTGAAAATGCCTTGCTTGTCGTCACTGCTCCTTCGAATGCGCTGGGTCACCTTCTCATCGGGATTGGGATCGACCATGTGCGCGTTGATCCTCGCGAGCACCTCGCATGCACTTGGCGTGGACGATCCGCATAAAGCGGGTGACGGTACCACGCAGCTGACCGGCATGAACTCGAAGTCCGTCGAAGCTCAGCCGTCAGCTCTCGCATCCGCGATCACGAGCGCGAAGAACCGCGGCTGGCCGCTCTTGATCCTGCGCGTTCCCGATGTCGAAGCGAACCGTTACCTGCTCGGTCGGATGTGGGGGACGTACTTCTCGCTCGCTACGCACGCGATGCTCGAGGACTTGGCGCTGTGCGACATCGTGTGTGCTCCTGATGCGCAGATCGCTCGAGATCTTCCGATGGTGAGCAACATCAAGGACTGGACTAGCGGCATCGCTCTCTTCCTCGATCCCGGACGAACGGTGCCCGCTGTCGTTCAGGGTCCGATCGTCGTCCCACCCTGGTGGAAGGAAGGGAACGAGCTTCACGAAGGCATCGAGAAGGCGCTCGAGGACTTGCGCATCCGGTTGCACGGGCTGATAGCACCCGACAGGGCGACCATCGAGCGACGTGCGCGCGAGGGTCGATCGACTTTGAGCGACGCCGAATTCGCGGCGTTGGGTGAGTGGGGAACGTGGCAAACCCATTCGGGCCGGCTCGAGCATGCTCGACGCATTCCGGCGTGGCTGCTCTTGGAACAAGTCCAGCACGAGACCGATCGTCACTTCCCGCTCCCCGAACTCTGGGGTCAGGCGTGGCAGCGTCTCCAAACAGCGCCGGAAGGATCGCGTTGGGATCCGCCCACGCCCGAGTTCATGCGCAAGAGCTTCACGGTCTGGGATCCGGACGAGGGCTGCACCATGCCGGGTCCCGCCGGCAGGTCCACTCCGAGCGTGAGATTCTTGCACTTGTTCGGGCCGAACGAGCTCGATGTGGGGACCGACAAGGTTCAGCCAAAGTCAGCGACACGCGGGGAGCACGAGCGCACGTTCGAGGCACGAACTCCGGCTGCAGGCGGTGATGAATCACTGGGAGTTTCGGGCAACCGGGAAGAACCGGACAGTTGATCCCGTCCACGAGCCAACAACATCGTTCGCTCCGTCGTTCGCGAGGCGGTGCGATTCGCTGTGAGGAGGCAGCGCGTGAATCGGAGACATTTCATTCAAGGCACCGGGCTCGGACTCGCCGTCCTCTCGTTGCCGGGCTGGTTGCAGGCGTGCTCGGGTGGGTCGGGCGTCGGCACCGGCGACGAAGGCCCGCTCGAAGGGAAACCGAAGTCGGGCGCGGAAGCGTTCGCGCTCGCGAAGCGCAACGGCAGACCCTTGCTCGTGTTCGTCGTCCCCAGCGATACCAGGCTCCGCTGGGAACGGGGAAGCGATATCGGCGTCTACCTCAACCGCGTCGACGACGAGGGCATGGCCGACCTCTCCTTGTGCGGCCTGTGGTGCGCGACGCTGGCCGAGATCCGGTCGGACTTCGCGCGCGCCGTGAATATCGACGATGCGACGATCGCGATCCTGATCGAAACAGAGCGCGGCGACAGTGCGCTGGTGTCAGGCGAGCAGAGCCCCGACGAAATCAGCCTCAGCGAACGAGTTGAAGACTACGGGCTGGCCGGCAAGGCGAAGGCGCGCACCGAAATGCTTCGGTCGAGGCTTCATGCGTTGATCGCGCCGGACAAGGACACGTTGCATCGTCGCGCGGAACAGGCGCGTGCGAAGTTCCTGCCACGCGCGGATCGGTATCGGTTGGGTGCAATGAACGACGGCGACTTGCCCACGGCTGCGCACGTCAAGCGTGTTCCCGCCTGGGTGCGATGGCGTGCCGAGGATCTCGGTCAAGAGCAGCGCGCGGGCTTGATCTCGATGCTCGCCGTCGAGGCTTGCCGACGCTGGCGTTCCGAGCCTCCCCCGCGGTCGCGCTGGGGCAAGTCCACGGGTTGCGGCATCGAGTACGAAGACACCTGGTTCACGTGGAAAACCGCTCAGTGTGGTGCTGGGTACACACCCGCCTACAGCGCGCGCTTTCTCAGTTTCTTCAGCGAAAGAGGCTGATCCGCAGCGATCTGGCTTCGGATGAAGTGATCACCCGGGAAAGACGATGTTGGTTGTCTCGGTCAACCGCCAAGAACCTCGCGTCGTCCGGCGTTGGCGCGCTACCGTTGTCATCGAGGGGGAGACATCTCGTGGATCGCAGAAACTTCCTTCAACGCGCCGGTGTCGGACTCACCGCGGTTTCGTTGCCCGGTTGGATGCAAGCGTGTCACCCACGCACAGAATCCAGGCTGGCTGACGGCGAGGAGCCTCCTCGACCGGCCGGTGTGATCCAAAAGGCTGGCGACCCGCGCTCTGCGTCGGAGGCCCTCGTTCTGGCGACAAGCCGTGGACGTCCGCTGCTCGTGTTCCTCGTGCCGCCCGATCCGCGAGCGCAGCTCGAGCGTGGAGAGCTCTTCGGCGTCTACCTCAACCGCGCGGACGAAGCGGCGATGGCCGACCTCGCGTTGTGTGACATCTGGTGCGCGACCGCGGTCGAGATGCAATCGCATTTCGCGAATGCGAACGACCGC
>JBBQNP010000033.1:0-35874 GCA_038330085.1 Planctomycetota bacterium | reverse complement strand
GCGGTCATGCGCTCGATCCCGAACGCGACGCCCGACTTCGACAAGCTCGGCATGCCCAAGCCGGTGTGCGAGCGCATCTGCAACATGAACTCCGGACTCGTGCTGGTGACGGGAGCCACGGGCTCGGGCAAGTCGACGTCGTTGGCAGCGATGATCGACTACGTCAACAAGACTCAAGCGGGTCACATCGTCACGATCGAAGACCCGGTCGAGTTCACGCATAGGCACCAGAAGTGCCTCGTCACGCAGCGCGAAGTGGGCACGGACACGCTCGGATTCGGCAAGGCGCTGCGCAGCGTGTTGCGTCAGGACCCCGACTACGTGCTCGTCGGCGAGCTTCGCGACCACGAGACGATCGAAGCGGCGTTGACGCTGGCGGAGACGGGCCACTTGACGTTCGGCACGCTGCACACGAGCGACGCCGTCCAGTCGGTGAACCGCATCATCGACGTGTTCCCGAGCCACCAGCAGGCGCAGGTGCGGACACAGCTCTCGTTCACGCTCGAAGCGGTGTTCAGCCAGCAACTGCTCCCGCACACGAGCGGCCGCGGCCGTTGCATGGCATCCGAGGTCATGCTCGCGACGCCGGCCATCCGAGCGCTCATCCGCGACGGCAAGTCGCACCAGATCTACTCGCAGATCCAGACCGGTGGACGCATGGGCATGCGCACCATGTCGATGTCGCTCGCCGATCTCGTGCGCAGCGGTCGCGTCTCGATGCAGGTGGCTGAGCGCTACATCGGCGACAGCTCCGAGCTGAAGACACTGGCCCGCGGCGCTGCGTGACATGAGCGCCAGGGTTTCGGGAAAGATCCGGCGCCTGCTCGTCGACGCAGGCCTCGTCAGCGACGCCGATTGGAACGGCGCACGCGAGAAGGGCGACAACGTCATCGAGACGTTGTTGTCGAGCGGCGTCCTGAAGGAGGGGGCTCTGCTCGAAGCCGTCGGTCGCGCTGCGAGCGTCGCCGCCGTCGAGCTCTCGCGCGTGACTCCCGATCCCAAGGCCGTCGAGTGCCTGTCGCAGGAGACGTGCTTCGAGTACGGCATCCTGCCGATCTCGAAGAACGGCGACGTGCTCACGATCTGCGTCAGCGATCCGTTCGACGTTCTCCTTCTCGACGATTTGCGGCGGCGCGCGAAGTGCCACATCCGCCAGGTCCTCAGCCAGCCCGCCTCGATCCAGAAGGCGCTCGAGCGCTACTTCCAGACCGGCTCGAAGCAGGTCGAGGACATGCTCGGCGACATCAACGCCGGCAACGGGGAGCTCGAGGTCAAGGTAGCGGAAGCCGCGCAGGACATCGAAGCCTCGGCGAACAACGCCAACTCGGAGGACGCGCCGGCGGTCAAGCTCATCAACCTGACGCTGCTCAAAGCGCTCAAGGAAAAGGCCTCGGACATCCACATCGAGCCGGGCGACAAGTTCATCCGCATCCGCTACCGCGTCGACGGTGCGCTGCACGAGGTGATGACGCCTCCCAAGTCGATCCTCAACGCGATGATCTCGCGCTTGAAGATCCTGGCGCAGCTCGACATCGCCGAACGTTTCGCGCCGCAGGACGGCAAGTTCCAGATCCGCTACGAAGGCCGCTCCATCGACTTCCGTCTCTCGATCCTGCCGGTCGTCGGCGGCGAGAAAGCGGTCATGCGTATTCTCGACGGCGGCAACCTGGCGTTGAAGCTCGAGACGATGGGATACGAATCGCTGTCGCTCGAGCACATTCGTAAAGCGATCAGCGCTCCGTACGGGATGCTCCTGATCACGGGCCCGACGGGATCGGGCAAGTCGACGACGCTCTATTCGTGCGTGCACGAGGTTGCGCAACCGGACATCAACGTCGTAACCGTCGAGGACCCGGTCGAATACCGCATGGACGGCATCAACCAGGTGCCGGTCAACCCCAAGCGGGGCATGACGTTCGCCGGCGCGTTGCGGTCGATCCTGCGTCAGGACCCGGACGTGATCCTCGTCGGCGAAATCCGCGACAAGGAAACCGCTGACATCGCGGTGAAGGCAGCACTCACTGGCCACTTGGTGCTCTCGACGCTGCACACGAACGACGCGCCGAGCACGATCACGCGCTTGATGGACATGGGCGTCGACCCGTTCATGGTGTCGAGTTCCTTGCTCGCGATCGGTGCGCAACGACTCGCGCGCAAGGTCTGCGAAGGCTGCCGCGAACCGCTCGAATTGCCGGATAAGGAACTTCTTGCCGTCGGTTTCACCAAGGCGGAAATCTCCACTGGGATGAAGCTCTTCAAGCCCAACCCGGCGGGCTGCGGACGCTGCTCCGGTGGCTACAAGGGCCGCTTCGCCATCCTCGAGACGCTGTTCCTCGACGAAACCCTCAAGCGAATGATCGTGGAAGGCCGATCCGTCCACGACCTGAAGAACGAGGCCGTGCGCCAGGGGATGCTCACCCTCCGGCGCGTGGGCTTGCTCAACGCGATACGCGGTCGCACTTCACTCGAGGAAGTGCTGCGCGTGACGATGGATTAGACCCGAGTTCAGCCCGAGAACCACGCGAGACCACCCCGTGACGACCTTCAAGTACGCAGCCAAGGGCCCGGGCGGAAAAACCGTCGAGGGAACCATCAACGCCTCCGACAAGACCGAGGCGGTGGCCGAGCTGCGCAAGCAGAACCTCGTCGTGATGCGCGTCGACGAAGCCGGCGCTGCAGCCGCGTCGAAGCAACCAAAGAAGAAGCCCGGCGAGTTCCGGCTCTTCAAGGTCAAGCCCAAGTGCAAGCGCCAAGAGCTCGTCATCTTCACGCGCCAGCTCGCGACGATGGTCGGCGCCGGTCTGGCACTACTCGAGTCGCTCGAAGTGCTCGCGGACCAGGCCGAATCGCCCGGCATGAAGATGACCTGCGAGAAGCTGAGTCAAGAAGTGCGCGGCGGTTGCGATCTCTCGGCCGCGATGGAGACGTGCCCGAAGGTGTTCGACCAGCTCTACGTGAGCATGGTTCGCGCCGGCGAAGTCTCGGGTCAGATGGACATCATCCTCGAGCGCCTAGCCGAGTACCAGGAAGCCAGCGATGCACTGCGCCGCGAGATCAAAGCCGCGATGACGTATCCGATCATCTCGATGGTGCTCGTGCTGGGCATCACCGCGTTCTTGATGCTCGGCGTCGTGCCGGGCTTCCGCCAGGTGTTCGACTCGCTCGACTCGGACCTGCCGCCGATCACGGAGTTCGTGCTGGGCACGGCTGAAACCATGAAGGCGCACTGGGCCGTCTGGCTGGGTGCGATCGTCGGGATCGTCGTCGGCTTCACGACGTTCAAGAAGACCGAGCGCGGCGCCTGGATGTGGGACCGCTTCATCCTCAAGGCGCCGGTTTTCGGCAACCTCGCGCGCAAGGTCGCGCTGGCGCGCTTCAGCCGCACGTTCGCGACGCTGATCCGCTCGGGCGTTCCGATCATGGGCACGCTCGACATCGTCGCCGAGACCGCCGGCAACCGCATCGTTGCGAAGGCTGTGTACGACTCACGCGAGAGCGTGCGCTCGGGCAACTTGCTCAGCGAGCCGCTCGCGCACTCGAAGGTCTTCCCGCCGATGGTCGTGCGCATGATCGCGATCGGCGAGCGCACCGGTTCGCTGGAAGTGCTCTTGGAAAAGATTGCCGAGTTCTACGACGGCCAAGTCAAGGCCGCTGTGAAGTCGCTGACCAGCATGATCGAGCCGCTGCTCATCTCCGTGAGGGGCGTGATCGTGGGCGGCGTGGTGATGTCCGTGTTCCTCCCGATCCTCGACGTCGTCGGGAAACTCGGCGGAAACGGTTGAGCCGCTCAAGCGCGCTATGCACCACGTCCGATCTACGTATCTGAAACACCACTGGGTCGTGGACCTGAAATCCAAACCCCGGGGGGTTCTCGGTGGACGGCTCGTGCGAGCCGTCGGGACGAGTCAGTGGTCGCGCGCGGTTTGAGGCCGCGCACGACGGGACAAACAACGGGTATCAGGCGCAGGGAGCCCGAGCGGGCGAACGAGCCTGGAGGGAAAAGAAAGCAACATGATTCGTAGTCGCAACAATTCGGGTTTCACGTTGATCGAGCTCATGATCGTGGTGGCCATCATCGCCATCATCGCCTCGATCGCCATTCCGAAGCTCATGGCCGCGCGCCTCTCCGCCAACGAAGCGGCCGCGATCGCAACGCTTCGCTCCATCTCCTCGGCGCAAGCCCAGGTCCAATCGTCCGGCGCCATCGACAGCGATGGTGACGGCAGTGGTGAGTACGGCTACTTCGGCGAACTCTCCGGCCAGGCCTTCCTGCGCGACGTGGTCGCCGGCGTGCCCGGCGTCAGCGCCACGCAGTTGTTGAACCCGGCCGTGCTCTCGAGCGCGTTCGGCACCATGTCGATCGCGGGTGGTATCACGGAGGGCACCGTCGTGCGCTCGGGCTACTGCTTCAAGATGTACCTGCCCGGCCCGACCGCCGGCGGTCTGACCCCGGGCATGCCGGAAGCTACGGTTATCGGCGGAGGCAACACGGGCCCCGGCGTCGTCGATCCCGACAATGCCGAGATCTTGTGGTGCTGCTACGCCTGGCCGGTCCAGGTCACGCAGACGGGTAACCGCTGCTTCTTCATGAACCAGGAAGGCGACCTGCTCCAAACTCAGAACCGCATCTTCCAGTTCACGACGCCGATCGCGGGCCCGACCTTCGACGAGGCCTTCTCGGTCGCGGGCACGATGGCCGCACCGGTGCAAGTCGGTGTTGCATCGCTCATCTCGGGCAACATCTGGACGCCGGTCCAGTGATCGCTTGAGCCTCCGGCTTCCGCCGGTGAGCTCGTTCACGGAGCGTCGCGCGCAAGCGCGGCGCTCCGCGCTTTTTCGTGGGTGTCGGATGGTGAAGGGTTCGCGTCGTCGGTGATGTGACGCTGCGTGCTTGGAGGTGTGAGGGTCATTCGCCGCCGTGACGGAGCGGACGCGAAGGGGAGGTGGACGCCAACGGCGAGATGATTCCGCGCGTCCCGCGCGGTGGCGACCGACGCGGCATTGCCCGGGAATACCGGGCAGATGCCGCGCCGGCCGCTCAAGTGGATGCCGAGTGTCGCGTGCGGGCGTGAGGGCGCGGTTCGCGTTCGATGCTGTCGTTCGTGCGCGTCGCGGGTGGTGCGGAGTTGTTCCGCGCACGAGCTTGGGATCAACCGGGTAGCGCGAAGAGGCGGCTTGCGTTGCGGCTCGCCTGCTCCGCGAGCACGTCCAGCTCGACGCCGCGCAGGCGAGAGACGTCCTCTATGACGTCGCGCACGTTTGCGGGCTCGTTGCGCTTGCCGCGCTTGCCTTGCGGCGCGAGGTAGGGGCAGTCGGTCTCGAACAGGATGCGCTCGAGCGGGATCACGCGGGCGGCTTCGCGGTTGCGCTCGTTCTTCGGATACGTGACGACGCCCGAGAACGAGATGTAGAAGCCGAGGTCGAGGTAGGCAGGCAGCTCCTCCGCTCCCATCGTGTAGCAGTGCATCACGCCGCGCACGAGCGGCACTGAGCGCAAGATGGCGAGCGTGTCCTCGTGCGCGTCGCGACAGTGCACGACGAGAGGCTTGTCGAGCTGCCGCGCGAGCTGCGCGTGCCAGCGGAAGTTCTCGATCTGCGCATCGCGCGGAGAGAACTCCTTGAACCAGTCGAGGCCGGTTTCGCCGACCGCGACGCACTCCGTCCGACGGCACATCTCTTCGATCTGGTCGCGCGCTGTCGCATCCGACTTGTCCGCATCGTGCGGATGGATGCCGGCGGTGGGGAAGAACCCCTCGCGGTCCGCGCATAGGTCGAACGCCGCTCGTGAAGTCGTGACATCGGTGCCGACGACGATCACGCGCCCGACACCCGCGGCACGCGCGCGCTCGATCACCGCTTCGCGATCCTCGTCGAAGCTCGTCCAGTACAGGTGCGCGTGCGTGTCGGTGATCAACCGCACCACTTTTCGATCGCGTCGGCGAGGAACCGCAAGAAGTTCAGGTCGGCTTCCTTGGCCGCGACCTCGTGGAGCAGCTCGCACGCCGTCTCGCGCGGCAACAGCGCGTGCAACGACTGCACGGTGATGCGCCGCAGATAACCGTCGCCGGTCGACTCGACGAGGATCGTGCGCAGCGCCGCTTCACCCCGCGGGTCCGGGCGCTTGCCCAACTCACGCACGGCGAGCACGCGTGCGTAGCCAGGCTGGAACAAGTTCGTCGCCACGTCGCACAACTCCGGCACCGGCGAACGTCCCGTCTTGTCGCAGGCGATCACCCAGGCCTTCACGAGGAACTCCTGGTCGGGCATCGTCGAGCTCTGCTTCTGCTTCGTGACGAGCGGCTCGAGCAGCTCGAGCGCGCGCGCCGGCGCAACCTCGGCCAGGAGGAGGGTGCCTTCCGTGCGCAAGCTCAGCGAGGCGCCGTACTGCGTCAGCAGGCTCTCGAGCAGCGGCACGGTCTCCAGTGGATCCGCGTGCGCGGCCACGGTCAGGAGCGCGCGCTCGACGTCGACCGGCTTCTCGGTCTTCAGTTGGAGCGCCATCAGCGCCGCATGGCCGACCGCGGGGCCCGCCTTCGAGAGTTCGGCCTGGACCTTCTGTCCGTGGATGAACTTGGCGTCGCTGATGTCGCTCGTGACCGTGCGGTCGAGCGGGCTGAAGGCCTCGATCAGCTCACCGACCTGCTGTTCCGGCGAACCCGGCGCGGCCAGGGGGGCGGCGCTGCCGTGGTCGCAGGAGGGGAGCCCCCAGAACCCGAGGCCGGCGAGAGCGATCGAAATCGCACAGTTCGCGAGCGGTCGGAGCCCTGCGGGGTGACGGGGACAGGTGGGAGACGGTCTCGAGGGCGGGTAGGCGTGCATGAGGATGGGAGCGGCGCAGCCTGCTCACGGGCACGGCGTTTGAGAACGGGCGGTTTCGCGCGCGGTCGGGCAGGCCGCGCTCGACACGTCTGGGGCAAGAAACGCACCGGCGCTGCCTCGCGACCCGTACCCGTTCTCCGTCGCGGGGTAGACCTGTGCTGGAAGGGCACTCGACCCGAGTGGCGCACGCCGCTTTGGGCAGGGTACCCGACCGGAGGGCGGCGGCCAACGTCGCTTCGAGCCCTCAGATGCGTGACCCTCCACCTGCTCTGCACGGTCAGAAAAACTTGGCAACTAAAGAAGGCTCGAATCTATAGTGCGCGGCCCCCGAACCCCGCTCGACGCGCGACTTCGCACCCCCCCGCGAACCGCTCGCATCGAAGCTTCCGCCGAGTGCGGCGGCTGTTCCTCTCGGGTGGCTCACGGCGCCTGCTTCGAAGCCTCAGTGTCGACTCCCTCTCGGTACGGACCCTCTCAGGCCTTCCCAGGCTTTCCCACTCAGGAACGTTCATGAAATCAAGCGGACTTGGTGCCAGTGCTGCCGGCCTGATCCTCCTCACCCTCACCCTTGCCGGTTGCGGCGGCGGCGGCGGTAGCAGCGGGAGCGGCTCTTCGTCGAACGGCCCGATGTACATCCAGACGTGCTCGCTCGGGTGCAGCAGCGGTCAGAACGGCGCGCAGGTGAGCTGCGCCCTGGTCTCGACGCACGTCAACCAGGACATCGCGGTCTACTTCTCCCAGGCCATCGACCCGGCGTCGCTCAACAGCTCCTCGATCAACGTCGTCGACGTGAACACGGGTGCCGTTCCGCCGGGGTTGCGCCTGATCGACCCGCTCAACCCCGCCAAGGTCATCTTCCGGCCCACGATCACTTTCGATACGCAGGGCAATGCGACGTTCGGGTTCGTCGACAACCACACGTACCGCATCGTCCTGCCCGGACAACAACAGGGTGATCCGGGTCCGTTCGTGCGGAGCATGGGCGGCAAGAGCAACCAGAGCCGCATGCAGTGCGAGATCCAGACGTCGCTCGGCGTCGTGGACCTGGTGCCCGGCGCGCCGGTCGTCGACGTGCGGGTGGATCAGGCTATCCCCGCGACGCCCAACCCGAACGACACGGTGCCGAACGTGGAAGCGCAGGGTGCCACCGACGTGTGGCACAACTCGACCATCCGATTCGCCTTCAACGACATCATGAACCCGGCGACGTTGGCGCCGAACGGGCAGGCGACGTTCATCACCATCGAGGTCGATCTGGACGGGGACCTGCAGACCTTCGGGGATCGCCAGCCGCTCGCCGGGAGCTACGTCGTCACGCAGAACACGGTGCTGCTGACGACTTCCATGGTGTTCACCGCTACGAACGGGATCCCGAGCTCAGGCAACCCGGCGCTCAATCCGGCCCTGCGCAAGGTCGTGGTCACCCTGCCCCCGGACGTCCGCGACCTCGCGGGGAACCAGCTCCACAACCCAGAAGTGGTCGCGTTCACTCCGGAGTTCGTGGCGCTCGCGCCGGTTGTGCTGCCGGATGCGGACGGGGAAAACTTCACGGATCAGAACAACCTCGACGCGGCCAAGTCGAGCGCGGAGTGGCACACCGGTCGCCTGACACGCGGCTACGGCGGCGGGTCGGGACGGTGTGGCGAGCTCATCATCCCGATGGGTCAGACGGTGACGCTCAACACGGACTCGCAGTCCTTTCCGCTCGCCAGCCAGTCCGGACACAACATCCTCGACAACCTGCAGCCGGGCATCGATTACTTCCCGGGTCACCCGGAGAACGGGCCGGAGTTCGCACCGCCGCTGGTCGTGACGGACGGGATCTTCGAGTTCTCCACGATCCAGATCCTCCCGGGCGGAAGACTGATCCTGACCGGCGTCAATCCGGCGCGCGTCTTCTCACGCGGTTCGATCAACCTGCAGGGCACGCTCGACATCAGCGGTCAATCGTCGGCGGTGCATGCGTCGGACTTGGCCGATGGTGGAGCCGGCGGTGTGGGCGGTCCCAACGCGGGTGATGGTGGCAAGGGCGCGACCCGCGCCGACAACACCAACCAGTTGCTCATCAACATCGGAGCCATCAACATCGACGAGACCATGATCACCGTCGATCCGAACGGAGCACCCGGTGGCGGCGTTGGCAAACTCGGTACGTTGGCAGCCGGCCTGGGCGGTCTCCACAACCCGGACTCCTTCCCGTTCGGTCCGAACTTCGGACAGCTCGGCACGATCTCACTGACCACCACGACCGGTTGCGTCGTCGGACAGGTGGGTTCTCCGGGAGGCGGAGGGGCCTATGCCACCGATGGCAGCGCAGCCATCCCCGGTACGGTGGCTCCGGCCGGCCTCGGGGACAACTATCAGCCCTATCCGGTCGCCAACGACTTCTCGAGCAACCTGCCCCCGGTGATCGCTGCGGGCGGAAACTCGAGCGTGCTCAACATCGAGCCGCCGGGTGCACCTCCCGTCATTCGCAAGCTTGATTCCGAAGGCGGTCACCTCCGTGGAGGCTCCGGCGGAGGTGGCGGTGGGAGCGACGTCTACGACAGCTCCGGCTTCGGATCCTGTTCGGTCACCGACCCGAACTTCCACCTGCTCACCTTCCAAGACAACTCTGGTGCCGGCGGTGGCGGCGGAGGCGGCGCGATGCAGCTCGTGAGCGGTCACAACGTGACTGTGTCCGGTCTGATCGATGGTGGCGGCGGAGATGGTGGAAGTGCACCGGATGGTGGGGTTCCCCCCGTGGCTGGGAACGACCTGCGAACGAACCATGCTCCTCCCGGCGGTGCCGGTTCGGGCGGCGCGGTTCGCCTGCAAGGTCAGTTGATCGACTTGGTCGGCACGACGCAGCTGCGCGTCGACGTCAGCGGGGGAGTCGGCGGGGGCAACTTCAATCAGTCGCAGGGCGGCGCCGGCGGTGCGGGTCTGATCCGCCTCGAGGCCAGCCTCGAGACGTTGGACATGGCCACTGAGGCACCTCACCTGGGTCCCACCACCCCGAGCGTGGTCGGTCCGAACTCCGAGAACATCCTCTCCGTCGGCAACTGGGCTCTGCCCCGGCGCCGTCCGGAGTGCTTCACCGGCGCGGCTTCGTGCTGGATGAAGCCCACGGCGAACGCGTTCCAGATCCTGTTCGCTCCGGACGATCCGATGAACGCGGATCCCGCGCTGCGCTACGGCTGGAATATGGACGTGATCTACGACTCCGGCGCAGGTGAACAACTGATCAAGTTCCGCGGCCCGGATGCCAACCTTCCGTTCACGCCGACGATGGCGACGCCGGACTTCGAGCACTTCCTCGGCAACACGCTGAACTACGGTGTGCCCGCGGGGACCGGCTCGTACCTGGCGGTCCGCTTCCAAGGCATCCAGGTCATCCCGCCGCTGCAGCAGCCGTGCAACTTGTCGCTCAACCCGAGCGACGGTCAGGTCCTGCCGAACTCGCTCACGCCGTGGGTCCGCCACTCGGCTGACTTGAACCAGTTCAATCCGAAGCCGAACGCGGTCCGTTTCTCGGTCGTGTTCGACACGTCGCTGGCGCTCGCGCCGAACTCGATCCCGTCCTTCATCAAGGGCGTCACGAACCTGAAGATCCTGGCGCAACCCGACTGATTCAGGGGTCGCGCACGGACACGATCGGGAAGGACCGCACTCCGGTCCTTCTCGCATTTGTGGCCGACCCCCAGTGAAAGCCCGCACACCCGAGACCCCTGCAGCGATGGCGCCGCGATCGACGATCTTCGAGGTCGGCAGCGTGCTCGCACCCGAAGGCGTGGTGCGTGCTGCGGCGCTGCGCGTCGAGCGTGGGATCGTGCGCGAGGTGGTCACGTCACGCGCGCGAGTTCGTCGCCTGGCAGGGGCCGGCGCACGGGTCGTGGATCTCGGCGAAGGCTGCATCGCGCCGGCGTTCGTCGATGCGCACGCTCACCTCGAGCTCTCCGGGATGATGGGCCTCGTCCCGCCGGGAAGCTCGCCGCGTGCGGGCGCGTTCACGGCCTGGATCCGCGCGCTGATCGCGGCACGCACGGCGCGCGGACCGACCGGTTTGCGGGACGACGCACTCCGCGGTGCACGACGTCTGATCGCAACCGGAACGACGCTCGTGGGCGACGTCGACTCGAGCGGGGCGATCGCGCTCGCTCGACGCGATGTCGCGCTGCGCGTGCGTCGCTACCGCGAAGCGCTCGATGCAGGAGATCCGGCGCGCACGGCGCAGGCCCTCAAACCGTTGGCTCGGCGCACGCGTACGAATGCCGGCACACGCTTCTTCGAGGGCGTCTCCCCGCACGCGCCCTACACCGTGAGCGAGTCACTCTGGTCCGAGCTCGGCCGTCTGTGCCGCGCGCGCCGCGCTCACGTGATGATCCATTTTGCCGAGACGTTCGAAGAGACGGAGTGGCTCGAACACGGCCGCGGTCCGCTTTCCGCGATCCTCGCGCACGCGCCGCACGCCAGCGGCCTCGACGCGATCGAGCGCGCGGGGCTGCTCGGTACGCGCACGGCGCTCGTGCACGGCAACCGCGCGACGAAGACGGAGCGCGTGCGCATCGCGGAGAGCGGTGCTGCGCTCGTGCATTGTCCCGGCACGCACGCGTTCTTCCGCCGCGAGCGCTTCGACGCGCGCGCCTGGTTGCGCGCCGGCGTGACGCTGGCTTTGGGCACCGATTCGCTCGCCAGCAACACTGACCTGGACATGGGCCGCGAGCTCGCGCTGTTCGCGGCCGCACACCCGGAGATCGCTCCTACGGACGCGTTCGCCTGCGCGACCCGCAACGGTGCACGCGCGCTCGGTTTCGCGGGCCGCGCCGGCGAGCTCTGTCCGGGAGCATGGGCCGACTTCGTCCTCTACGAGACCGATCACACCAGCAAGCGCGGCGTGCTCCCATCGATCGTGCACGGACGCGCACGCCTCGCCGGCACATGGGTAGGTGGGCGGCGCGCGCGGGCCGAGGGGCCCATTTGATACAAGTTGTGCGGACGGGGCTCGGTGCCGATGGGGTTCAAAGCTACGGAGCGCTAATTTCCGGGACAGCCTGGAGAATGGGCGATCCCCTGGCACGCCAAGGCGATCCGACCCGAGCATGAGCCAAGCCGAAACCAACGAGCTGGATCCCGAGAAGGTGCGTGCGATCGCACTCTTGTCGGCGTCGCAACGCTTCGTGCTTGTCGGCCACATGCGTCCCGACGGAGACGTGATCGGTGCGCAGGCTGCGCTCGAGCGCGTGCTCGTGAAGATGGGCAAGGACGTTTGGGTCATCAACCCGGATCCGCCCGAGGGCCACTTCGAGTACCTGTCGCGCGACGTGCGCTACCGGACGTACGCGGGCGGCGACCTGCCGCCGCACGACGTCGCGGTGCTGCTCGACTTCAGCGAGCTCTCGCGCACCGGTGCGATGGAGCCGGCTCTGCGTCGCGCGAGCTCGAAGAAGGTCGTCGTCGATCACCACATCCATCACGGCGACACGTGGTGGGACGAGCGGTTCGTGGACGTGAAGGCGGCAGCGACGGGGTTGCTCGTGCGCCGCATCGCGCGCGCGCTCGACGTGCCGCTCGACATCGTCGCGGCGCGCGGAGTCTTCACGTCGCTCGTCACCGACACGGGCTGGTTCAAGTACAGCAACACGGACGCGGAGACGCTGTCGGTCGCGGCGGAGATGGTCCGTGCGGGCGTCGTGCCGAGCGACTTGTACGGCGCGATCTACCAGAGCCGCAGCCATCTCCAGCCCGAGTACGTCGCGCGAATGTTGTCGCGCATGCAGTACTTTGCGGACGAGAGGCTGGCTGTCGTCGACCAGCCGCTCTCCGACGCGGCCGACGTGAACCTGGTCGACAGCGACGAAGTGCTCGACATCATCCGCTCGGTGAAGAGGGTCGAGGTCGTGCTCTTCCTGCGCGAGGTCGAGAAGAACGCCGTGAAGGTGTCCGCGCGGTCGAAGAGCGACTACGACGTCAACGCGCTGATGCGCCGATTCGGCGGCGGCGGGCACAAGAAGGCCTCGGGCGCAACGATCGAGGGCAAGCTCGCGGACGTGCGCGAGAAGCTGGTCGCGGCCGCGCTCGAGGGCTTCGCGCCGAGCACGACGCGCACGGGGTCGACGGCTCGATGAAGGTCGCGATCATCTCCGACCTGCACAGCAACCGCGAAGCGCTCGAAGCGGTCTTCGCGCACATCCGCGCGTCGGGCCTCGAGACGATCTATTGCCTGGGTGACGTGGTGGGGTACGGTCCGGAGCCCGAGTTCTGCGTCGATTTGGTGCGCGGTCACGCGAAGTTGTGCTTGATGGGGAATCACGACGAGGCGTTGCTCGGGGATGCGTCGGACTTCAACCCGCACGCGAGGACGGCGATCGAGTACACGCGCGTGCGCATGGCGCCGAAGTGGTACCACGCGAGCGAACGCAAGGCGCGCTGGGACTGGTTGCGTGGCTTGCCGTTGACGCACCGGGAGGGGCGGTTCGTGTTCGTGCACGGCAGCCCGCGAGATCCTGTGCGCGAGTACGTGCTGTCGACCGATGGAATACTGAACCCCGACAAGCTGGCGGCGGTGTTCGATTCGTTCGAGGGGATTGCGGTCGGTGGTCACACGCATCATCCGGGTGTGCACGACGAGAACCTGAGGTTCCACGATCTGGAGAGACGCGAGGAGCGCACGTTCCAGTTCGAGCCGGGGAAGAAGTACTTCGTGAACGTCGGCTCGACGGGGCAGCCGAGGGACGGGGATCCGCGCGCGTGTTATGCGGTGCTCGAGGACAGCCAGGTCACTTGGTATCGGGTTCCGTACGACTACCGCGTCACGCAGAAGAAGATCCTGGAGACGGGGGTGTTGTCGGAGGTGCTGGCGCGCAGGCTTGCGATCGGAAAGTGATCGGGGTGAGGTGAGGTGAGGCTGGGCTGGGGCGATCGAGGCAACGCTGAGCGCGCGGCGAGATGTTCCGCGCCGACGGCGCGGTTCCGGCCGGCGCGAGTCGCCCGGATTACCGGTCGGCTCGCGCCGGTCGGCTAAAGGGGGCCGCGATGAGGTTGGGCCGGCTCATCGATGGCTCGCGCCATCCGCGGCTACTTCAGGCCGACGAATTGGCGCATCACGTGCTTCAGGATGTGCGGGTTCTTGCGCATCCGGCGCTGGCTATAGGCGCGCCATTCGGGGCCGTAGGGGACATAGACCCGCACGGTGTGTCCGGCTGACTTCCAGCGCTCCCATAGCTCTTCGCGCACGCCCATCAGCACCTGCATCTCGTAGGTGTCGCTCGTTCGGCCGAGTTCGCGCAGGATCTTGAAACAGTGTTCGGCCATGATCTCGTCGTGCGTCGCGAGCGAGAGGCGCGCGCCACGGGTGGCGAGCTTGCGCACCATGTCGATGTAAGCCGCGCGGATCGGCTCGGGTTCGGTGTGCGCGATCGTCGCGGGCTCGAGGTAGATACCCTTGACGACGCGCACGTCGAGCGGAGCGTTGGTGGTGCGCGAGGTGAGCTCGTCGATGTCGCGCTGCGTGCGGAAGAGGCGCGCTTGGAGCACGATGCCGACGTTGTCGAAGCGCGTGCGCAGGCGCTCGAACACGCGCAGGGTCCCGTCGGTCGTGGGGGCGTCCTCCATCTCGACGCGCACGAAGAGCCCGAGATCGCGCGCATGCGCGGCGATGGAGCTGTAGAGCTCGACGCACAGGTCCTCGCCGATCGTGAGGCCCACGTGCGTCGGCTTGACCGACACGTAGGCGGAAAGCCTCGCGGCCGCGACCGCCGACGCGGCCTCGCGGTACGTCGCTGCAACGGTGCGCGCTTGCGATTCGGCTGTGATGCCTTCGCCGAGCACGTCGATGATGCCCGGATGACCGCGCTCGCGCAGTTGCTTCAACCGCGCGAGCGCGTCGTCGAGCGTCTCGCCCGCGATGTAGCGCGCAGCCATGCGCCGCATGATCGGACGAGGGACGTAGGGCAGCGTCGCGAGGACGACCTTGTGAATCACCGACATGCGGAAGGCGGGGGGCGGCCTCGGAGTGTAGCGATCGGCCCGGCGGCGGGAAGGGCTTCGCCTGAGGAGAGCGCACTCGAAGTGCTCGAAAGGGTGGGCTGCGGCGAGCCGATCGGGAGCGCACAGCTCGGCGCCGTGACCTGGGGCACCTCGTTCTCGGACCCGCTTCGCTGTGCTCCCCGACGTGCCGTTCTGTGCGCCGTGTCCCGCGGCGCGGTCGGACACTACGATGCGCGCGATGGCGACGGGTACGGTGCGCGCGCGCGTGGTCTTCGTGACCGCACCCGATGTCGAGACGGCGCAGAAGATCGCGCGCGCGTGGGTCGATGCGCACCTCGTGGCGTGCGTCAACATGGTGCCGGGCATCACGAGCATCTACCGCTTTGAGGGTCGCGTCGAAGAGAGCAGCGAAGTCCTCCTCGTGGCGAAGACCAGCGCGGATCGGATCGCCGAACTCGAGGCTTCGCTCGCGGCGTTGCATCCGTATCAGGTCCCCGAGTTCGTCGTGATCGACGCCGCGCACGTGGCACCTGGATACGCCGCATGGATCGCGAGCGAGACGCGATGAGGTCCTGCACACGCAGCACGAGAGCACCGCGCCGCGTGGGAGGCTTCTCCTTGCTCCTGTCACTCGTGTGCGCGCTCGGAGCCTGCGGCCGAGGCGCGCGACCGGGGATCCCGCCGCGCAACTGCATCGTGGTCACGATCGGGGGTGTCAGCGCAGCGCACACCGGGCCCTACCTGTACGACCGCGCGACCACTTCGCTCGCTTCCGATCCGACCGCACGCGAAGAAGGCCGCGCGATGGGGCTCGACGACCTCTCAGCTGCGGGCGTCGTGTTCGCACACGCCTGCGCGCCGTCGCCGCGCACCGTCCCGTCGCTCGCGAGCCTCTTCACGGGTTTGTCCCCGGTCGAGTGCGGCGTCACGTCCGATGTCGACGGCGTGCCCGGCGAGGTCGCGACCCTCGCCGAGCTCTTCGCGCACGACGGATTTCACACGGCGGCGTTCGTCACCTCGGCGACAGGTAGTGCTTCGGCGCTCGACCTCGAGGGCGCGTTCGGGCGCGGGTTCGCAACGTTCCGCTCGTCCGCCGACGACGCGGTGACGCTGGCGGCGGCGAGCGATTGGGCGAGGCGCGATCAGGGCGATGGCTCGAGGCGTTTCCTGTGGATCCATCTTTTGGGACCCGATCGGCTCTGGAGCGGCGCTCCGGCTGGAGAGGGTCGCGCGGAGGTGGAAGCGGCGCTGGCGTTGCGCTCGTTCGGACCTGAAGCGAGCGCCGCGGAGATCGCGCGGTTTGCGAACGGGGCGATGGCCCCTGACGCCGCGCAGCGCGCCGCCTTGCGCGGCAGCTGTGACCGCGAGATCGCGCGCGCGACGCTCGGCCTCGCTGTCGCGCTGCGCGACGCGTTCGACTACTACCAGTCCAATGCCGACGCGAGCGAGACGTGGTCGCGCACGGCGTTCGTGATGACGAGCCCGTGCGGTTCGCAGTTGGGAGAGGACGGCGTCGTCGGTCACGTCGGCTCGCTGCACGACGCGGTGTTGCACGTGCCGCTCGTGATGCGCCATCCCGACAGCCTGACCGGCGAGCGCGTGATCGACGACGTCGTCGAGCTCGAGGACGTGCTGCCGACGCTCGTCGAGTGGTTCGACCTCGCGACGCCTGCTCGCGTGGGCGGTCGGTCGCTGCTGTCGCGTGTCGACAGCCGGCCCGCGACTCCTTTCGTGCGGCGTCCGGCGATCACTTCGCTGCCCGAGCACATCTTCAGCGCGCGCGACGAGCGCTTTCACCTGGTGTGGAACCCGCTGAACGAGTTGGTGGCCGATCGCGGGCCGACCTCGCCGAAGATCCCGACCTTGGCGCTGTACGAGCCCGACCGCGATCCCCTCGAGACGTTCGACGTGTCGGCGGAACATCCCGACGTGGTGCGCAGGTTCCAGAAAGCGATCCGCGTGTGGCGCGACGCGCAGCAGGCGTATCCGCTCGAGAAAAGGCGTCCCGCGACAGGGATCGTGAAGCACTGAAACCGGCGCAGGACGCGGTCAGGGGCGTGATCGAGCGCCGGGGCAAGCCGGTCCCGTTGCCGCGCTCAAGGATCCGGAAGTTCCTTCCGATGACCCCTGCGTATGCGCCTCTCTTGCTGGCTGCCTCTGATCGGGTTCCTCGCGTCGGGCGCGCAGGACGACTCGGCCGTCCTGCTCGAGCGCTGTCCGAAGTTCGCCCCGCGCGTCGACATACGGATCGAGCGCTTCGTGCTCGAGTCGCACACGACCGACGAGTACGGACGCGCGCGCACGACGCTCGAAGGCTTCGTCGAGTGGCGACGTCGCGACGACAAGGACGGCCCGCAGCTCGAGCTCGATGCGCGCTTCCTGCACGGGCCGCAAGCGGCGCGCGACGTGCAGCGCGTCCTCGAGGTCGAGTGCCTGACCGACCACGGACCGCGTTGCCAGTGGCGCGAGGTCGGTCCCGGTACAGGCCGCTCCGTCCAAGCCGAATGGACGAGCGACGGAGGTGCTCTCGACATCGTCGAGTGGAGCGCCGCCGGCAAGAAGCGCGGGACGCTCGTCGCATCCGGCGGCGCGTCGATGCCGCTGTACCTCGCCGAGCTCTTGCGCGAAGGACGCATCACCGCCGGCCGAGTCACCGAGTTCGATCCGCTCGCGCGCACGCTCGAGCCGCTCCAGGTGCGCACGGTCTGGCTCGTCGGCGCGGATCCGCTCGTCGCGGAGGCGGCGTCGACGGGTGCTCTGCGGACGACGGACGCACCGCTCGTAACGGAGACTCCGAAGGAGGAGCGCACCGTCGAGCTCCTGCGCCCCGACGGGACGCTCGCGGCGCGCTACCGTTTCGCGGGCCTCTCTTTGGTGGGGTTCCAGTGGCAGGAAGGCCGTCTTTCCGCGCGCACGGTCGGCGCGGAAGAGTTCGAGCGGCTGCTCACCCACGAGATCCAATCTTACGCGGCCGATGCGTGTCGTCCGCACTGAGCCAAGGCCGGGCGTGCCGGCGTGCATCGAAAGCGTGCTCCGTTGTCGCGTTCGAATTGAGAAAACACGCCCGGACGGGTCCGTGAAGCACTGCGAAGTGTCGGTGGACCGGTGGTCCGGCGCAGAGCGCGCAGGTACTCTGCCGGGCCCGCGCACGGGGACAGCGAGCCGTTTGAACCTCCGCACCGAAACCACATCCGCGTTGCCGCGTCGACGCGCTGCGCATCCGCGCCACATCGCCGCGCTGATGCGCCATGTCGCCGCGCTGATCCTCGTGCTCGTGACGGTCGCGGGCTGTCGCTCGGCGGAGGCCTGGCGCGACGACGCGGACCGGCAGACGTACGCGCTCGTGCAGTCGCGGCGCGACAAGCTCTCGCTCGACACGGGTGCGTTCACCATCGAGCCCGAACAGGGATCGTTGCGCGACAAGTTGATCGCGGGCGAGACGCACTTCGAGCAACCGCTCACGCTCGTCGACTGCCTGCGCATCGCGGCGGAGAACAGCCGTGACTACCAGCGACAGAAGGAGGCGCTCTACCTGTCTGCGCTCGACTTGACGCTCGAGCGCTGGCGGTTCGCGATCCAGAAGGGCGGCACGCTGAACGCGCTCGTCGAGGGGCAAGGCGACGAAGCCCAGACGGCGAGCGGCGGCGCGAACTTCACGCTGGCCAAGCTGCTCGGCACCGGCGCCACGATCCTCGGCAACCTCGGTTTGAACGTGACGCGCAGCCTGATCGGATCCGACGGTTGGCATCCGACGAGCAACCTCGGGTTGGCGGTCACGCAACCTCTGATGGCCGGCTTCGGCGAGCGCATCGTCATGGAGCCGCTCACGCAGGCCGAGCGCAACCTCGTGTACCAGGTGCGCACGTTCGAGCGCTTCCGCCGCACGTTCGCGTTCGACGTCGCGACGCGCTTCTACCGCATCCTGCAAACTCATGACGTCGTCAAGAACCAGGAAAACGACGTCGCGCACCTGACCGATCTGTCCGAGCGCAACAAGGCCCTGGCCGAGGCGGGCAGGTTGTCGGTCATCGAGCTCGGTCAGGCGCGTCAGAACGAGCTGCGCTCGCAGAACGATCTGCTCACGGCCCAGCAACGGCTCGACCAGTCGCTCGACCAGTTCAAACTGTTCCTCGGCCTGCCGCCGCAGAGCGCGATGCCTCTCGATCAGGGCGCCATGGCGGAGATCGCCGCCGAGAAGGACGCGCGCATCGATTTCCCCGAGGACGTCGTCACGAACTTCGCGCTGCATCATCGTCTCGACCACATGACGGCGCTCGACCGCGTCGACGACTCCGATCGCAAGACCTACGTGGCCGCGGACGCGTTGCGCGCGTTCCTGTCCGTCAACGCCAACGCCTTCATCCAGAGCCAGGACGGCAAGCCGTTGAAGTACGACTTCCGCGATCTCTCGTGGGCGGTCGGCGGGACGTTCACGCTTCCGTTCGAGCGCTTGCCGCAGCGCAATACCTACCGCGAAGCGATCATCAACGAGGCCGCTGTCGTGCGTGCGCGCGATCTCTCCGCGGACCAGATCAGCTCCGACTTGCGCGACGACCTGCGCCTCGCTGCGGCACGCCGTGACAGCTACTCGATCCAGGAGAACGCGGTCGAGCTGGCCGAGCAGCGCATCGACAGCACGAAGCTGAACATGGAAGCCGGACGGGCCGACACGCGCGATCTCTTGGACGCACAGGCGGCGCTGCTCCAGGCCCAGAATGCGCTCACGAGCGCGCTGATCGATTACACTTTGGCGAGGCTCAATCTGTTCCTCGACATGGAGCTCCTCACGTTCGACCAGTCCGGCATCCACGTCCAGCCCGATCGCCTCGAGCATCCGGACGAGGGCCCGATCCCGGGTGAGCGGCCGGAGGGAAAGCCCTGATGCAGCGCATGGGAACATTTGAGGGGCAGCCGCGCTCGAACTCCTCTGGGAGTGCAGCCACGAAGGGTTACGCATGAAGAGCCACAAGAAACGCGGGTTCCAGATCTGGTGGGCCCTCGTGCCCGTTGTGCTCGTGTTCGGTTGGGGCGTGGCGTACGGCGGCTGGTTCGCGGGCCAGGCCAAGATCAAAATCCAGGGCGCGCGTGTCGAGCGCGGGCCGATGACGATCAGCGTTCTGCAGCGCGGCAACCTGGCCGCGAAGGACGCCGCCAGCGTGAAGAGCGAGATCGAAGGCCAGACGACGATCCTCTTCCTGATCGCAGAAGGCACGTTCGTGAAGCCGGGCGATCTCCTGGTCGAGCTCGACGCGAGCGATCTCAAGGACAAGAAGGTCGTGCAGGACATCGCGGTGCAGAACGCGGACGCGTCGTACACGAAGGCGAAGGCGAGCTACGACATCCAGAAGAGCCAGAACAACAGCGACACCGAGGCAGCCGAGCGCAAGCTCACCTTCGCGAGGCTGGACGAGACCAAGTACCTCGAAGGCGACTACGACCAGCTCAAGAAGGCGGCCGAGGAAAAGATCAAGCTCTCCCAGTCCGAGCTCGCCAAGGCGGAGAACACGTACGACTATTCGAAGAAGCTGGCCGAGCGCAAGTTCCTCACGAAGACGGAGCTCGACCGCGACGAGCTCGACTTCCAACGCGCGCAGATCACGCTCGAGCAGGCGCGACGCGCGCTCGACCTCCTCGCGAAGTTCGACGATCCGCGCCAGCGCGAGGAGCTCAAGGCCAACCGATTGGAGGCGGAGCGCGGCTTGGACCGCGCCAAGCTGCAGGCCGATTCGAGGCTCGTCGACTACAACTCGGCGCTCGTCACGAGCAAGGCCAAGCTCGACCTCGAGCGGGAGAAGGATCAGAAGTACATCGACCAGCTCGCCAAGGCCAAGATCCGCGCCAAGGAGCCGGGGATGGTCGTGTACGCGCGCTCGGACGGCGGGCGCATGGGCGGCGGAGATCCGATCCAGGAGGGGACGACGGTGCGCGAGCGCCAGGAGATCCTCACCATCCCGCGCACGAACGGCTTGATCGTCGAAGCGTCGGTGCACGAGTCCGTGCTCAAGCGCGTCGTGGTCGGCAACCCGTGCAAGATCCGCATCGACGCGCTGCCCGAGCGCGAGTTCGACGGCACCGTGCAGTTCGTGGCGCTCTTGCCCGACAAGAACTCGTGGTGGGCCAACCCGAACCAACGCCTGTACCGCACCGAGATCCAGGTCACCAATCCGATCGCAGAGATGCGTCCCGGCATGTCGTGCAGCCTCGAGATCGTCTCCGACAGGATTGCCGACTGCTTGTCGGTCCCGCTGCAGGCGGTCGTGCTCGACAAGGGCAAGCCGACGGCGTTCGTCACGACGCTCACTGGTTGGGAACAGCGCAACGTCGAGATCGGCCATAGCAACGACACCAAGGTCGAGATCGTGTCGGGTTTGAAGGAAGGTGAGGAAGTGCTGCTCGCACCTCCGCCCGGCTTCACGCCGCAGGGCGCGCAGACACCGGGTACGGACGAGGTGCCGGTCACGGTGCCGGACGTCGCGATGCCTCCGGGCGGCAATGCTTCGGGTGGAATGCGCGGTGGTGCGACCGGGCTCGACGGAGCCGCGCGCACGGACGCCACACCTGGGCTGAATGGCGGGGCGAACGGCGGAGATCGTCAACGCGGCAAGGGTCCGCGTCGCGGTGGCCGTGACGCTGCAGGTGCGAACACGAGCGCTGGTGACGGTGCAGCACATGATGCTGTGCCCGCCAAAACCGACGGCACCGGTCACGAGAGCGGCGGCGGCGAGCCGGCGAAACCCGCCGAGACCGTTCCCGCATCAGGCAAGCCGGACGGCGGACGTGGTTGAAGAGCGCGACGTCGCGGGCGTCGCCGATCTCGCCGACGTGACGCGTGTCTACCAGATGGGCACGAACCTCGTGCGCGCGTTGGACGGCTTCACGTTCTCGTTCAAGAAGGGGGAGTACTGGTCGATCATGGGCAGCTCGGGGTCGGGCAAGTCGACGCTCTTGAACATCCTCGGCTGCATCGATCGTCCGACGGATGGCTCGTACAAGGTGCGCGGCGAAGAGGTGTCGGACCTCGACGACGACGATCTGTCCGACTTGCGCAGCCGCGAGATCGGCTTCGTGTTCCAGAGCTACAACCTGATCCCGCAGCTCAACGTGCTCGAGAACATCCTCGTGCCGCTCTTCTACCAGGACGATCCGCCTGCGGACGGCGAAGAGCGCGCAGTGCGTCTCGCCGAGCGCGTCGGGCTCGGCACGCGACTCGACCACCGGCCGATGGAGTTGTCGGGCGGCCAGCAGCAGCGCGTCGCGATCGCGCGCGCGCTCATCAACGATCCGGCGATCGTGCTCGCGGACGAAGCGACGGGCAACCTCGATTCGAAGACGGCGACGGAGATCCTCGGGCTGTTCGACGAGTTGCACGCGGAAGGCAAGACGATCCTGCTCGTGACGCACGAACCGTCGGTCGGCCGGCGCGCGGCGCGCACGCTCGCGCTGCGCGACGGCAAGATCGAGAACGTGCACGACAATCGGATTGGAGCCGCGGTTTGATGCGCGGTTCGATGGCTTCCCCGTGCGAGGTTTTTCCGTGCGATTCGATCCGGCTGAAAGAGCAACGGTGACACGATGCAGGTGATCCCGTGAAAAGCGCTCTCGGACGGACGGTCGTGCTCGGCATGAACAGCCTCATGCTGCACAAGCTGCGCGCCGTGCTGACGACGCTTGGTGTGCTGTTCGGTGTGTCGAGCGTCATCGCGATGCTCGCGATCGGCGAAGGCGCGAGCAAAGAAGCGCAGGACCAGATTCGCCAGCTCGGCAGCCAGAACGTGATCTTGCGCAGCGTCAAGCCGCCCGAGGACGTCGTGTCCGGCAAGGAGACGACGCGCATTTCGGAGTACGGTCTCACGGATCTCGACTTCTTGCGCGCGTCGACGACGTTTCCCGGCGTGAGGCGTGCGGTGCCGGTGCGCCAGCTCCAGCAGGAAGTGCGCTTCGGTGAGAAGGCGCTGAACCCGCGGGTGCTGGCGACGGTGCCGGAGTACCTCGAGGTCACGGCGCGACCGCTCTCCGAAGGGCGCTTCATCTCGGCCGAGGACGAGCACGGCGTGAAGAACGTGTGCGTGCTCGGCTACGAGGTCGCGCGCTTTCTGAGCCCGTTCCAATCGATGGTCGGCAGGGAGATCAAGATCGGAGCGGACTACTTCACCTGCGTCGGTGTCCTCATCCCGCGCGTGCCGATCGGCACCGATCAGCCGGCTCCGGGCGGTGATGTGACGGGCGAAGTGTTCATTCCGATGGAGACGGGGCGCAAGTGGTTCGGCGACGTGCAGGTGAAGATCCGCAGTGGCTCGCGCGACATGGAGCAGGTCGAGCTGCACGAGGTCATCGTCGCGGTGGACTTGCCCGAGAACGTGGCGCTGGTGGCATCGGCTGCGCGCGAGATGCTCAATCGGCAGCACAAGCAGAAGGACTACGAGGTCGTCGTGCCGCTCGAGCTGCTCGCGAAAGCCGAGAAGACGAAAGAGATCTTCAACATCGTGCTCGGCAGCATCGCGGGGATTTCGCTGCTCGTCGGCGGGATCGGGATCATGAACGTGATGCTCGCGACGGTGACGGAGCGCACGCGCGAGATCGGGATTCGGCGCGCGCTGGGTGCGAAGAAGCGTCACATCGTCACGCAGTTCCTGGTGGAGTGCGTGATCCTCTCGGTCGGTGGCGGGATCCTTGGTGTCGGGCTCGGGATGTTGATTCCGCTGTACGTCGAGAAGGTCTGGTCGATGCCGACGATCGTCACACCGACGGCGCCGGTGCTCGCGTTCCTGATTTCAGCCGGGATCGGCGTGGTGTTCGGGCTCTATCCCGCGTGGCGAGCCGCGAACATGGATCCGGTCGAGGCGCTGCGGCACGAGTGAGGGCAGGCTCGCGTTTCGCTGATGCAGCGCAACCATGACGGCTCGGTGTCGTTGAAGTAGCCTTCAGGCTCTCATGTTGCTCGCGCTCTTCGTCGTTTCGGCTGCTGCACTCACGGATCCTTCGAGGGATCCGTCCACGGGCGATGCGGTCGTGCGCGGGGTTCTGCTCGACACGACTTCGAAGCCGGTGAACAACGCGCACGTCGAACTGTGGACACGGACGCAGGACAGCTCCGAACCCACCGCTCGCGGATGGCATCAGCGCTCGGAGGTGTCGACGCCGGCGCACGGCAAGCTCGAGATCGGACACGTCGAGCCCGGCTCCTGCATGCTGGTCGCGCGATTCGAGGGGACCACGTCGCAGGAATTCATCATCGGCCGCTTCACGGTCGCTGCGGGCGAGACGAAGGACCTGGGCGAGCTTCATCCCGAAGGCAAGGAACACAGCTTCCGGCTGGCCATCCTCGATCCCGCCGGCGCGGACATCACGGAGCTGGTCGTGAAGTCGGATGGGATCGAGCGCAGCAAGCTCGTGCGCTTCGATCTCGTGCATCGCGCGACTGCGGACGATCCGCCGTTGAGCTGGAGCTTCTTCAGGCCGTGCGGACTCCAGGTCACCGTGCGCGGACTGGACGCTCTCGGCGATGGCTGGGAGTTGCAGCCTTGGACCGACGAGAAGCGACTGCTTCCGGCTGAGCTTCGCATATTCGGAACAATGCGACCGATAGCGAAGATCGGAGCGAGCCACGCAGATCCTGCATCGCTCGACTTGTTCACGTCCCGGGCGCGAGTGGTCAAGGTCGAGTTCGAGGTGCCGGGGAACGTGACGGTCGGGTCCTCGAATCCCGTCGAGCTGAGCGTAGTCAAGCCGGACTCCAGCGTAACCAACCAGCAGGACGGACCCGTTCGCCTTGCCGTCGTCGACAGAGTCGGGAACCTGCGCGTTTTCCACATGCGCACGCGCGACCCGATGCTCTACACGAACATAGTGTCGTTGACGCCGGGCCTGTACCAGCTCTACGCGCTCTACAGCTTCGATGACGTCCTCGAGAGCGACCAGGTATTCGGCACCGCGATACAGACCGTGGAGATCACGGACGGGAAGGATGTCGATCGCGTGCACGTCAGCTTGAAGAGCGGCGTGACCGTGACGGGCACCGCCAGGGTGACGAGCGCATTCCACGATCCGCACGAACGACGCGCGCTCTCCGCACAATTCGCGGGGCTCGTTCCGCCGAGGACGCTGCTCACGCCCGAAGAATCCGAGACCCTGCTGATCGACGTTCCGCTCGGAGACGACGGAGCGTTCAGGATCGACAGCCTTCCGCCGGGTGGGAGCTTCAGCATCGGCCTGCCGGGGTTGTTGCACACAGAGCATTCGAAGACGCTCGTCGTCCCGCTCGAGTCCGGAAACGTGGGCGAGATCGTCATCGACTAGATCTCGCGAACAGCGCGGAATCACGTTCGGCAGAGTGAACGAGCTTGACCTTGGTCACAGTTCCCAGGCTTCGGGATCGTCTGCCTGATCGGACTGAAAGTTGCCCTCGGTTTCGGTGTTCGCTGCGGTCGTCCGCGAGTGTTCGATCAGCTGCTTCTGCCTGCAGTCGACTTTCGAAGATCGGGGCCGTCGGAGAGCTGCCGCTTGCGGGCTTGCTGCAGCCCGCGCCGGACGGATGCGAGGGCAGCGGGGTTTTCGTACAGCCACGCTTCGCGCTCGGGGATGACGCGCGCCATGTGCAGGACGATCTCGTCTCCGCGCTCCTCGAGGATCATCGTGCGGTTGGCGAAGGCAACGCCCAGGGTGAGGCGTCCCTTGTGGTCCGTCGTGCTGACCTGCTTGTGCGATGTGATCATTCCTGCATTGTCGACTCTCGGTTCGCATGTCTGCCAATTGGAAAGCGGGTTCCTTCGAATTCGGCCGGCAGCGTTCGGACGTGGGAAGGGCACTTCGAACCGAGAAATTGTTCGCCCGATCAAAGCGCGCCGACGGACGCAGTTCATCCGAGCCGACGCGTTCAGTCAGGACGGGAGTTGAGCGCTGGTCCCCGAACCGAAGCTCGCCTCGAGTGACCTGGTTCAGAGAATGGTTGCGCGCAGGGCCAGAGCTTGCGCGATGTGGGCCGAGGTGACGTTCTCCCCGTCTTCCAGGTCGGCGCACGTGCGGGCGACGCGGCGGATGGACTGCAATGCGCGTGCGCTCAGGCCGCGTTTGCGGGCGGCGGCGGACAGCATCGAACGTGACGCTTCGTCCAACGGCGCGACCCGATCGAGCACCTTCGCGTCGAGCGAGCTGTTCGGGCCCGGTTGATCGCGCGCATGCGCACGCGCGCGGGCGTGCGCGACTTGGGCCCGCAAGTGGTCCTCGCTCCAGCGCGGGTTGCCGAGCAGCCCATTGCCCGGTGCGAGCGCCTCCTCGCGCGGCGCGAGCTCCTCGATGCTCGGCGGCGCAATCTCGACCACGAGCTCGATGCGATCGAGCAGGGGACCCGAGATGCGCCGGCGATAGCGCTGCACGACCGACGGGGGACACGGACACGCGATCCGCGGATGTCCGCGATAGCCGCACGGACACGGGTTCATCGCGGCAACCAGTTGGAAGCGCGCGGGCAACTCGACGTGACGCGCGGCGCGGCTGATCGTGATGCTGCCGGACTCCATCGGTTGTCGCAGCGCTTCGAGCACTTCACGCCGGAACTCCGGCAGCTCGTCGAGGAAGAGCACGCCGCCGTGAGCGAGCGAGATCTCGCCGGGATGCGCGAGCGGACCGCCGCCGACGAGGCCGGCGTAGCTCGTCGTGTGGTGCGGCGCGCGGAACGGTCTCTCGCGCGCGAGCCCGCCGGGCCACCGACCGGCGGCGCTCAAGATGCGCGTGATCTCGAGGCGTTCGGCGTGAGAGGGCAGCGGCAGGAGGCGCACGAGGCGGCGTGCGAGCATCGATTTGCCTGCACCAGGCGGCCCGATGAAGAGAAGCCCGTGGCCTCCCGCTGCTGCGATTGCGACGGCGAGCTTGGCGTCGACCAGCCCGCGCACGTCGTCGAGCGACGGACCGCTCATGTCGACGGCGGATTCGAGTTCGGAGGGAAGCAAGCGCTTGAGCGGCTCGCCGTTGCCGACCAGGTGCGCGACGACCTGCGCGAGGTTGCGCGCGCCGAACACTTCGATGTCCTCGATCGACGCGGCTTCGGCGGCTGTTGCGGGCGGCGCGAAGACGCGGCGGATCTTGCGCTCGCGCGCCATGATCCCGACCGCGAGTCCGCCGGCGACGGCGTGCAGGCGTCCGTCGATGCCGAGCTCACCGAGAAAGAGCGTGTGACGCAGCACACGCGCGTCGAAGTGACCGGTCGCTGCTGCGGCGGCGAGCGCGAGCGGCAGGTCGAGGATCTCGCCCGACTTGCGGCGCGCGGCGGGCACGAGGTTCAGGAACAAGCGACCTTGCGGCAGGCCGAAGCCGTTCTCGGTGAGCGCGCACTCGAGGCGACCCTTGCTCTCGCGCAGCACGGGATCGGGGAGGCCCGTGAGCACGACCTCGGTCCCATTGCGTTCGCGCGCGTCGAAACGCGCTTCGATCGTGACGAGCTCCGCACCCGCACCGATCAACGAGGCTCCGAGGCAACGCACTGTCTTCACAACTGCGCCGACGTACGGGTGTGGATTCGGTTGCAGGATCTCTGCGAAAAATACGGGGAGGTGTTGGATCGGCGGGAAGGGGACCTCGACCCAGGCGGGTACTGCGCACGAATCCTCGCGATGCCGCAGACCAGTCCGCGTGTGTAGAGTGGGCGCTCGTGCGCGCGGCGATCCCGTTACTCGTTCTCCTGATGTGTTGCGTGGGGGCAGGGTGTCATTCCGCCGAACCGTCGCCGGAGGCGCTTCGCGAGCCCGAGTCCGCGCCCGCGAAACCGGTGCCGCAAGCCGCGCCGGATGCTGTAGCGCATCCGATCGAAGAAGCGCGTCCGTCACCGCTCGAAAACGATGCGATCGTGATCTGCGGTCATCGCGTGCACACCGGCACGCGCGTCGTGCTCTGGACCGAGGCGCCGCACTACGACGCATCGAGTGAGCGGCCGCGTTTTCCCGACCCGACCGGCAAGATCGCGGACAAGACGGGCTTGCACTACCAACCGGGCAGGCTGCACGCGGTGCCCAACCCCGAGTACGTTCCCGCTGGTCCCGAAAACCAGCCCGACGAGCGCACCGCGCTGCAGAAGCAACCGACGGTATCGCAGGTCGCGGTGCCCGCGGATTCGCACGACAGCCAGCTCGTCGCCGACGTCGTCGACCAGTTTGTGCTGCACTACGACGTCTGCGGCTTGTCGCGCACGTGCTTCCGCGTGCTGCAGGACGAGCGCATGTTGTCGGTGCACTTCATGCTCGACATCGACGGCACGATCTACCAGACGCTCGACTTGCGCGACACGGCTTGGCACGCGACGAAGTCCAACCCGCGCTCGATCGGCATCGAGATCGCGAACATGGGTGCGTATCCGCTGAAGCGCGCCAACGCCTTGGACGACTGGTATCGGCGCGACACGATCGGCACGTACATCCAAATTCCCGCACGCGTGCAGGAGAGCGGCGTGCTGACGCCAGGGTTCGTTGGTCGTCCGGCGCGCGGACCGGCGCCGATCGTCGGCGTCGTTCAAGGTGAAGAGCTCGAGCAGTACGACCTCACGCCCGAGCAGTACGCGAGCCTCGTGAAGCTCGCCGCTGCGCTCTGTCGCGAGTTCCCGAAGATCACGCCCGATGCGCCGCGCGACGAGAACGGCCAGGTCCTCGACCACGTGCTCGACGACGATGAATGGCGCGATGTTCACGGGATCCTGGGCCACTTTCACGTGCAGAAGAACAAGACCGATCCAGGTCCGGCGTTCGACTGGGAGCCGTTCCTCGCCGCAGTGCGCGCTCGCATCGAGCAGCTCGACCGACCGGGCGGTTGAGCGCTCGCGGCCGGCTTCACGATGCGCACGGTTGCGTCGAGAGTGCACGCCACAGGCCGAATTGGAAGCGTAGGATGAGGAGCCGGCGAGACCGGTCCTGTGCGACGCGATCCGCCGGACGATGCGTGCTTCCCGTGTGATCCTCGTGTGTGCCTGCGCCGCCATCGGCGTCGTGGTTGCGATCCTGTGGATTGCGTCGCCTCGAGCGATGCAGGTGACCTTGGCTGCGCCGCAATTCGTCGAGGGAGTCGACGGCAGTCATCGTGAGAGCGCCGTGCTCACGTCCGAACCGAAGACGCCGACGAGCTCGATGCGCGAAGTGCCGCCCGCTCCCGGAATCCACGGACGCTTGATCGAAGCAGCCACGGGCGCACCGCTAGCGGGCTGGAAGATCCGACTGCAGCACTCGGCCGAGCTACCGCATGTCGTGAGCATCCAGTTCGACACGAACTGGTTTCAAGGCTCTGTGCCCGAGACCGTCACGCTCGAAGGCGGCGACGTTCCTATCGGGAGGGAAGGGGTGACGATGGAAAGCGCGGATCTGCGGATCCGGCGGAACACCGCGGGAGTCGTCACGATTGGCCCGCTGTTGTCGGTTCAGGCCGATTCCGAGTCGAAAGCGGCGGACGTGCAATCAGCGGCGCCCCGCGTCCAACTCTTCTTGCCGACCTTCCACGTCATTCAGAACCCAGCAGACTCGCCGCCGAGCGACGCCGAACCTGCAGTCGCTCCCGATATCGTGAGCGATTCGATCTTTGCTCCCGAAAGTGAGGGGACGAATGCGGAGGGCGGCACGATCGGAGGACTGCTCGATGCGAGCGATCCCACGCCGCCGTCGGCCGAGAAGGAAACACAGGCATTGGCCTTGACGCGGTTGATCGGCACCCAAGTCAACTTCGGCGCCGAGATCGACGCCGAGGCGCGAGCGCAAGCGGAGAGCATCATGCATGCGCGGCTCGCGGCCGCATTCGTCGCGAGCCAGGGTCCTACGTTGCGCTGGAGACCGCAGACCTTCCCTTCCCCCGCGGACTCGGACGAGACGAGTTCGAACTGCACGCAAGCCGAGTGCGTCACCGACGCCGATGGTCGTTTCGATCTGCCTTGCCCTGAGTCCGACGGAGCTTGGTTGCAGTTGGAGCCACAGCCTCCGCTCTATCCCGATTCGCGGCGCTATCCGCTGCACAGAATCGTGGATGCGTGCGCGCGACCGATCGAGTGGAAGACGCGCCTCATCGAGCGCGCCAACGCGCACCTGCTCGTGCTCGATGCTGCGACTGGCGAGCCCGTGCCCTTCCTGAGCGTGGTGTTGTCGGACGCGACCCAGAAGGAATCCTGCACGACCGACGCGGAAGGACGCTGCACTACGACGAAGCCGTTCGCGACCGGGCGCGTGCGCGCCGCATTCGAAGATGGTCAAACGCAGCCGAGGGCGTTCGACAGCGACGAACAGGAAACCAGGCGGCCCGTGCGGTGTGACCAAGACAGCGCCGTCCTCGCGGAGACAGGCGGCGACCTCGTGTTCCGCGTCGCGATCGGTCCGACCTTTCGTATCGCCTGGCACGACGGACCCGAACCCGGAGTGGCCTTCGCGCGTATCCACGGCATCGTCGCGCAGGATCACGCGGATCAGGACGAGTTCGGCGCGCACTGGTCCCTCCTGCGCACGGAGTCCGGCTGGTTCGTGCGCTTGCCGGTGCCCGTCAAGTCTCTGCCGCACGGGACGCCGACACTCGACCTGTGGACGAATGAGATGCAGCTCGCGCACCTCGAGCTGACGAAGCTCACCGGCCGGAGCGACTTGATCGAGGTCACGACGCACTTGGGCGCGCAAGCACACGGTCGTGTGTTGTTCGACGAGGATCATTTGATCTTCGGAGGACGCGTGTCCCTGATCGACAGCGACGGGAACGAACTCGACTCCACCACGAGCGGAGCGGAAGGCGTATGGCACTTGAGCGGCATCGATCCGGCCAAGGTGAGCTGGGTGCAGGTCGATTTCGAAGGCCTCTCGAAACGCACGAGCGTCCCGTTCCGCGCCGGCGAGAACCGCGAGATCGACTTGACGCTCGAAGCGCCGCCCCACTGAGCACCGCGTGTGCGCCTTGATTCGGCAGTGATCAGGGCAGACTGGACTTGGGGCTCCGCGAGACCGATCGAGCGCGCGGTGCCCTCACGGCTCCTGTGCGCTCACTTCGGACGCGCGGCCTTCGTCCGATACAGCACGTGTCGGCGAAGCGGATTGCCCTCAGGCACGAGCGGATGGTCGAAGTCGTCGCGCTCGTCGTACTGGAGCCCCAGTCGTTCCATCACGCGGCGCGAGCGCCAGTTGTTCGTCGCTGTGTACGACACGACCTCGGGCATGCCCCTTGTCTCCAGCGCGAATGACAACACCGCGCGCGCTCCTTCCGTCGCATATCCATGTCCCCACGCATCGAACGCGAGGCGCCATCCGATCTCGACCGCCGGCGTGAAGTGCGCTTCGAAGCGCGGCACCGCCAGGCCGATGAATCCAATGAGCGGTGCGCCGCCGCGCACTTCCACCGCCCACGGACCGAAGCCGAAGTTCGCGAAGTGCGCCTCGATGCGGTCGACCATCGCGTCGCTCTCGCCACGATCGAGGCACGCAGGAAAATACTCCATCACCCGCGGATCACCGTTCAACGCGGCAAACGGCCCACGGTCCTCCGCCCGCCAGCGGCGCAGCACCAGTCGCTCGGTCGAGAGCTCGGGTAGGGGATCCACGATCGAATCAGCGCTCGATCACGCGCCGCAGCACTCCGCCGTTTCGCTCCAACAACGCCGCGGCTTCATCGCGCGACACACGCCGCGCCGCCATCACGATCGCGAGCTTCACCTGTCCGCCCGCGCCGTCGAGAAAGTGTTCGGCCCGCGCACGATCGACGCCGGCTACGCGCGCAACCAAGCCGATGCCGCGCTCACGCAGCTTCGCATTCCCCCGCGTGTTCACGTCGACCATCAAATTGCCGTGCACCTTCCCGAGGCGCACCATCGTGAGCGTGCTGATCACATTGAGCACCATCTTCGTCGCGGTCGCGGCCTTCAAACGCGTGCTTCCCGCCACCACTTCCGGCCCCGTGACGACCCGGATCGACACATCGGCGTCGTCGTTTGCCTGCTCCTTCGGAACGCACGCCAGGAACGCCGTCGCAGCACCCCTCGTGCGCGCCTCTCTCAACGCACCGTGCACGAACGGCGTCGTGCCGCCCGCGGCGATCCCCACCACGACATCCAGCGGGCCGACGCCGCGCTCGCGCATCGCCGCCGCGCCTGCATCGCGCGAGTCTTCCGCTCCTTCCACCGCCCGCATGATCGCCCGCTCGCCGCCGGCGATCACCCCTTGCACCGTCTCCGGATCCGTCTGAAACGTCGGCGGACACTCGACCGCGTCGAGCACGCCCAACCGACCGCTCGTCCCCGCACCCACATAGAACAGCCGGCCGCCTCGCCCGAGTCGGTCCGCGACGACCTCGATCGTGCGCACGATCGCAGGCTTCGCCTGCGCGACCGCCGCAGCCACCCGCGCATCCTCTCCATTCATCACGTCGAACGCATCAGCCACCGAGAGCACATCGAGCTCTTCCGAAGCCGGGTTCGGCCGCTCGGTCTCGAAGTGATCGCGTGCGCCACCGCTCACGAATTCACCACCCGTCGCAGCCCTCGGTTCGCGCACAAGTCCCTCCTCATGTCGCATCCTTGCGTCGTCGCGACGACCTCGAGCCCGACTCCCACATCCCTCCGCCGATCGACGCGCCACCGTCGATGACCAGACACTCGCCGGTCACGTACGCGCACGCCGGCGACAACAACCACAGGCACTGTGCCGCGACCTCGTCCGCGTTCGCGAAACGCTTCAGCGGTATGCGCTCCTCGATGGCTTTCTTCACGCCCTCGTCCGGCCACAAATTCTCCCGCGCGCCCTCGCTCTCGAACGGCCCGGGCGCCACCGCATTCACTCGCAACCCATATCCCGCCCACTCGGCCGCAAGCGTGCGCGTCATCGCGAGCACACCCGCTTTCGCACTCGCCGAGTGCACCACACCCGGCATCCCCGTCCACGCATACGTCGCGACGATGTTCAAAATCTGGCCGCTTCCCCGCGCGATCATCCCCCGGCCGACCTCGCGCGAACAATAGAACGTGCCGTCGAGCACGATGCCGAGCACCGCCCGCCAAGCATTCGCCGACAGACGCTCGGCCGGACAAACGAAGTTGCCCGCCGCATTGTTGACGAGAACATCAACCCGACCATGCTTCTCCACGATCGCCTTGACACCCTCATGCACCACCGGCGCCTCGCGCACGTCGACCACGGCGCTGTCGGCCTTCCAACCGCGCACCCGCGCCTCCTCCAAAAAAGCAACATGATGCGCAGCCGTACGCGATGCGATCACGACCGTTGCCCCCAGAGCAGCCAGACCGCGGCTGATCTGAAGTCCAAGCCCAGTGCCGCCACCCGTCACAACCGCAACCTGACCCGCAAACGTCTCTCGCGGAAGCCACCTCGCGCTCGCAGGATCCATCGAATCGTCGCTCACTTCCGAGAGAGTAGCGTCGCCGAAACTCGATAGGCGATGGACAACCCAACCGATCCAATCCGATCCCGTGCGCTGACCCCCAATGAAGCGACCGGCGAGAGAACGCCTGGTACTCCGGGCGTTGTCTCGTCGGCCGCCCCGCGCCGGAGGCGCGGAGTCTCTCGCCTCGCGGTGACCAGGTTCCTTCGCGCGACAAGCCGTAACTGTGGGCCACCGAACTCAACACCAACTCCCCGCGAGGAGCGGATCGGGCGAGCGGCGCCAGGCACCGATCGCCGGAAATACCGGCAATCGGCGCCAGGCACCACCCCCTCACTCATTCGGCCCGCGAAACTCCACCTTCACACTCTTCGGCAACCTCAAGTCCGGCATATCCCTCTCCAAATCCCGCCGCATGTCCCGCAGCTCATTCGTCACATCGTGATCCTCCGGCAACATCAGCTCGATCACCGTCACCGTCTCCCCCGACTTGTCCTTGCTCTCGTGAACCGCGATGCGCGTCTGTGAATCCGTCTGCTTGCGCAGCCACTTCATCACGTCCGCCGGATCCTGCAGTCCTCTCAACTCAATCGTCAGATGCGGACCCTGAGCCTCCGACTTCCCCGCGTCGACCCCCGCATGCGTGCCACCTTGCCCCCGACCCTCGTCCTCCGGGAACTTGAACTCGAAGCTCTTCACCGGCCCATGCCGCACCGCCTCCGACGACAGCGTCACCACCGCGACGATCCCCAACCCGACCGCCCCGATCCCCGCAATCACAAGCAACGCCAATGCGATCAAGCACCCCGCCGGCCCGGACAACTTCGTCTGCCCGGCATTGCCGCTCTTGAACGCGAAGAACACCGCCACAGCGAGGACGACCCCGAGCAGCAGGAAGGCCAACAGGACGAAGCCGAACATGGGGACGTGCATAGGGGGGATCACCTTTCCGTTCGCGCCTTGCGCGGCGCGAGCTCGTTCATTCTGCCTTCACGCACGGAACTTCCGTCCGTGAGGTCGAACTCGCGCTTCGTGGAGGCCCTCCACCCCAGGAGTTAGAGTATTCGCCCCCGTCGCGGCCCGATGCCCGACCCTCGCTGCCAGCCAGCCCAAAACCCACTCGAACCACCTCATGCAAACGCTCTCGAGCTACGTCCTCGGCCGCTGGCACACGGGCACCGAATCCCCCGTTCAACTCGTCAACCCCACCACCGAAACCGCAGTCGCGACGGTCGGATCGGGCGGCATCGACTTCGGCGCCGTGCTCGCGTACGGTCGTGACAAGGGCGGTCCGGTACTGCGCGCGATGACCTTCGCCGAGCGCGGGAAGTTGCTCGCGTCCCTCTCCGCAGCAATCCACGAGAAGCGTGACGAGCTGATCACGCTTGCGCTCGAGAACGGCGGCAACACGCGCGGCGATGCGAAGTTCGACATCGACGGCGCGACGGGCACGCTCATGTACTACGCCGGCCTGGCTGAGAAGCTCGGCGCGCGCCAACACCTCGTCGACGGCGAAGGCATGCAGCTCGGGCGCACCGCGCGCTTCTGGGGTCAGCACATCCACGTCGTGCGGCCCGGCGTCGCCGTGCACGTGAACGCGTTCAACTTTCCGGCGTGGGGGATGATGGAGAAGATGGCTTGCGCGATCCTGGCGGGGATGCCGGTGATCGAGAAGCCGGGCACGCCGACCGCGCTCGTCGCGTGGAGCATCGCGCGCACGATCGTGGACAAAGCGATCCTTCCCGAGGGCGCGTACCAGTTCATCTGCGGTTCCACCGGCGACCTGCTCGATCGCATGGGGCCGCAGGACGTGCTCGCGTTCACCGGTAGCTCGACCACCGGTGCGAAGCTGCGCGGCAACGCGAACCTCGTGAAGCACAACGTGCGCGTCAACATCGAGGCGGATTCTCTGAACGCCGCGGTGCTCGCGCCCGACGTCGACCCTTCATCGGACACCTACGGGCTCTTCCTCACGAACGTCGCGCTCGACATCACGCAGAAGACGGGCCAAAAGTGCACGGCGGTGCGGCGCGTGCTCGTGCCCAAGGACAAGGTCGAGAGCGTCGTCACCGACTTGAAGGCGCAGCTCTCGCGCACGAAAGTCGGCGATCCCTCCGACAAAGACGTGCGCATGGGCCCGCTCGCCAGCCGTTCGCAGTTCGACGAAGTGCGCGCGGGGATCGAGCGCCTCGCGAAGAGCGGCACGGTCGCGACCGGCGGTGCTCAGCGGATCAGCGAGAAGGGCTTCTTCGTCGCGCCGACGTTGATCGTCGCGCGCGATGCGGACGATGCAGCGTTCCATACCGAGGAAGTGTTCGGTCCGTGCGCCGCGATCCTGCCGTACGGCGTTGGATCAGCAGACGGTGACGTCGCAGATGCTGTGCGCATCGTGAACCGCGGCGGTGGCGGGCTCGTTTGCAGCGTCTACTCGAACGACGCGAAGTGGACCGACGCGTTCGTTCTCGGCACAGCGCCCTGGCACGGCCGCATCTGGATCGGCAGCGACAAGATGGCCGAGCAGTCGCTCCCGCCCGGGATGGTGCTGCCGATGATGATCCACGGCGGTCCGGGCCGCGCCGGCGGCGGCGACGAACTCGGTGCGGAGCGCGGGCTCCACTTCTACATGCAGCGCACTGCGTTGCAGGGCTTCAAGGGCGCGATCGAAGCCAGCTTCGGCGGCGGTTGATGTCGGTCTGACTGGCAGAAATACGGTGCCAGTCCCGTTTTTTCACACTTCGACGAATGACTACGGGCCTG
>JBBQNP010000032.1:0-36002 GCA_038330085.1 Planctomycetota bacterium | reverse complement strand
CCGAGGGCGTCGGCATCGGCGTGCCCGGCATCCCGGTGAAGCAGAGCTGAAGCGCATGCCGCAGGGCATTTCTGCGCTCGATCCGGCCGTCCTCGACCGGCTCTCGAACCTCACGCTCGTCGCGCGGACGGTCGTCGAGGGGTTCATGGCCGGACAGCACCGTTCCGCGCGCCTGGGCAGCTCGGTCGAGTTCGCGCAACACCGCGAGTACGTTCCGGGCGACGAACTCAAGCGCGTCGACTGGAAAGTGTTCGCGCGCTCGGACCGTCTCGTCGTGAAGCAGTACGTCGAGGAGACGAACCTCGTCTGTCACCTCTTGCTCGACGCGTCGGAGTCGATGGGTTACGGCTCGCTCGCGTGGACGAAGCTCGACTACGCGCGCTGGGCGGCCGCCGCGCTCGCGCACCTCGTCATCCAGCAGCGCGACACCGCCGGTCTCGTCGTGTTCGACGAGGGCTTCCGCACGAAGGTCCCGCCCGGCAACGGCGCAGCACAACGTCAGAGCATCCTCGACACGCTCGAGAAGACGACCGCGCACGGTGTCACGAAAATCGGCAGCACGATCGACTGGATGGCGCCCAAGCTCAAGTCGCGCGGCATCGTGTGCATCTTCAGCGACTTCTTCGACGAGCCCGCGGCGATCTCGGCGGGGCTGCGTCGCCTCGTGCACGCCGGACACGAACCGATCTTGTTTCAGGTGCTCGACCCCGAAGAGCTCGCGTTCGACTTCGACGCGCTGCTCAAGCTCGACGGCCTCGAGTCGAGCGGCGTCCACAAGGTCGACCCGCGCGCGATCCGCACCGCGTACCTCGAGGAGATGGAGGCGCACCGACGCGAGCTGATGCGCGAAGCGAGCCTTCTGCGCATCGACTTCATACCCTTGACGACGTCGACCGGCCTCGACGCGGCACTCTCGACCTACCTCGCGCACCGCATGGCGCGCGCTCGCGGCGGGAGGCGCGTCTAGCCCGTGGGCTCCGTGTTCCTCGCGACCCTCTTCATCGGGAGCCTGATCGGCGGCCTCGCGCACCCGGCCCTCTTGTGGGGTCTGGGTCTGGCGTCCGTTCCCATCCTGATCCACCTGCTCAACCGCCAGCGCCACAAGCCGATGCAGTGGGCGGCGATGCGCTTCGTGCTGGCCGCGTACCGCAAGACGCGGCGGCGCGTGCAGCTCGAGAACCTGCTGCTGCTCTTGTTGCGCACGGCAGCGATCGCGTTCCTCGCGCTGATGATCGCGCGGCCCTTCACGGGAGCGGACAGCCCGCTCGCGTCGTTGACGGAAGGACGGCGCGATCTCGTGTTGATCGTGGACGGCTCGGCGTCGATGGGCTGGCGCGACGGCGTCGACAGCGTGTTCGATCGCGCGATCAAACGCGCGCGAGACGTCGTGCACAAGCTGCAGAACGGACGCGGCGACCGCGTGCGCCTCGTGTTCGCGGGCCAGTACCCGCGGCTCTTGTCGTGGACGTCGCCCGATCAGGCTCTGTCGATGCTCGACACGCTCACGGCTCCGACCGACGAACCGCTCGATCTCGCCGCGGCGCTCGGCGACGTCCTGCACCAGGCGCGCACGGACTCGGGCGACTCGCAGGTCGGCGGTGCCGGCAAGCTCGAAGTGCTCGTGCTCTCGGACCTGCAGGCGCGCGCGTTCCGGCCGCAGGATACGGACGATGCCGAGGCGAAGGCGCCTGCATCCACCTCGACAGCGCCGAAGCCTGTCGCGCCCGTCGACACCGCGAAGGTTCCCGCCGACAAGGCGTCGGAGAAAAAAGGCAAGCGCGCCGCCTTGTTCGAAGTGCTCGACGAACTGCAGTCGATGAACGTGCGCGTCGTCGTCGAGAGCCTGGCCGGTGGCGATCCGATTCCGCAAAACCTCGGCATCGCCGCGGTCGAACCGCTCGAGCGCTTCCACGGTCCCGGACAAGTGGCCGAGATGGGCGTCGAAGTCGCCAACTTCGGGCCGACGGAGAAGAACAGTGTGCGCGTCGTGCTCGAGGTCGACGGCGAGCGCAAGCCCAACCAGTCGATCGACGTGCCCGCGCGCGGTCACGCACAGACCGTGTTCCCCGTCGTGTTCAAGACGAGCGGCGAGCACGTCGTCACCGCGCGCCTCGAAGAAGGCGACCACCTCGCGGTCGACAACCAGAGGAGCCGCGTCGTCGCAGTGCCGCCGGCCGTGCGCGTGCTGCTCGTCGACGGGGCTCCCGGTTCGGTGATCGAGGAGGACGAGACCGGCTACCTGCAAGCGGTGATCGAGCCGCGCAGCGACGACACGTCGTTGTCGACCGCGGCACCCTTCGAACCGCGCGTGATCCCGGCCGACGAACTCTCCGCGCCGGACCTCGACTACTCCCAGTTCGACGTGATCTGGCTCGCGAACGTCGAGAGCGTGCCGGCCGCCGTCGTCGACAAGCTCGAGGCCGCCGTCGCGGCCGGACGCGCGCTGATCGTGTCGCTCGGCGACCGAGTCGACGCGCAGGCCTGGAACGCGCGCCTGTTCCACGCCGACGGCACGGGCCTCTTGCCCGCCTCGATCGAAGAGCACGTCGCGGTGAGCTCGCGGGCGGAGTCGTACTACCGCGTCAAGAGCTTCGACGTGACGCATCCGGCGTTGTCGTTCTTCGCCGACGAGCGCTTCAAGCCGCTCCTGACCGAAGTGCCGGTGTACGAGTTCGCCGCGGTGCGCCCGATCGCCGGGGCGCGCGTGCTCGCGACGCTCTCCGACGACGGCTCGCATCCGCTGCTCGTCGAGCGCGCCTACGACCGCGGCAAGGTGTTCCTGTGGACCAGCACGATCGATCCGTTGTGGACGCGCCTGCCCGAATCGCCGGCGACGCTCGTGCCGTTCGTGCACGAGCTGTTGCGCTATGCCGCGAGCCAGCCCGAGCCGCCGCGCAACGTGACGCCGGGGACGCCGCTCGCCGCGGAGACCGAGCAGTTCCCGCGCAACGTCGTGCTCGTGCGCCCCGACGGCGCGCGTCGACCGCTCGACGGCGAGGCGACGGCGTTGCCGGGCAACCGTTGGAAGCTGCCGCCCGTGCAGTCGAAGGACACCGAGGCCGCCGGTGTGTACCGACTGGAGATGGAGGGCGGCAAGCCGATCTCGTTCGCGATCAGCGTCGATCCGCTCGAAGGCGACCTCGAGCGCATCAGCGCCGCTGACCTGCACGCGCTGCACCCGGCGTTCGTGGCGAGCGCAGAGATGAGCGAGGATGGCGCGAGCGAACCTCAACGGCACGGCGAGCTGTGGCGTCCGATCGCGATCGCCGTGCTCGTCATCCTGATACTCGAAACGATGTGGGCGGCGTGGCTGGGCGTGAAGCGGAGCGTGCGCGCATGAACCGCCTGCCCCTGCACCGACGCTCGCACGCGCTGCATCGATGGACGGTCTCGGCGCTCGCAGCGTTCGCGACGACGATCGGTCTGGCGGCTTCGGCCGCAGCGCAAGCCGTGCCGGCAACCGCAGCCGGCGGCACCGGCGTGCGCGAGACGTTTCGACTGCTCGATGCACCCGCCGCGTGGGTGATCGTGCTCGGCGTCGTGCCGGTGTGCGCGCTGCTCGCGTGGATCGGATACCGACGCGAGCGCATCAGCACCGGCGCGCGCGCGGCGCTCGTCGGCTTGCGCTGCCTCGCGTTGTTGCTCCTGTTCACCGTCATCTTCCGGCCCGTGTTCGTCGAGCGCCGTGAGGACGTGCGCCAGGCGGAGGTCGTGATCCTGGCCGACGACTCGGCCAGCATGCGCCGCAAGGACGATTACGCCGGCGACGAGCACGCGCGCGATGCGCTGAAGGGTCTCTCCGGCTCCGCACCCTCGCAGGTCACGCGCATCGACCTCGAGAGGGACGCGCTCGACAAGATCGTGCTGCCGCACCTGAAGGCGAAGGGCTACGGCGCGCGCTTGTTCCGCTTTGCCGACGGCCTCGAGCCGATGCCCGACACGAGTGCTCTCACCGGTCGCGGGCACTCGACGCACGTCGGCGACGCACTGCAAGCGGCGCTCGCCGCGCACCGCGGTCGTCACGTCACGGACGTGCTGATCATCTCCGACGGACGCAACAACTCCGGCTTGCCCGCGGTCGAAGCGGCGCGCACGGCGTCGGCGGCCGGCATCCCCGTGCACACGCTCGTCATCGGCGACACGCGGCCGGAGAAGAACCTGGTCGTCGAACTCTCCGAAGCGCCGCAGAGCGTTCTCGAAGGCGACGAGATCGCCGTCAGCGTGCGCGTGATCGCGCGCGGCATCCCCACCGGCGGCAACGCGCACGTCGTGCTCGAGGAATTGCCCGCGACGGGATCCGACTACGGTGCTGCGCGGCCGTTGAGCGAAACCGACGTCGAGTTGAGCGAAAAGGGCACGAAGGCCGTGCTCATCGCGCCCCCCTCGACGCCGGAGGCGGGCACGAACGAGCGGCGCTTCCGCGTCGGCGTGCAGCCGCTGCCGGACGAAACGCTCAAGGACGACAACGCGGTCGTCTTCAGCGTCCACATCAACCCCGAGAAGATCCGCGTGCTCTACGTCGACGCGTATCCGCGCTACGAGTACCGCTACCTCAAGGAGCTGCTCAAGCGCGCCGACGCCAACATCGAGGCGCAGATGTACTTGTTGTCGGCGACGCCCGACTTCGTGCAGGACAGCACGCGCGGCACACCTCCCCTCGCGGCGATCCCGACCGGCCGCAAGGAGCTGCTCGACCGCTACGACGTGGTCATCCTGGGCGACGTCAACCCGTACGCGATCTCACCCGACCCGGCGCGCTGCGACGAGTTCATGGCTTCCTTGCGCGAGTTCGTCGAGCGCGGCGGCGGGCTCATCTTCATCGCCGGAGAGCACGACGATCCGGTCGACTACGTCGGCACACCGCTCGCCGAGCTCCTGCCCGTCGTCGTCGACGCCACGACGCGCAACCTGAACGCCGACGCCGACAGCACGAACGGCTTCCGTGCGACCGTCGAGGACGCGGCGGCGCCGCACGAGGTCGTGCGACTCGTGCAGGACCCCCACGAGAACCGCGCGCTGTGGGAGGACGCGGGCGGCTTCTACGGCTTCTACTGGTTCTTCCCCGTCGTGCGCGCGAAGCCCGGCGCACAGGTCTTGTTGCGACATCCGACCGCGAGCAATGCACACGGGCGTTTCCCGCTGCTCGTCACCGGCTACTTCCCGTCCGGGCGCACGCTGTTCCTCGGCGTCGACGAGATGTGGCGCTGGCGCTACCGCTTCGGCGACCGCTACCACGAACGCTTCTGGCGCAACGCGATCCGCTGGGTCGCGCTCGGACGCTTGAAGAGCGGCGACCGGCGCGTGCAGATCGACGCCAGCAAGACGAGCTACGACCTCGACGAGCGCGTGACGTTGGAAGCACGCGTTCTCGACGAGGACTACCGTCCCTCCGAACGGCCGGCGTTGCCCGTGCGGTTGCAGCGGCCGGACGAAACCACGAGCGACATGACGCTCGTCCTCGTCCCCGATCGTCCCGGCCTCTACCGCGCGTCGTTCGAGGTCGAGCGCCCCGGCACCTACACCGCGTTCGTCGAGAACGAGGGCCAGCGCGTCGCGTCGGCCGACTTCGACGTCGTGCTGCCTTCGCGCGAGAACGCCGATCCGTCGCCCGATCCGGCGCTCTTGTCGTCGCTTTCGAGCCTGACTCACGGCGAAGCGCGCGACCTGCCGCACGTGCGCGACATCCTCGACGCGTTCCCGGGCGGCAAGGAACAGCGCCAGCCGATTTCGTCCGAGCTGCACGACGCTTGGGATCGCTGGCTCACCCTGATCGCCGCGGTCGTGGTGCTCGCGGCGGAATGGGTGCTGCGCAAGCGCTTGGAGCTGATCTAGAGACGTCGCCGAGCGGAAACGGATCATGCGCAGCATCGGCACACCCATCGGACGCGGACGAGCGGCACTCGTCGTGTGCCTGCCGATGCTCGCAGGCGTACTCGCACCCGCGCGCGTCGCCGCGCAGGATCCCGCTCAAGGCAGCGGTGGCGGCGAGATCGCAGTCGACCCCAACCTGTTCTCGATCCCCGAGACGCTGCTCGTGCGCGCGTTGTACGAGCGCGCGCAAGGACACCTCGCGGCACAGCGCTTTCCCGAGGCGATCGCCGACCTGCAGACGATCCTCGAGGAGCACAAGGGCGACATCCTGCCTGGCGAGCGCCTGCGCTCGAAGGGCGGGCGCATGTCGGAGGGCATCGTTCACGCGGGCGCACCCGTGAGGGCGAGCGCACTGCTCGCGAGCCTGCCCAACGTAGCGCGCAAGCTCGACCGCGATCGCTACGAGGTCGAAGCCACGCGCGCGCTCGACACCGCTCGTGCGCATCGCGACGCGCGCGCGCTCGGCGAAGTCGGTCGCCGCTGGCCGCTGTGCGCCGCCGCCGTGAGCGCTTTCGTGTCGCTCGGCGACCTCGAGCTCGAGCGCGGGCACGACGACGAAGCGCGCTTCGCCTGGGAGCGCGCGCTGCGCTTGCGGCTCGCCGACACAGCGCTCGTGCTGCGCTCGGCCGACGACTGGAAAGCGGCGCGCGCGCGCGTCGCGGCGCAGACCGCAGCGGACGACGCGGCGGGTCTCTTGCGACGAATTGACTTTGCGATGGCGCGCGCCGATCTGTCTCTCGGCGCATCGCGCGCCGGCGATGGACAGCGCAACCTGCGGCTCCCCTCCTTGCGCGAAACCTCGGGTCCTCCGCCGGGCGAAGTCGGCGACGCCTGGCCGCAACCCTTCGAAATCAGGGAGAACCCCTGGGCGAACGACCCGTTCCGCGACGCGTTGTTCCCGGTGCGCAACGGCGACACGCTGTTCGTGTCGACTTCGCTGAAGCTCTTGGCCCTGCACGCCTACACCGGCGAGCTCCTGTGGGACAGCGGCGAACCGGCCGGCTGGAAGCAACTCAGCAACGCGCAGCACGCCGAGCTCCTCAAGGGCATCGATCCCGACGCCGCGTTGATCGCACCCGCCACGTCGGGATCGGTCGTCGTCGCCGCGCTGCAGTTGCCCTTCGCGCTGCTCACCTCGGACAAGTACCAGAACATCCAGATCACCGTGCCGATCCCCGAGCGGCGCCTGTTCGCCTTCGACGTCGCGACGGGCAAGAAGCTGTGGGATCACACGCCCCCGGCCGGATGGGACGGCGACGGCGGCAGCTTCAGCGACCGCATGTCGATCGCCGGACCGCCCGTGATCGCGGGCACGCGCGTGCTCGCGCCGTGCGTGCGCATGCAAGGTCGCATCTACTACAACGTCGGCTGCTTCGACCTCGACACAGGGGCACTCCTGTGGTCGAGCGACGTCATCTCGGGACAGCGCGAGCTCAACATGTTCGGCCGCGCCGAGCACGAGTTCTGCGCCGCGCCGTTGCGCGTCGAAGGCGACAAGGTCGTCGCGGTCACGCAGCTTGGAACCATCGCCTGCCTCGATCTCTTCAGCGGCGACATCCTGTGGGAGACGCTGCACGAGACGATCCCGATGCCGCGCACGCGCCAGTTCTACGCGCCGCGCCTGCCCGCGGTGTGGCGCAACGCCCCGCCGGTCGTCGAAAGCGGCGTCGTGCTCGCGACGCCGACGAACTGTCCCGATCTCATCGCGCTCGATTTGGCAACGGGCAGCCTCTTGTGGAGCACGTCGTCGAACCTCCTGTACGGGCTCGTCGGCCGCGGTGGTTACAACAACGGCGTGCCCACCAACGTGCTCTTGGGCGCGGCGCCGGACGCGATCTACCTCGGGCTCGGCGGCGATCGCGTGATCGCGCTCGACATGCCCGCGGGCTTGTCCGAGCCTTCGCGTGTGCGCGCCAAATGGCAATGGCGTGACGACGAGATCGGGCACGTGCGCGTGGGCCGCCCGGTCGTGTGCAAGGACTGCATCGTGGTGCCCGGCACGACCGACCGCACGGACCTCGACCGCGACACCGGCGTGAAGCTGCGCAGCATCCCCTGGAGCGGTGGCGGCAACGTGCTCGTCGGCTCGGGCGAGTTGTTCAGCGTCTCGGGCAACTCGGTGCAGGGCTACTTCGAATGGGACGTGCTCGTGACGCGCGCGCGCGCCGAGCTCGCGCGCTCTCCGAGCGACCCACCCGCGGTACTCGCGCTGGCACGGCTGCTCGACGGACGCGGCACCAGCGAATGGCAGCGTGGGTCGAGCGAGGCCGCGCGCGCGCACTTCGCCGAAGCGAAATTGGTGATCGAGCATGCGCTCACCGGCAAGGCCGCCGACGACGTGCGCGCCATCCTGCGACCCGAGTACCACGCCGTTCTGCGCGGCGAAGCGCGCGTGCGCGCCAGCCTGGCGGACACGAACGGCGCGATCGCCGACCTGCGCGCGGCTCGCGCGTACGCACCCGACAACCATGCGCTGCGCGACACGCTGCTCGAGGAGCTCGCGATCCTGCACGAGCGCGCCGACACCGCCGGTGCCGACGCGAGCGGGACGCAGGACGCCCTCGACGAGCTCCTGCGCTCGTGCGCCGGCCTCGACATGGACACCGAGCGTCGCACGGGCACCGGCCCATTCGGCGCGCGCTTCGTGCCGGTCGCTGGACGCGTGGTCGACGAATCCGTGGAACCGATCCTGTTGCCCGTAGGCTTGTGGGTGACGCTCGAGGAAGCCGAAGCGCACGAGCGCGCGCACGACACGAAGGCCGAGTTCGCCGACCTGCACGCGATATTGGAGCGCTGGCACGACATCGAGCTTGGCGAAGGCACCGCCGGCGATCTCGCGGCGGAGCGCGTCGGTGCGCTGCTCTCGGCGGGCAAGCTCGACGGCTATGCGGAGTACGAAAAGCGCGCGCAGGATCTGTTCGACGCGGGCGTCCGCACGCGCGACGGAAACGCGCTGATGCAGGTCGCGCGCCTCTATCCCTACAGCCACGCCGCGCGCGCGGCGAACGACGCGCGGCTCGACATCGCGCTCGAACAGGGCGATGTGCGCACGGTCGCGCGCATCGTCGGAAGCGAGCTGCCGCCCGACTGGAACATGGACACCGCGTCGGAGCGCGAGGCGCGTCTCGTGCTGCGGCTCTCGGCGGCGCTCTCGAAGTCGGGCAACGTCGAAGCTGCGAGCGCGTTGCAGCGCGCGCTCGCGGTGGCGCACGGCGATCTCGTCGTCGATATCTCGAGAGAGGTCGCAGCAGAGACAGGAGTCGATACCGCAGCGCATGTCGCGACGGACGGCGCAGGCACGAAGCTGCGCGCGATCGCCGACCGCGCGCCGCAGTTCACGACGTTCTCGCGCGCGCCGTCGGTCGGTACGTTCCGACGCGATCCCGACAAGGTCCTCGACATCCCCTGGGTGGGCGAATACGAGCTTTTGGGAGAGCCGCTGCCGAAGGAACCGACGCACGAACTCGCCGCCGGCCGGCCCGAGCGCCTCGTTTTCGCGCTGAGCTCGCCCTCCATGCGCCGCACGGTGCAGATCCTCGAGCTCACCTCCGACGAGATGGCCGCGGCACGCTGGTCGTTCGATCTGCCGCTCGACGCGCGCCCGCCTTCGAACGGCATCGGGTACTGGAACCGGCGCACTGCGTTCGCCGCGGGACGGCTGATGCTGGCGACGTCCGGCGGCATCGTCGCGATCGACACCGACGACGGCAGCGCGGCCTGGAAGTGGCAGCCCGAAGAAGCGCCGGTCGATTCGCTCTCGATCGCCTGCGCGTCCGGTGTCGCCGTCGTGATCGTGACGCCGCGCGGCGAGCGCGACCGCTGGTACGTCGTCGCGCTCGACGCGCACTCGGGAGCGGAGCTGTGGCGCGACACGCAGATGGAGAGCGGCGTGCAGCGCATGCCGATCGTCTCCGGCGATCACGTCGTGTTCCTGCCGACGGCGCAGCGCAGGCAGGTCACCGTGCGCGATCTCTTCACCGGCGCACACGGCCGTCGCTTCGATCTCGAGACTCCGCTCTCGACCGCCGCCGACCAGGATGCGTGGATCGAAGGCGACACGTTGATCGTGCCCTGGTTCATGGAGCTGCGATCCCCCGAGCACAACCACATCCTCGCCTACGATCTGCGCAGCGGATCGCGCTCGTGGCGCGTGCCCTTCGACGAGCCTTCGTCGCGACCCGCTGGAAAGTCGGAAACGCCGACGCGCCGCTACCTGCAAGCCGTCCTCCAGCAGGAAGGCCGCACTTGGCTCCTGCTGCAGAGCACCGTCGGCGGACAGTCCGAGAAGGCGCTCTACGCTCTCGACACGCGCATCGGCGCGCTGACACCGCTCCCCGGCCGGCGCATGGGCGGCGAGGACATGTTGATGGGGCTCGCGCGCAGCGGCCGCATCGAGATGCCCGCCGGTCCGATCCTCGTGATCTCGCCCAAGGCGCGCTCCCCGCGCGAAGCTCTCTTGCACTGCATCGACCTCGATCGCGGCGAGCTGTGGAGCCAGTCCCTCGGCCTCGACTTCGACGAGATCGTGTCGGGAATCGTGCCGTTGCCCGCACTCTCCGACACGACCGTGGCGGTCGCCTATGCGGCGTCGAACCGCATGTCGCCGAACCTGTCGCTCTCGATCTCGTTCTTCGACGTGCGCACGGGTGCACTCGGAGGGCGACGCGACGTGCTGCCCAACGGCAGGGATGTCCCCCAACTCGTGCCGCTCGGGGATACGCTCTTGGTGAAGACCCGTTCTGCGTTGGAGATCCTGAAATGAAGTTCTTCCCGCTCGTCCTCGCCACGAGCCTCGCGCTGGGCCTGACCACGAACTTCGCAGCGCTCGCGCACGCGAACCAGCCGACGCCTGCGAACCAAGACCGCTCCGACGCCGACACGGTGCGCGACGTCGGCTCGGGCATCGTCGTGACGCCGGCCCAGGAACGCGCCGTCGACCGCGGTCTCGCCTGGCTCGCCGCGCATCAGTCGGCCGACGGATCGTGGGTCGCGAAGATCGGGTTCAAGCTCAACAACGACTTCCGCTACACGGCCGACGACAAGGGACACCTGGGCGTCACGGCGCTCGCGTGCATGGCGTTCATGGCCGGCGGCAACTTGCCCGGCCGCGGCAAGTACGGCAAGAACGTCGAGGACGGCTTGAAGTTCGTGCTCTCGTGCGTGCAGGAGGACGGCTACATCACGTACGGCGGCACGCGCATGTACGACCACGCGTTCGCGACGCTGTTCCTCGCGGAGGTGTACGGCATGACGCAGCGAGACGACGTGAAGGCGAGCTTGCAGAAGGCCGTCGACTTCATCGTCAAGTCGCAGAACCAGGATGGCGGCTGGCGCTACGAGCCCTACTCCGTAGAGTCCGACATGTCGATCGTCGTGTGCCAGGTGATCGCGCTGCGCGCCGCGCGCAACATCGGCATCCGCGTGCCCAAGTCGACCGTCGAACGCGCCGCACGCTACGTCGTCGATTCAGCGGTGACGCGCGACAGCGGCATGGAGAACAGCATGGGCCGCTGGGAAGGCGGCCCCGACGCGATCGGCACGTTCCACTACCAGAAGGACGCGATGAGCCGCTCGTCGTTCCCGCTCACCGCGGCGGGAGTGACGGCGCTGAACGGCCTGGGCATCTACTCCGACGATCTGATCAAGAAGGGTCTCGAGTACCTCTCGAACAGCCACAAGAGCTTCAACGCAAATCCTTCGCCGACCGCGAGCACGGAAGACGGCCACTACTACTTCTGGTACGGCCATTACTACGGCGTGCAGGCGATGTACACCGCCGGCAGCCCGTACTGGGAGCCCTACTTCGAAGAGCTGCGCAACGTGCTCCTCAGGATTCAAAACCCCGATGGCTCATGGCCCAACAAGATCGGTCCGGGGCCTGCGTTCGGCACGGCGGTCGGTGTCCTCATCCTGGAGATCCCCTACCGGTTCCTGCCCATCTTCCAGCGCTGACGACGCCATTCCGGAAGCCTGGCCGGGAGGGAAGTCCCTTTCCGACCGTCGGTGAGCTAGTACCTTCCAGCCTGGCTCGGCGGCGGACCGACAGCTCTCCTGGTGCTCTGGCGGTTGCCGCGAAGCACGGCTTCGACCACGACCTCGCCCGGAAGAACCTCGAACTGACGCGCATCGAGCACGAAATCACGACCTGACGACGTTACGACCCGGTCCCATCCGCGAAGATCACCCTGCAACCCATGACGACCGACAACCGACCCGTGCGTGCAACGAGACCGACGCCCGGGATCGACGCGCTGCTCGCGCGTTTGCGCGCGCGCGTGACGCGTCAGGTTTGGCTGCACGGCCTGGGCAGCGTCGCCGTCGTCGCGGCGCTGTGCCTCTTGTGCGCGTTCGCGCTCGACTGGTGGCTGCACCTGCCGGTCGCCGTGCGCTGGATCGAGCTCGCGACGGTGATCGGGCTGCCGACGTTCGTCCTGTGGCGCGAGCTCGTGCGTCCGCTCGCGCGCCGCCCCGATCGCACGGGATTGGCCGTGCTCGTCGAGCGCGCGCACCCGTCGCTCGACGAGCTCTTCGTTTCGGCCGTGCAGCTTGCGCACGATCCCGATCCGAGCGGCGAGCCCGAGCTCGTCGCGGCCGTGATCGATTCGGCCGAAGCGCGTGCGCGGACGATTTCGCTCGATCCCGTGCTCGCTCCGCGCGGACCGCGACGTCGCGCGCTCGGCGGAGCGGTCGCGGCTGCACTCGTGTTGTTCGTGATGGCGGCGAACGCCGACTCCGCAGGCGTGTTCTTCGCCCGGCTCTTCGGTGCCGACGTGCACTGGCCGCAGCGCACGCACCTTGCGATCGAGATCCCCTCCTCTTCCTTGCCCGCAAACAGCACGCTCGCATCAGCGACGACCGCGAACGGAGCACCCGCGGAAGCGCCCGACATCGAGCGCAAGGTCGCGCGCGGCAGCGACGTGCAGATCATCGTGCGCGCCGAGGGCGAAGTGCCCGACGAAGTGACCTTGCATTTCCAGGACGGACACAAGGCCGTGCTCGCCGCGGGCGGCGGCCCCGAGTTCCGCACGGTGTTGCGCTCCGTCCAGTCCGACGTCGAGTTCTACGCGACCGGCGGCGACGACCAGGACGAGCACCCGCGCGCGCTCTTGCACGTGCTGCAGCCGCCCGACGTGGCCGGTTTGTGCGTCGAAATCCATCCGCCCGCCTACAGCGGGCTGCCGGCGCGCACTGAGTTCGAGCGCGACGTCGAGGTGCTCGTCGGAACGGACGTCGTCGTGCACGTGCTCACCGATCCCCTGACTGCAACGGGTCACGCGCGCCTCTTGCCCGAAGACCGCGTCGTCGAGCTCTCGAAGCAGCCCTTCCCCCCGACCCCGGGCGAGACGGAGTCAGGTGCAGCGCCGCGCGACGGTCTCGGCTTCGCGTTGCATCCCGAGAAGAGCTTGCGCTACCGCTTCGAGCTCACCGACTCGACCGGGCTTTCGAACCCCGACCCCGGTCTCTTCGGCATCACGGTCATCGAGGATCGCGCGCCGGAGGTCGAGATCCTCTCCCCCGGCCGCGGCGATTTCGACACGGTGGTCGGAGGCCTGATGCCGTTGCGCGTGCGGGCCGAGGACGACTTCGGCGTCGCGCATGTGAGCTACACGCTCGAAGCTGCGATCCCAGGTGAGGGGGCACAACACCCAGGCCCGGTCGAGCTTTCCATCGTTCCCGTTGCCGTCGAAGCGCGCACGAGCGCGAACGAGCCTGGCCGGCCCGCGCGGCAATCGACCGCGCGCTCCGCAGTCCTCGCGCGCACGCGCCTCGAGATCGCCAAGCTCGGCGGAACGGAACCGGTGAGCGAAGGCCGGCAGTTCACCTTGCAGGCGATCGCAACCGACATCGCCGAGCCCAAGCCGCACGAAGGACACGCGAGCCCACTCCGGATCCGGGTGGTCTCGAACGACGAGTTCATGCGCCGCATCCAGGATCGTCTGTCGCGCGCGCAGACGTCGGCGTCGGCGCTCGGCGAACTGGTCCGTGAGAAGAACCGGCGCACCGGTGAGCTGCTCTCCGCGCTCGAGAGCGACGGACCGGAGGGCGCGACCGCCGAGCTGGCCGCGGCGTTGACCGGACAGCGCCGCGTGCAAGGTGACGCACGCGCGCTGTCGCGCGAGCTCACGAGCTGCGCCGAGAGCGTGCTCTACGCGCGCCTCGACGACCGCGCGCTCGCTGCACTCGACATGATCGACGAGAAGCTGGCACAGCAGTCGAGCCGCGTCTTCGATCCCACTCCGTGGCGCGAGCTCGCCGCCGCCTCGCGCGACCGCGCGATCGCGGGCAGCGGATTGTCCGGCAAGCTCGTCGACATCAGCGGCATGGCCCTGGAGATCAGCGAGGATCTGGCTCAGCAGGCGACCGACGAAATGGTGCACGCGGGCGAGGCGATCGATCTGGCCAAGGTGCACGACCGCCTGCAGGCGGCATCGGTTGCGCAGAAGGCGATGCTCGCGCGGATCGACGCGCTGCTCGAGCGGCTGGCGGAGTGGGACAACTTCCAGTCGGTGCTGATGCAGACGCGCGACATCCTCAACGGACAGAAGAGCGTGAGCGAGCGCTCGCGGCAGGCGGCGACGTCGCCCAAGTGACGGGGCCCACGCGATCGATTTCGAACAGCGCCAGCGGAAGAATGCCAGCGAACGAACGCCGGCAGAGCAAGCCAGCAGAGAATGCCAGCAGAGATGACAGGCGAACGGCGGAGAACGAAAACATGAACACGCACCCGATGCACAGGCGCTTCTCGGCCTCGTCGTTCGCCCTCTTCGCGCTCGCGACCGTCGCCACGCTCGTGCCGCTCGCATCGCGCGCGAGCGCGCAGGACGGACGGCGTGAAGCGCAGCTCGCCGAGGACCAGCAGGTCCTGCAGCGGCAGTTGCAGCGTCTGCGCCAGACGATGGACGTGCTCGCCGCGCGCTTCGAGAGCGAAGGCCGCACGCACGCAGCCCAGCTCTTGCGCGAAGGTTTGAAGCACCTCGACGAGCGCGTGTCCGAGCTGGGCTCGAAGACCGTCGAGGAGTTGATGTCCGCCGCGAGCGAAGCGCTCGCCGCCGGTCAGACGGTGCAGTCGGTCGAGAGCCAGGAAGCGGTCGTCAAGAGCCTCGAAAAGCTGTACGCGATCCTGACGGACCGCGCCGGGCTCGAAGACCTGCAGAAGTCGCTCGACGACCTGAAGAAGATCCGCGCCGACCTCGGCAAGCTCGCCGAGCGCGAAGCGGACTTGCGCAAGCAGACGAACGCCGCGCGCGACGCAGCGAAGACGCCCGAGCAGAAGGAGCTCACCGCCGCGATCGACAAGGCGCTCGCCGAACAGCGCGACCTGATGGGGCGCACGCAAGCACAGTCGCGCAACGAAGGCGGGCTGCAGCTCGACGAGATCCAGCGCGCGCTCGACAAGCTCGTGAAGCAGCAAGAGGCCGACGCCGGTGTGCTGTCGGCCTGGAAGCCGGAAGAGAAAGCGGCACTCGAAGAAGCGCAGCCCGCACTCGACAAGGCCGCGGAGTCGGCGACGCGCGCCAGCAGGCTCGCTCAGGCGGCCGAGCAACTGCGCGAGGCCGCGCGCACCGAGCGCAAGCCGACGGGCGATACCGCGGCGGCTCAACGCGACCTCGAGCACGCGGCCGAGCGCGAGGATCGCCACCAACGCGCTTCGGGCGACGAAGCGGCGAAGAAGGCTTCGGAAGCGTTGACCCAAGGCGCCGAAACCGTGCGCAAGAGCACGCCCGACCCAGCCGGCCGCGAGAGCGCCGCCAAGGATCTCGACGCACAGGCGCAAGCGCTCGACGAAGCCGCCAAGGCGGAAGCCAAAGCGGCCCAGGACGCGCGCGATGCGGCGGCGAAGGCGCTCGACAAGCTCGGCGATCCGCACAGCGCGGCCGGTCAAGCCGCCGAGGCAGCGAAGAAAGCGCTCGACGATGCGCGCAAGGCGCAGGCGTCACCCAGCGCCGGTGCCGACAAGCCGCTCGACTCGAAATCCCTCGAGGAAGCACAGCGCGCGACGAGCGAAGCGCAGCGGGCGAACGACCGCGGCGCGCAGGACCTGAAGACGATCCCGCCGGCGTTGTCCGCTTCGCAGTCGGGCGCAGCCGAAGAAGCTAAGCAGATCCAAGGCGAGGTCGGCGCGCTGCCCGAGGCCAAGAACGACGACGCGAAGGCCGCACAAGAAGCCCTCGCCGCTGCGGCGCAGGAGCAGTCGAAGGCGGCGCAGAGTGCTGCGAGCGGCGACGCCAAGGAGTCAGCGCAGGCTGCATCGCGCGCGCTGTCGCAGCTGCAGAAGGCGCAAGCCGCCGTCGAGAAGCTGGCTGCGAAGGGTGCGCAGTCACGCGCGCAGAGCCCGGAGTCGAAGGCGCTCGAGAGCGCGCAGAAGGAACTGGCGGAGACCGCTGCGAAGCTCGGCGAACAAGCCGACGAGAAGGGTCTCTCTCCGGAGGCGCAAAAGTCGGCGCAGCAAGCTCTTTCGGGCGCAGAGCAGGCGATGAAGTCCGCGGCCGAGAACCTGCAGTCCGGCAAGCCGTCGCAGGCCGCGGGTCAGCAGAGCTCCGCGATCGAGAAGCTGCAGAAGGCGCGCGACGCCGTCGACTCCGGCTCCAAGAAGTCGGCGAAGCCTGAAGACGCAGCGAAGCAGAAGGAGCTCGCCGACGAGCAGGAAAAGATCAAACGCGAGCTGCTCGCCCTGGCGGAGCGCAACCAGAAGCGCAGCACTGCGCAGCCTTCACCCGCGATGGACCGCGCACAGCAACAGGCGGGAGCCGCCAAGGAACAGCTCGATACGGGCGAGCTCGACGAAGCGCAGGAGTCGGAGAAGAAGGCCGAGCAGGAGATGCGCAAGGCCCAAGAAGAGATGGGCAAGGAAGAGGAGCAGTACCAGAAGCTGCGGCAGGAAGAGCTGCTCTTCCGCATCGCCGAGCAGGTGCGGACACTGCTCGACGAGCACCGGATCGCGATGAAGGACACGCTCGAGATCGACAAGCAGCGCAAGCCCGGCGACAAGGCGACGCACACGCAACGCCTGCGGCTACGCAAGATCGGGCAGTCGGAAGAAGCGCTCGCCGCGCGCACCGGCGAGGTCTCGAAGGCGATCGCGGCCGAGGAGAGCATGGTGTTCGCCGAGCTGCTCGACGAGTCGCAGAAGGACCTCGTGCGCCTGGCGCGCGACATGGGCGAAGCGGGCGACTACCAGTCGGGCGAGCGCGTGCAGGTGTTGCAACAAGACGTCGAGCAGTCGCTCGTGTGGCTGCACGAGGCGCTGTCGCAGGAGAAGGAGCGCCGCCGGCAGGAAGAGCAGCAGCAAGGCGGAAAGCCGCAACAGCCCGCGAAGAACCGACTCGTGCCGGACGTGGCCGAGCTGAAGCTCTTGCGCCGCATGGAGGTCGACGTGATCGACTCGCTCGACCAGATGCGCGCGCTGCACCCCGAGCTCACGGATACCAAGCCGGTGACCGGCGACGGTGACGTCGGCGATCCGCTCCTCCTCGAGGACATCAGCCGGCTCGCGGTGCGGCACAAGCGCACGGCGGATCTCTTCCAGCAGTTCCGAAAGCGCCTCGGCATCCCCGATCCCGAGCCGACGGAGGAGAAAAAATGACGCGCAGGTACGAGCACGACGAGGCGAATTCGATGAACACGACCGGCAAGAGGATCACCCTGAGCACGAACCACGTCGCGCACGAGATGCGCGCTTCGGTGGCGGCACGCTGCTGGCGCGCGTCGACAATGGCTGCTTCGATCGCGGCACTCGTCGTGATCGCAGGCCGCGCGACGGCCCAGGAGAAAGCGCCTTCGATCAACCCGCAAGACCAGGCTCAACGCGAGTTGGTCGAACTCTTCAACAAGGTCGAGACGCGGTTGCGCGAAATGGACCGCCTGCTCTCCGATGCCGGCGCCGGCGACACGCGCGCTTTGAAGAACGTCGGTGCGTCGGGCATCGACGAGCTCTTGAAGCGGAGCAAGAAGAGCGGCGAGGAGAACCTGCAGGACATCGACAAGATCCTCGAGATCGCGCAGAAGATGCAGCAGCAATCCTCGTCCGGCCAGGGTCAGGGTCAGGGCCAGCCGCAGTCGGGACAGGGCGACGGGAAGAACCCGCTCGACGGCCAGGGCCAGACGACGACGGGACGCGAGCAAACGCCGAGTGCGCCCGACAAGAAGGGCCCCGACAAGAAGGGCCAGGACGAGAAGGACAAGCAGCCGGGCGGCAAGAAGCCCGACGGCGAGAAGGGTCAAGAGAAGTCGCAGAAGCCGGGCGAGAAGCCGGACGGCGAAATGAAGCCGCAGGATCCCAAGGCTTCGAAGGACTCAGCCAAGAACAAGGAGAGTGGCCCGCCTCCCGGGTCGAAGCAGGACAAGCCCGGCACGAGCTCCGATTCGAAGGATCGCTGGGGCGATCTGCCGGAGCAGGCGCGCGACGTGTTCCGCAGTGAAGGCGGCCACGATATGCCCGTGCAGTACCGCGACTGGATCGACGCGTACTACCGCCGCCTCAACCACAAGCAGCCTTGACGCTCACACGAGCACCGAACGCATGCGAGGTCGAGCGAGCACGCGGATCCCTGCCGTGCTCGCCCGCGCGATGAGCGCACGGGGGACAGCGCCGCTGCTCTGCGCACTGCTGGCTCCGGCGCTCTTCGCGCGCGATGCCCCGGCGACGTTTGGGAACGCGTCGCGCGACGACCGGCGCGTCGAAAAGCCTTCCGACTCGCAGCATCCCCTTCCAGAGAAGAGCTCGACACGCGCGGACCTGCATCCGGAGGCGGTGCGCGACGAGCGTGCGCGCGCAGCGCTCGAACGCGGTTTGGATTGGCTCGCACACGCGCAAGAGAGCGAGAGCGACGGATCGTTCCCCGCGACCGGGCTCGTCGCGCGCAACACGGGCGGGGGCACCGTCAACGACGGGTCGGGCACGTTCGCACCGGTCGCGGTCACGTCGCTCGCGACGCTCGCGCTGCTCTCGGGCGGGAGCGCGCCCGATCGCGGTCCGCACGGGAGGTCGGTGTCGCTCGCGGTCGACTGGCTGGTTTCGCACACCGACTTGGATCCGCGCTCGGAGACGACGGGGTATGTGCGCCTCGCCGGCGACAACTTGTCGCGGATGCACGGACACGGGTTCGCGGCGCTGGCGTTGTCGCAGGCGTTCGCGATGTCACCCAAGAGCGAACGCGGTGCGCGCGTGCAGACGGCGTTGCAGGCTGCGGTCGACTGCATCCAGAAGAGCCAGGGCGTCGACGGCGGTTGGTGGTACGAGCCCAAGCGCGCGGTGCAACACGAGAACTCGATCACGATCTGCGTCGTGCAGGCTCTGCGCGCGGCGCATGGCGTCGGTGCAAGAGTTGACCCGGGGACGATTGCACGGGCATTGGAGTACGTGACGCGCACGCAGAAGCCGGATGGTTCGTTTCGGTATGCGTTGGGCGATGACAAGTCTTCGGTGGCGTTGACGGCGGCGGCGATTGCGACGTTGAACGCGACGGGCACGTACAGCGGGCGACCGCTGCAGGATGGGTACGACTGGATCTTCAGGCGGTTGGCTGCGCGTGAAGTGGGCATCGACGGAAAGACCGAAGATGATTTCGTGATGTGTCCTTTCTACGAGCGGCTGTACTTGGCGGAGGCGCTGTGGATGAACCAGGATGCGCATGTGTTCGATGATTGGTGGAGGGCGGAGCTGCCGAAGTTGATCACGTCGCAGAGGGGTGATGGGTCGTGGGGTGATCCGCGATATGGGGATTGCTATGCGACGGCGATGAATTGCTTGGTGCTGGCGTTGCCGGCGGGGTTGTTGCCGATTTTTCAGCGGTGAGGTGAGGTTAGGTTGGGGGTGTCGGTGCCGGTGCGGGCGATCGAGGCGGCACCTAGCGCGCGGCAAGATGTTCCGCGCCTACGGCGCGGTTCCGACGGCGCGAGACGCCCGGTCATACCGGTCGGCTCGCGCCGTCGGTTCAAGGGCGGGTACGCGCAGGCGTGTGGTGGCGGCCTCGTGGATGCTGCGGGCGTGAGGCATCGGCTCGTCCTTCCGCCGGCGTGGTCCGCTGCGTGCTAGTCTTGATTGGCATGTTGAGGTCAGCCAGAAGTCTGTTTGCGGCGTTGTTCCTCGCGCTGATGGGTGCGCGGGAGGCGTCGGCGCAGTGCGAGACGTTTGGTCCCGTTGCGCTTGGTGTGCAGGATTCGCAGGCGCAGATGTACACGCAGGAGTGGTCGCAGGTGGTGCGCACTGCGGGTGGTTGGTTGGGGGTGTGGAGCGCGGGTCAGGACATCGTGTTGCGCAGGTTTGATGCGGACCTCGTGCCGATCGGGAACGACGTGGGCGTCAATACGACGTTGAACGCCGAAGTGCAGGACGAGCCGGCAGTGTGCGTGGCGACGGGCGGCAACCAATTGATCGCCTGGTCCGAGCGGCATGGATACGACGGCCAGTTGATGGGGATCTTCGGGCGAGTGTATTCGCCCGGGGGCGTCGCGCTGGGAGCTGAGTTCGAGATCAACCAGATCTGGGTTGCGTCGCAGTGGCGTCCGCTGATTGCGTCGACGCCTTCGGGCGGCTTCGTCGTCACGTGGTCGGGTGACTGGGACGGCAACGCTTACTTCAGGTTGCTGTCGTCGACGGGTGCGCCGCTTGGGAACGACGTGCTCGTCAACCAGTACACGGCGGATGCGCAGGTGGATCCGGCGGTCGCCGTCGCGACGGATGGAACGATGCTGGTCGCGTTCGTCGACTTCTCCGGGCACGGCGGCGTGGGCACGGGGCTCAACTTGTACGCGAGAAGGTTCAATGCGAGTGGGACTGCGCTAGGCAACGAGTTCGTCGTCACGTCGCCGGCGTTTTCGAACGGCGATCAGCGCCTGCCGCGCGTCGTCGTCGACGGACAGAACCGCTTCCTCGTCGTGTGGGAGAGCGAAGGCGTGGACGGTTCAGGGTACGGCATCGTGGCGCGGCGGTTCGCGACGAGCGGTCTGCCGCTGTCGACCGAGTTCGTGATCAACGCGACGACGCAAGGCGATCAGCTCAATCCGCGCGTCGCCATGGAGCAGGACGGCGACTTCATCGTGTCGTGGGAAGACCACTCGACGGGCGTGTCGCGCACGGTTTGCCGCCGTTTCGACGCGTCGTTGCAGCCCAAAGACGGCGAGAGCGCGATCCATGAGGGCCTTCAGCCGTCGTACCGGCCCGAGATCGCGCTCGATGCTGCCGCGCACGATGTTGTCTTCGCATACGACGTCGACAACGGAATGGACACGGACGTGTACCTGCGTCGCTTCGAGGAGACGAGCGGGCCGCAGACGTTCGGAGTTGCCAAGACGAACTCGCACGGCTGCGCACCGCACGTCGCGTGGAGCGGAACTCCGTCCGAGACGAGTGGGGCAGCGTTCACGATCTCGGCTGCCAACGTGCTCGACCAGAAGGCGGGCATGCTCTTCTACGGGTACGCCACGCGCTTCACGCCGTTCCAGGGCGGGACGATGTACGTCGTCGCCCCGCATCGGACGGCGATCCAGTTCTCGGGCGGAGCGCCGAGCGCGCGCTGCACGGGCACGTTCGCGTACGACTTCAACGCGCGCATCCAGAGCCACGTCGATCCGCTGCTCGTCGCGGGTCGCACGATCACGGCGCAGTACTACTACCGTGATCCACCCGATCCCGCTGGGTTCGGGAGCGGTCTGACCGACGCGGTGCGCTTCACGATTTGCCCGTGACCACTCGGAGGCGGCGGGTGGGAGCGCGCGTAGCGCTGGTGATCGCCGGCGTCGGGCTCGCGCTCGTGCTGGCCGAACTCTTCTGTCGCGTCGACGCATTCTTTCCCGGACACAAGTACTCGAGCGCAGGCTCGCGCGCCTTGTTCGCGACGCACGCCGAGGGCGACAGCACGCGCGAACTCGACGCCTACGTCGCGGCCGAGTCGAAGACGACGGCGAGGTCGATGCGCTCGTTCGTCCATCCATTCCAGGGCTGGACGCATCCGATTGCGCTCACGCAACTCCGAGAGGAGACGAGCTGGTATGCGGATGCGGCTGCCAGCGACGCCGCGTTCGACGTGTTGATCCTGGGTGGCTCGGTCGCTGCGATCTTCGGCAACCTCGAGACGGCGCATCTCGTCGACGGGCTGGAGAAGTTTCCGCGTCTGGCTGGGCGCAAGGTGCGCGTGTGGAACGAAGGGATGGCCGCGTACAAGGCACCGCAGCCGCTGCACTTGTTGGAGTGGGAGCTCGCGCTCGGTCATCGGCCTGATGCGATCGTGCTCATCGACGGATTCAACGAGGTCGCGGTCGCGGCGGGCAACGTGATCTCGCACACGCACCCGCTCTATCCGTACACCGATTACTGGGGCCCGATGGTGCACGGTCGGGAAGTCGACATGGCGAGCCTCGACGAGCTCGTCGCGATGCGGTTCGCGCAGCGGGAAGAGGCTGACATCGCACGCAGGGCGCTCGCCTGCGGGTACCAGCACAGTGCGCTGTTGACGCGCATCACGCTTGCGCGTCTCGCGGACCGCCGCAGGGCGTTCGAGGACGCGCGCGATGCGTACCTGCTGCAGATCGGCTCGGACCCGAAGGACCCGATGATGCACGGTCCCCCGTTCGAAGGCGGGGTCGACGACGCCGTGGACCTCGCCATCCGCTCGTGGAGCGACTGCGCGCGCGAAGTGCACACGCTGTGCGTCGAGCACGGCATCGTCGAAGTGCACGTCTTGCAGCCGGCGCTGGCCGACGCGGAGATGAGGGTCGCGACCGCGGAAGAGGAGGCCGCGTCTGCTCACGACGCGACTGGAAAAGCAGCTGTGAAGCGCGGATATCCGCTGTTGCGCGCGGCGGGTCACGAGCTCGCCGCGGGCGGGTTGCCGTTCGACGACGCGACGCGGATCTTCGAGCACGAAGCGGGCACGCTCTACTCGGACGTGTGCCACTTCAACCAGCGCGGGAACGACCTGTTGTGCGACTACGTGGTCGGCGTGCTGCGCTCACGGCTGCGCTGAGTCACGGGGCGCGCCGCGCGATCACTTCTTGGGCCAAAGCACGTACGCCGTGCCGCCGCGATCGAGCCAGACCTTCTGCATGTCCTCGCGCGCGTAGGTGGTCTGTCCGGACTTCGCGTCCGGTGCCGCGGGATCGTTGACGCATACGTCACCGTTTTCGTCGAAGCCCGTGATCACGAGCAGGTGACCGTCCGTCTTCTTGTACGGTGCACCGCGCAACTCCCCTTCTCTCGCGGCAATGCTCGCAATCACCGGTTGGTTCGAGGCAATCATGGCCTCGACGTCGAACCAGCACGTGAAGCGCGTCAGACAACCAGGAACTCCCAGGCTCCATGCCGCCTGCACGTTGCGCGGCCAGTTGCCGTAGATCTCGTGAGCGGGATCGTATGCAGCGGCAGCCACCGTCGCCGTCGGTCGAGCGACGTCGTGAAAGGCGAGGACCATGCCGAGGGACGTCGGACTGCAGATGCGACCCGCGATGTCTGCTGACTCGGCTCGTTGACTGCGGAATGGAACGTCGAGTCGATGCTTCCACTTCATCCCGTATGGCCAGGAGTCCTGCAGACGCGAACGTACGTTCAGCCGGTTCGGTGGGCCGAGCAAACGTGGATCCGACGCGCAGCACCACAGGTTCTGGACGGCAAGAGCTCGCGCAACACCGGTCGTTGGTGCGAACGCGCGTACGCGCAACTGCGCGCGCTCGAACGTCTTCTCGCCGTGGAAGTAGTCCGTGTCGATCTTGCCTCCGTCACAAGCGATGACGCGATCGCCGCCGGGCACCGTGCCCCAATCACCGAGGTACATCCAAGGCGACCACGACGTGTCGGCGTGCTCGGCGACGCGCAGCTCGACGCAGAACCCTTCGCCTGCGGGACAGTCGACGTTCCACGACACGAGCAGGTCGCGGAAGGGCGAAGAGCCCGCGAACCACCGGCTGACGTACTGCGCGGATTTCTCTGCGTCGGCTCCCTCGGGAGAGAGCTCGACGCTGCTCTCGCCGTTGTCCGGATCGACGATCGCCCGGGAGCGGGACGTGAAGTCCTCGCCTGTCACGGGCTCCCGCAAACTTGCCCAGCCGGTGCCGACCCAGATCTGCTCTGCGTACGGGACCGCAGCCGGAGTCGGCGTGAACGTGTCGCTCGCGGAGCGGCAACTGGTTGCGAGAACGAAGGCGAGGATCATGAGGCGACTCCTGAGGTACGCGATGCTTCGCACTGCCGAAGTCTGTCGCACGCGCACCAGAGTACGCTCGTCGCGCACATCACGCACCCGCGCGCGAATTGGCCTTTTCGCCGAGGCCCAGACGCTCGACCGCGCAGTCCACGATGCGGTTCACGAGCGCTGTCTGGTCGATCCCGTCGGCGGCGGCGGCGGCGGCGAACTCGCTTTCCTTCTCCAGGTAGCAACTCGCGTTGACCTCGATCACGTAGATGTCGCCCGCGTCCGTGATGCGCAAGTCGACGCGCCCGTAGTCGCGCACGTGCAGCGCGCGGTAGGCCTCGAGGGCCACCTGCTGCACGCGCGCGCGCAGCTCGTCGGTGAGTTTCGCGAGCACCGAGCGCGTGCCCTTGAACTCGACGCTGTCCTCGTCCCACTTGGCCTTGCCGCCCAGCACGCGCGGCGCACCCTCGGGCAGGCCGGAGAAATCGATCTCGATCGGCGGGAACGCTTGCGGACGAGTGTTGCCGAGCACCGCGACGTGCATCTCGCGACCGTCGATGTACTCCTCGACGAGGGCTGCGTCCTTGATCTTGTCGTGGATCGCCGTCACGCGCTTCATCAGCTCCTTCGTGTTCTTCACGACCGAGCCGGCTTCGATCCCGATCGACGCGTCCATGCTCAACGGCTTGACGATGAGCGGCATGTGCAAAGTGCCGCCCGCTTCGAGATCCGAGTCGCGCGTGAACACGACGAACTCGGGGAAGCGCACCTTGTCGTACGCGAGCAGCTTCTTCGTGACCGACTTGTCCTGCTGAATGAAGAACTCGCCCGGACCGCCGCCCACGTAGGGCACCTGCAACAGGTCGAGCAGGCCGACGATGCACACGGCACCGAGACGAACCTTGCCGAAGTTCTCGAACAGGTTGAAGACGAGGTCGGGCTTGGGCTTCGTGAGCCCGTCGATCAACGCGTGCAGATCCTGGTGGATGCCGAGGATCGTGGCTTCGTGACCACCCTTGCGCAGGGCTTCGACCACCTGGTCGACCACTTTGTCGTAGGAGCTCGGATCCTTCTTCTTGTCGAGGTCCGTGAGCACGGTGATCCGCATCGGGTGCACTCTACTGTCGGAGGCAGGCAAGGTCTCGCGGGTCGGGGCGGGATCATCGAGGAAATCGCAGTGATCCAGGAATCACCGCGGTTCGAATGGGGCTGATCCCCTGGAGCAAGACTTCGAGACGATCCGGGTAGATGTCCGGCGGAACGAGCCCAACTTGCCGCAACGGGCGAGACGACGACCCTGCACGTGCGGGGTCCGAGATCGTCGGTCCGAGGCTCCGCGTGCACAGCGGGCAAGGATGAGCGGCTGTTCCTCGATGCGTTCATGGCCCCGATGCGCTGAAACACTGCCGATTCGAACCTGGGCATCGAGGCTCGTTCCGAATCGGACAGGCTGAAACGCTTGGTCGCAACGCCGATCAGCAAGTCGATGGTCGACAGGACCTCGCGGCGATTCGTCGACCAGCAGAACGGTCATGACGACACCCACTCCATCCACCGAGCGCGCACCCACCACCGCGAGCCCAGAGCCTCGCGGAAGGCGCGGAATCGCCTCTCTCTCGCTCGTTCTCGCTCGTGGCTCCAAGCTGCCGTTGCTCATCTCGTGCACCTGTGCAGCCCCCACCCCATCCCGTGCGCAACCCGCACGCCTTCTGAGCGGTTTCATGGCAGACTGATCCTCCTGGCAGACGATCCATGCGGTGGCATGACTTCTGCCCCGGCCCCGGAACGGGCGGCGCATCCTCATCCGACGCCGCCCCTCCCCGCATTCGCGGAAGAAGGTTCCTGATCATGCGATCGATGCTCCCGGCAGTGCAGCTCCCGTTGCTCTCGGTCTTGGTCCTCCCGTTTTGTCTGAGCGTGAACTCGAGCCTAGCTCAGGCGTTGCCCACGGGCGTGGCGCAGGCTCAGACGCCCGCGACCACTCGGTCAGCGACGTCCGACGAGACCACCAAGTCCGACACGGCCAAGTCCGATGATGGCGTCGAAAAGCGCCGCGTCCTCCACCTCGCGAGCGGTCAATCCATCCGCGTCGTGTCCCGTCTCACCGACGGTCGTTGGGAGTACAAGAACAAGAACGGCTGGAAGACGCTCGACCAAGGCTCGGTGACATCCACCGCGCTCGAGAGCGACATCCTCAAGCAGTGGCATCAGAAGCGCGACGGACTCGACACGAAAAAGTGCGACGAGCGCGCGAAGCTCGCCGGCTGGGCCGCGAGCCAGGGCCTGATGCTCGAGTCGCTGCAGGAAATCGACGGGGTGCTCGCGCTCGAGCCCGACAACGCGACCGCGCTCGACGTGCTCGCGCGCAACTGGTTCTTCACCGTGCCTTCCCTTCAGGTCCCGGCTGCAGAGCTCGCCTCCGCGGAAGACGCTCTCCTGCGCTTCGGCGCTCAGCAATCGCCCGCTGGACGCGAGCTCGCCGTGAACGAACTCGCGCGGCATCCCGATCGCGATGCGCTGCGCAAGCAAGTCGGGACCGAGCTGCAATCGAGCGTCGTCACGCGCCGTGCGTTCGCGACCCTCGCGATGCGTCGCATCTTCCCGGGCGAGGGCATCAAGCCCCTGCTCGCGCGCTCCGTGCTCGACGGCTCGCCGGAAGTGCGCAGGGGTTGCGCGCTGGCCTTGAAGGCCGCGAACGAACCCGGTCTGTGCGTGCCGATCGTGCGCGCGCTCTCGTCGAAGTCGTCGGCCGTGCGCATCAACGCGGCGGAAGCGCTGGGCGACATGGGTTACGCCGCCGCGGTCGAGCCGATCATGACGCACATGGCTGCAGCGACGGCCGCGGGCGGCGGCGGTGACCGCTTGCCGCACTCGAACATCTTCATCGGACGCCAGTTCGCGTACGTGCAGGATTTCGACGTCGAGGTCGCGCAGTTCCAGGCTGTCGCCGATCCGCAGGTCAACGTGCTGATCGAGGGCTCGGTGCTCGACGCGGCGGTGTCGGGCGACATGGAGGTCACGTTCGCCGAGGAGAGTCAGGCGATGCAGGGTGCGCTCTCGAAGCTGACGCGCGAGGTCCCGGGCCATTCGAACAACGCCTGGTTGTCGTGGTGGGACAAGAACGCCGCGAAGTGGCGCTCGGACGACCTGTCGAAGCCCAAGACGGCGGACGCGAAGAAGGCCTGAAAACGCTGGGTGCCTGGAATCCGCCGTGGGTATCCCGCGGCGGGTTCCAGGCACCCAGCGTTTCACCGGCCTTGCCGTCTGATCGCGATCGCGTTCCCGGCAACGATCCAACCGGGCTGTCGGTCGGGTGGTGGGTGCCAGGCACGCAGCGCGACAGCCTGCATCCCTTGCCGCGCGAAAGCGCGCGACGGCCTGCATCTCTTGTCGCGCGAAAGCGCGCGAAAGCCTGCATCTCTTGTCGCGCGAAAGCGCGCGACAGTGCGCGACAGTGCGACTCGTTCCAGGCCCCCCCCACCGCTCAACGACCGATCACCGCCAGCACGATCTCGAGCGCGATCAGCACGATCACGATCCACTCGAGCGCTTCCATGCGGACACTCGTCGAGTCGTCGTGCACCTTCTGGTAGATGCTCTCGATCGTGTCGAGCTTGCGCAGGATGGCCGCGTTCCACTCGTTGACGCGGAACCGCTGTGAGACCTGACGGTACACGCGCGCCAAATACTGATCCCCGAGCATCTTGATCGCGTTCGAGACGCGCTCGAACAGGATCGCTCCGTCGACCTTCATCTGCGCGACGCGGCGCAAGTCCGCGCGCATGGTCCGGCTGGAACGCAGCGACAACCTGGGCCGGGGCTTCAACGACGCCTCCCACGCCCCATCGAGCGCGCGATCGAGCTGCGCGTCGAGGAAGCGCACTTCGAGGAGCTGAATGTTCGCGAACTCGAGCACCGCGAGCACGTCGTCGGGTTCGCGATCGACCAGCAACGCCGCGTTCCAGTCGATCAGCGCCACGTCGTCCGGGCCGAACGAGATGCGACCCGACAGCGCCTCCTGCACTTCCTGCTCGCTGAGCCCGTCGCTTTCAGACCGGAGCACGCGCGCCAGGATCTGTGCCGAATCAAGATCGATGTCGGCCGGCTTCACACCGTCGAGCTTCGCCATCTGGAAGACGACGTAGTCCTCGTCGAGCGCCGCCACGCCCGGTTTCGTCACCGCGTCTCGCACCAGGTCGAGCAGGTTCTCGACGCGCGCCCGCGCGTCCTTGCGGAATGCGTCGGTGTTGGCGAGCGAGCACGAGAGGGCGATCAAGTCCTCGCACGAACCTTCGAACGGCACTTCGTACGAGACCGACACGCCGCCGAAGTCGAACAGGGTGATCTCCGCCGATGCCGTGCTCTTCCAATCGGCGATCGCGATCGGCTCGATCTCCTGGACGACGTGCAAGGGCGCCGGATCGAACTGGAAGTAGCGCGGCGCGACGCCCTTGTGCTTGATGCGCTCATCGGCGGTCAGGCCGGCGACGAAGTGCTTGCACTTCTCGAGCTCGATCGAGAGCCCGATGTCGTAGGCGAAGAGGACGCGCGCCGTCCCGCGATCGATGTGTCCGAGCGGCATGGGGCCAAGAGCCTACTCACCGCGGCGTTCGCAGAGCCACCCGTCCGTGACCGAGAGTGCATCGCCGTCTTGACTTGGCTTGCGCCGAGGGGAACCCTGCGCACTGGTCCATCACCGGACGAGCGCGCCCGACGTCCGACTCCAAAGCACCCGACCGGATCCGAAGAACACGATGAGACACTCACTCGTACTGCTGGCTCTCGGCGCGTTGGCCTCCTGTCACGCGGCCGATCCCGTGCTCGAGATGCCCAAGCCGTTCCAACGCGGCGGCGTGCGCGTGACGCTTCAGGAAGTCTACATAGCCAATCACATCGCCCTAGGGGTCCGAGGCGTAGCCGAGAACCTCGGCACGGAAACGCTGAAGAGCTGCACGGTGAAGCTCGTCGTCCTCGACTTCCACGACCTCCAGGTGAGCGATGCGGTCGCGACGCGCGAGAACTTCGCGCCGGGTGAGATGTGGCACTTCGAGGCGCCCTTCTCGAGCCCTTACGACGACGAGTTCAATTCGGTCGTGGTCGATCGGATCAACGTGACGAAGTAGCGCTCGTTCGCGCGCGCAGCAAACGACGCCTGCGATCCGTGGTGCCAGGCAGCGCGGATCAGAGCTTGCGCACGCGGATGTTGCGGTAAGCGACGGCGTCGCCGTGATCCTGCAGGCAGATCTTGCCGCTTGCTACCTGGCCGTAGCGCGGCATCGATGCAAACTTGCTGGCGGCGACGAGCGTCTTCCACTCGGGCGACTCGAGTTCGTACTCGCAGGTCAGCGTGCCGTTGAGCCACTGCTCGACGTGATGTCCCTTCACCTTGATGCGCGCCTCGTTCCACATCCCGACTGGATGCGTCCGGTCGCGCGGCGGCGGATAGAGCGCGTAGGCCGAGCCCGCCGACGTCGTCGGATCGTGGCCGTCGGGATGGTGCTCGTTGTCGAGCACCTGCATCTCGGGCCCGCTTTCCCACGGAGAACCGAGAGATTCGTCGACGTGGAACATGATGCCGCTGTTGCCACCGGGTGTGATCTTCCACTCGAGCGCAAGCTCGAAGTCCTGGTAGTCATCGTCCGTCGCGATGTCGCCGCCGCCGCTAGTACGCGCGAGCGCGCCGTCGACCGCTTGCCACCCCGTCGGTGTCGACTTCTTGCCGTACGTGTGCCAGCCCTGCAGGGATTTGCCGTCGAACAAGAGCTTCCAACCCGCGGCACGCTCCGGTTCGGTCAGCACGTTCAACGGAGCGGGCGCCGGTGCGTCGGTGTGGAACCCCATGTCGGATTTCGGAATGCGGTTGAGCGTGTACCACGCTTGCGTCGACCACAGCGCAGCACCGCTCTCGTCGACGAGCGGACCGACGATGCGCAACGCGACGACGTGCTCGGGCTTCAAGCCGTCGACCTCGAGGAATGCGCGCGTGCGGTCGGCGCTGATCGAAACGGAGCGAACAGCGAGCGTCTCTTCGTCGACCTTCGGGCCGCCGTACTCCTCCGTGGGGACGTAGCGCCACTGCTGCACGTCCCAGTTCTCCTTCTCCCATCCGGTGTGCGGCGCGAGCGGATGCGTGAACACGATCTCGAAGCCGTTCGTCTTTGCGTGCATGCCCAGGATCTCGAACGGCGGCGGGCCCTTGTACGCGAGGCGCTGCAGTCCGTAGTGCAGCTTCCCCTCCTGTCCCCAGTTGCCCGTCGATCCGATGCCGCCGATGTAGAGCGCCTTGTCGGGACCGAAAACGATGCGGTTGACGCCGCACTCGAGGCCCTGCGTCCAGTCGATGATGCAACCCTGCCAGACACCGTCGACGACCTCGACGACGTCGCGCTTGATGCCGCCGTGCGTCACGTCGCCGTGGCACATCTGCCCGCTGTAAGGGCCCCAACCTGCGGGGATCAGCGCCGGGTTGCTCGGGCTGTTGCCGATTTCGTTCTGCGGCATCCACAACACCGGTGGCGTGACGGTGAGCGACGCGGCCTTCTCGAGCAGCACGGAGCGCGAGCCGTAGAACGCGCCCTTGTCGAGGTGCAGCAACTTGCTGCTCGGAAGCCAGTCACCTTGGTTGTCCGTGATGAACACGTCACCGTTCGTGCCCAGACCGATACCGTTCGGCGTGCGCAATCCGTTCGCGACCGTCTCCATTGTCCCGTCGGCGATCTTCACGCGCAGCGCGGACCCGCGGCCTTGCACTTGAGGTTCCGTGCTGCGCCCACCCGGCTCGATTGCGATGGCCAGGTTGAAGTACAGCCAACCATCCTTCTCGACGAGGCCGAACGCGAACTCGTGAAAGTTGGCGGAGACATCCCACGCGCTGCACACGTCTTTGTACTCGTCAGCGACGCCGTCGTTGTCGTGGTCGACGAGTTCCGTCAGCTCCTGCTTCTGCAGCACGAACACACGCTCGCCGACGATGCAGATGCCGAGGGGCTCGGCGAGGCCGGCAGCAAAGCGCTTCAGCTTCACCTTCGATGCATCGCCGCTTTCCACGCCGTCGAGGATCCACACGGCACCGACCGCATCCCATGTCGTGATCGCCATGCGGCCGTCCGCGAAGAACGCAATGCCGCCGACGCGCGGCTGGAAATCGCTCGGGCGGATCGTCGACACGGTGAGCGCCGGGTTGAGTGCGTCGAGCGGTTGCCCGTCGCCGGGTCGCGTGCGCGAGAGGGGACGCACGACGCGCTTGGGGCCCGGCGCCGTGACGCGCACTTCGCCGGCCTGACAAGACAGCGCGCTCGTCGGCACGACGACGAAGTCCGACGCACCGGGCGGTTTCCACTCCAAGCGCAAAGTCCAGCCGCCGTAGCTCTGGAAGAACCACAGGTCGAGCGGATGCAGGCCCGCTTTCAGTTCGAGCTGCGCGGTCTTCGGCACTTCCGCGTGCAAGCCGTCGTGGTCGATGACGGTCTGGCCGTCGAGCTTCAGGATCGAGCCGTCGTCGCTCGTCAGGCGCAGCTCGTACGCGCCCGCACCCGTCTCGAGAAAGCCCTCTGCGTGCGCGAGGAACGTCGAGTCGAAATCACCGACGGTCCCGTCCTTCATGTCGATCGTGGGTTGCACGCGAGACACGTTGGGCGTCTGACCGCGAACGAGCGGCATGACCTTGTCCATTGGCTCGCCGACGAACCAGAAGCGCATCGACACGCCGGGCTCGCGCACGACCGGCGTCTGTTGCGCGTGCGCGAAGGACGCGCAGAGAAATGCGACCCACGCGGCTGTGAGAACGCGCATCACTTGGCACCGTTCTTCAAGGTTGCGTCAGCCGGCGCCGCCACGGGCCGGAAGAAGAGGATGCAACCCGTCTGCGGTTGAGCGTGCGTCATCGGCAGCTGCGAGAAGATGCGCGTCGAGAGGATCACGCCGCGCGCATCCTTCACGTCGTCGAAGCGTTCGCGCTCGAACGCGCCGAGCTTGCAGACCGTGTTGTCCGTGCGCATCGTCACGGCGATTTGCATCCCCTCCTCCAACCCGTGCGCTTCGAAGATACGGCGCAGCCCGGGCTGGTTTCCTTCGCCGAGGACGGCATCGTCGAGCTGTTCCGCGCTGAAGAGTTCCTTGGGGCGCACGATCTCGGGCATCTCGTCGACGACGACCTCCGTGCCGCCTTCGATCGTCACGTGCCACTCGAGCGTCAGCGCGCCGGCGACGATGCGGTAACCGCCGTAGTGAACGCGGCACGCGACCGGCTGTCCGTTCACGGATGTGCTCCAGGCCGAACCCTCGACACCGCTCGTGTAGTCCGTGCCCTCGATCGTCGGCTGCGGACCGTGCACGGACGTGTACACGGGGCCGTCGAACTTCACGTCGCCCTGCCAAGCCTTGTAGAGCGCGCACGACTGCGCATCCCACGCGACCCACAGGTCATCGCCGAGCGCAGCCGTGATCATGCGCGGATGGCGGTCGAGCACGCAGCGAAACACGAATGGATCCCGCGGACGGACGGGCAAAAGCGGCGATGGAACGGGCTGCTGCGGGAGCAGCGCCAGCAGGATGGGGCCGAGGATAGGACCGAGGATCATGTCGTGGAGGATCAAGCAGGCTCAGGCACGACCTGCGTGCGCGAGCGCGAGGGGTAGAAGAACGCGACGAGATTGAAGCAGACGATCGATGCCCACATCGGCACCGCGAACAGGACCTGCGTCTGCGACGGATCGGAGTAGTCGAAGTGAGCGGCTCCGCCTTGTGCGTAGGTGACGAGCTCCGTCGTGAGCCAGCTCCCGACGATGATGCCGACGCCAACCATGACCATGTTGTAGAGGCTCTGTGCGCTCGCGCGAACGTCAGCGCTTGTCTCCTCGTCGACGATCATGAACGCCAGGAACAAGAAACAGCCGAAACAAACGCCGTGGAGCGCGACGCCGGAGATGAGCACCAGGATGTGCAGGTCTGCGGGGAACGCGTGAACGTACGCGAAGAGCGCCATCCGCAGCGCGTACGCCGCGCAACCAACCATCAGGATCGGCTTGCGCGCGACCTTTTTCGCGATCAGCGGAATCAGCGCCAACACCGCGATCTCCGACATCTGCCCGATCGTCATGAGTCCCCCCCCGCCGACTCCGAAGATCGCGTTGAGCGTCGTCGCGGTCTTGGACTGGAACGCGGACAGAAACGCGGAAGTAGGCATGAAGTAGAACTGGTGAATGCACGCGATCGGGATCGTGATCAGGAAGAGCTGCAGCAGCGGGCTGCGGCGAATCTCCCGCAAGGCTTCGAGCGTCGCGTTTTTCTGCTGGCCCGTCGTGGGCGGCGTGTGCGGCAACGTGAAGGAGTAGACGCCCATCACGAGGCCCAGGATCGCACTCAGGCGGAATGCATCTACCCTTCCGCCTGCATACGCCGCGTCGATCATTTCCTGCGACGGATCACCGACCGGCGTGTAGTGGTGCAACAACCACTGGCCGACTGCGATTCCGGCCACGATCCATCCGATGGTCCCCCACAAGCGCACCTTGCCGAAGTCGCGGTCGCGATCGGGAAGGTGATGGAACGCGAGCGAGTTCGTGAGCGGCATCGTCGGGCAGTACACGAGCGAGTACGCCAGCGAGAACCACAGGAAGCCGCTGTACGTCTCGATGTCGGCGAGCTTCCACATCAACGCTGCGCCGACGAGGTGGCTCAAGGCCACGTACTTCTCGGTCGCGAAGAAACGGTCCGCGATCTGCCCCGCGAAGAACGGTGCCACGATGGCGCCGATCGCACCGACCATGAACATCGTGCCGATCTGTTCGTTCGTGAAATGCCGGTGCTGCTGCAGGAACGGAAACAGGATCGGCAGCCATGCTCCCCAGATCGCGTACTGGAGAAACATCATCACCGACAGGCGGAAACGGACGTGCTGGGGTTCGTTCATGCGCTCGACCGGCGGAGGCGCAACATCCTCCGTCGTGTCAGCCGCAGAAGTCTAGCGGCGGCGGCGGCGGGCTCCATCGGTGCCACCCATCTCACTTTCGTCGCTCCGCCTCAGGGCGACCAGACGACGCTCGTCCCGTTCGTCAGGTTGAACGTCGAGGGCTGGCAGAAGGGCGACGCGTTGCGGTACCAGCACTGATACGTTCGCACCCCGGGCGACGTCACCTGCCCCGCTTGCGAGATGCTGGCATGCCCGGCGGAGGGATGGTGCGACGAGCCACCGGCATTGACGTGCGCCCCCAGGCGCACGATCACCCCACCGGCGCAGCGCAACCCGTCGCCGAAGCGCGTGCCCATCCCGCCGTTCTGCTGCGTCGTGCCCTGGAAGTACAGGACTGCTGCATTGGGCATCTGCGTGCCGACGAGATCGAGCGTGTCCGCCGCCAGGCTCGCAGTGCCGGTCGCGGACAAGCGCGCGCCGCCCGGGTCGACCGAGTTGGCGCAACCGTGTCCGACCGCGCCGGAGTTGCCGCACGGACACGCGGTCGCGCTGCCGTCGCCCGCGCAGAACGTCGTGCCGTTCGAAGCACACGCGTCGAGGCGCGCGATCTTCGTCGACGGCACGCCGCCGGCGTTGTCGAACGGTCCGACCGCGTAGAGTCCCGCACCGTGCACGCCGTCGTCGAAGGCGACGAGGCCCTTCACCGATCCGTCCGTTCCGCCTGCGACGCCCGACCACGAGCTGCCGTTCCAACGCGCGACGTGCTGCACGGGCTGACCGCCTGCGAGCGTGAAGCTTCCGCCGGCGTAGAGCGCAGGTCCTGATCCGTCGTCGAACGAGGCCAGCGACAACACGACGCCGGACGATCCACCTACGCCGACATCGATCCCCGATCCGAGCGGCGACCAGAAGAACCCGTTCCAGCGCCCGATGCCCTCGAAGGGGAAGCTCGCGCTCAGCACGTCGAAAGCTCCGCCGGCGTAGAGCGCCGGACCGGTGCCGTCGTCGAATCGCGTCGACGCATACACGCCGCCGGCGTTGTCGTCGAGCATGCCGCCGTCCATGTCCGACCACTGCGCACCGTTCCAGCGCGCGCAGCGGTTGACGTAGACGAACAACGGCGTGCCCCAGCCCACGTTGTTGAACACGCCGCCGACGAACAGCGCCGGACCGTTCGCGTCGGAGAACGCCGTCAACGTCGTGACGACGCCGAGCACTCCAGCACCCGGCTCCGACCAGCTCGTGCCGTCGAACCGCGCGAAGCTGTGCGCGGGCACGCCGCCGGCCGAACTGAACGTGCCGCCGGCGTAGAGCGCCGGCCCCGACCCGTCGTCGAACACCGCCATGCAGTACACGTTGCCGCCCGCGATCCCGCCGGCGACGTCGCTCCACGAGCTGCCGTCGAAGCGCGCGATGTTCGACACGGGGACACCTCCCGCCGTCGTGAAGTTCCCCGCCGCGTACAGCGCCGGACCGTTGCCGTCGTCGAATGCGCAGAGCGCTTGGACCCAGGCGCCGTTGACGCCCTGAAGGCCCGTGCCGAGCGGAGACCAGCTCGTGCCGTCGAACTTCGCGATGCGGTCGGCGGCGACGCCGGCGATCCCATGGAAGTGTCCGCCCACGTAGAGCGCCGAGCCGGTGCCGTCGTCGAAGACGGCCAGCGTGTAGGCCTCGCCGTTGCCGGCCGGATCGACGCCCTGTCCGTTGCCGAACGACGCGCTCCAGCTCGGACACTGCGCGCGCGCCGGACTCGACGCGAGCGACGCCAGGATCAACAGGAAAGGGACGAGTCGACGGATCTCGATGAGCATTTGGGCCTGCGCTGCCGGATGGTTTTTTTGCCCCGAGCGCACCGTGCAGGTCGAGGGGGCACCCGCATAGTTGGATCGGGACACCGCGTCACTCGGAGAAAGCCGCGTCAAACGCGCGATCCGAGCGCGGGAAGTCGAGCTTGCGCACGAACGCCGCCGCTTCGCGCGCGCCATGCTCGCGATCCATCGCGGGATCTTCCCACTCGACCGTCAGGGGACCTTCGTATCCGACCTGGTTCAACGCACGCACGATGCCTTCGAAGTCGATGCGTCCGCGACCGGGTG
>JBBQNP010000031.1:0-36911 GCA_038330085.1 Planctomycetota bacterium | reverse complement strand
AGACAACCGCTGTGTCCGCCGATTCGTTCGGTTGGAACTGCGAGCAGCGTGCGCTAGAGGCGCGCCCATCATGTGCGGCATCTTCGGCGTCGTCTTCGGCAAGGATCCGGCTCTCTCGGCGGAGTTCGCGGGCCGCGTGATGGAGAAGCTCTACCGCTTCTCGCAGACGCGCGGCAGCGAAGCGGCGGGACTGACGGTGTTCAACGGCGACACGATCGACGTGCTCAAGCAGGCCGGGAACGTCGACCGCTTCCTCGAGTCTGAGGCATTCGCGCGTCTGATGAAGCGCGCGACGGAGCTCTTCGAGCGCAACAAAGCCGGCAACTCCCCCATTGGCCTCGCGATGACGGGCCACACGCGCCTCGTCACGAACGGTTTCCAATCGAACGAGGACAACAACCAGCCGGTGATCGCCAACGGCACGGTCGGCGTGCACAACGGCATCATCGTCAACGACGCCGAGTTGTGGAACCAGATGCGCTCGGTCACGCGGCGCAGCGACGTCGACACCGAAGTGCTCGTGAACCTGCTGCGCAAGCACTTCGACGAGAAGGACGACCTCGCCTGGGCGACGCAGCAGGCCTACCGCGACATCCGCGGCGCGGCTTCGATCGCGTTCGTGTTCGACAAGCTCGACGATCTGCTGCTGGCGACGAACACGGGTTCGCTGCACTACCTCACGAACGAATCGGGCACGTTCTTCGCGTTCGCGTCCGAGCGCTTCATCCTTCAAAGCCTCGTCGACCGCCTCGATCTCGAGCGCACGGTCGGCCCGGTGGTGATCGAGCAACTGCACGCGTTCCGGGCAATGTTGGTGTCGATGCGCGACCTGCGACGCACGGAGTTCGCGTGTGTGTCGCGCGACGGCGCGCCGCCCGAGCACGTGACGGTGCATCCGCGCTCGACGCCGCTGCGGATCGTGTTGCACTCCAAGTCCGCGCGCGACCTCAAGCGCTGCACGAAGTGCCTGCTCCCCGAGACGTACCCCTTCGTCAAGTTCGACGAGCAGGGTGTCTGCGCCTACTGCCGCCGTTGGAAGACGATCAAGCCGAAGGGCCGTCGCGCGCTCGAAGAGCTCGTCGAGCCCTACCGCAGCAAGGACGGCAAGCCCGACGTGATCGTCGCGTTCTCGGGCGGACGCGACTCTTCCTACGGCCTGCACTACGTCAAGACCGAGCTGAAGATGAACCCCGTCGCGTTCACGTACGACTGGGGCATGGTCACCGATCTCGGGCGGCGTAACCAGGCGCGCCTCTGCGGCAAGCTCGGCGTCGAGCACATCCTGCGATCGGCCGACATCCAGGCGAAGCGGCGCTACATCCGCAAGAACATCGAGGCTTGGCTCAAGAAGCCCGAGCTCGGGATGGTCACGCTCTTCACTGCCGGCGACAAGGAGTTCTACGCACACGCGCGCGCGCTGCGCAAAGAGACGGGCATCAAGCTCGTGATCTTCTCGACCGGCAACATGATCGAGGACACGCCCTACAAGACGGGTCTGTGCGGCATCGACGAAGACGATCACGGCATGACGTTGACCGGCCTGTCGTTCCGTAACGAGATGGCGCTCTTGTGGTACTACGCGAAGAACTACCTGAAAAACCCGGGGTACATCAACGAGAGCATCTGGGACACCTTCTACGCGTACTGGTCGACGTTCGTGGTGAAGGACGACTTCCTCTACTTGTTCCACTACTTGCCGTGGGTCGAGGAAGAGATCGTCGGAACGATCCGCCGCGAGTACGACTGGGAGGTCGCGACCGACACGAAGAGCACGTGGCGCATCGGCGACGGGTCGGCGGCGTTCTACAACTACATCTACACGACGATCTGCGGCTGGACGGAAGACGAGGTGATGCTCAGCAACCGCGTTCGCGAGGGCCACATCACGCGCGAACAGGCGCAGATCCTGGCGGCCGAATACAGCAAGCCGCGGTTTCCATCTATCCGCGAATACGCGCAGTTGGTCGGGTTCAACTGTGAAGAAGCGCTGACGATCATCAACGGGCAACCGAAGATGTACTAGCGCCGGCCCGGCGCGTCTCCCCGTGCTTGGAGACGCGGGATAGGATGCTGAGATGAAGTACCTCGGCTCCCTCGGCATTTTCGCCGTCGTTTCTCTCTTCTCCGCAACTGTCTCCGCTCAATCGTTCAACATCGACGTCGGCGACAACACCATCCTCGCTCCCGTGCCCGCCTCGACGTATGTCGGCGCCGCCAACCAGCCCGGCACGTGGAACGCCTGCATTCATCCGTACACCACGTCGCTGGTCGACCTCTCTGGCTCTCCCACAGGCGTCATGACATCGAGCGACGTGTCGAGCTCGTTCCTCTATCTCCCGAGCGCGTTGCCCACCGGCGATGACCGCAGCCTGATGATCGACATCCAGACCTTTGGTGGATCGATCTCGCAGACGGTGCACTGGACATTCTCTGGCCTGCAGGACGGAAACTACCTCGTGTACACGTACGCCTGGGCGCCCGAGAACGGCGGGACGATGACGACGATCACCGTCGACAACTCGACGGACGCCCCGCAGCCGGTCGGTGGGATCTGGAACGGTGGTCCGCACGTGCAGAACTCCACGTACTCGCTTCACCACGTCGCCGTCTCGGGTGGAGCGCTCACGCTCCGCGGCGACAACGCTCCGGGGTCAGCGGGCTCGATCAACGGCTTCCAGCTCGTGTTCCTCGGCGGCGCGTTCAACCCGTTCTGCTTCGGCGACGGCAGCGGCACCGCGTGCCCGTGCGGCAACGCGGGCATCAGCGGTCGCGGTTGCGCGAGCTCCGTCAGCGCGTCGGGCGCATTGCTCGCCGGACAAGGGGCACCGTCTCTCGCTGCCGACACGCTTGTGCTCCACGGCTCCGACATGCCCAACTCGTCCGCGCTGTACTTCCAGGGCACGGCGATGACGAGCGGTGGCGCGGGTGCGGTGTTCGGTGACGGACTGCGCTGCGCGGGCGGCACAGTCGTGCGCCTCGGCACCAAGACGAACGCGAGCGGTGCTTCGCAGTATCCCGTCGCGGGCGACGCGAGCGTGTCCGTGAAGGGCGCGGTCACGTCACCCGGAACGCGCACCTACCAGACGTGGTACCGCAACGCAGCCGCGTTCTGCACGCCGTCGACGTTCAACTTGTCGAACGGTCTCGAAGTGACGTGGATGCCATGAACCGGACGCCATCTTCCGCACTCGGCGGATGACGTGCGGCATCGGATCAAGCGGGGCCGGTCTTGAAATCGACCGGCCCCCTTCGTTCTCGGACCCACGCAAGCCGGCGGTTTCGCGCGAGCGCCCGCCGTCTCACTTCCAGCCGAGCACGTCCTCCAACGTCAGCACGTTGATGCCGGTCGTGTAGAGCGCGCCGCCGCTGTAGGCCCAGCGATCGCCCGTGACCCATGCTCCGCGAGTGCAGTCGTTGTTCGTCTTGTCCTGCAGCGCGAGCAAGTGACCCACCGCCTGATTCGTCCACGCGGCCCCGCCCGCTGCGTTCGTCCGCCGCAGCGCAGCGACGGCGTGGTGCCAGAAGTAGTAGTCGATCGAGAGGTGATCCTCCGACACGGTCGGCACGTCCGCGAGCAGGCCCTTCATCGACTTGCCGATGGTCTCGTCGGCGGGTTGCTCGCCCGCGTCGAGACGCACGAGCACGCCGAGAGCGTTCATCACGGTCGGGTGGTAGACGAAGTGGTCGTTCTTCCCCTGGACCGTCGCGCCGGCTGTCCGCGCGTCGAGATAGCCGACGTTGCCGTCAGGCGCAGTGACGAACTTCGCGAACGCTTCTCCGCCCTCGAGGCTGGCGTCGTCGACCTTCAGTCCGGCGTTGCGCGCCGCCCGCAGTGCTTCGATGCACCAGGCCGTGATCGAAATGTCCGAGTCGAAGAGCTCCTTGTTCGGCACACCGTCGCCGTTGGCCTTCTCGATTTCCTGGCGCGGAGTGTAACGCCAGCCCCACAGCCCCTTGCCCGTCGGACTCGGGCGCTGCGCGCCCTGTACGAACGTCACGATCTTCTGCGCGGCATCGCGGACCTTGGCCTCGTGCGAGCCTTCGTACGCCGACACGAGAGCACACGCTGCGATCGACTGCGTGTACATGAACGGGTGCGGTTCGCCGATCGAGCCGTCTGGTTTTTGGTTGGAGACGAGCCACGCGACGCTCTTCTCGAGCGCGGCATGATCGTCGAGCGTCGACTTGCCGCCGCGCGAGATCTGCGCACGCGAGAGTGCGAGCACGGCGAGGCCCGTCAGCCCGACGTCGTAGTTGTCGGTGGCGATCAGGTGCTGGTCGAACGAGTTCGGGCAGCGCTTCACGGCCGCGACCATGCTCCAGTGGCCGTCGGACTCCTGCTGACGCTCGAGCCACGCGAGTCCGTTCGACACCGCGGCGTCGACATCGGCCGAGTTCGTCTGCGCGGGCGCGGCGACGGCGGTGCTCGCCGGGACCTGGGCCGGGCCTGCAGCCGATGCGGGCGGCGCGAGCACCGCTGACAAACCGGAGAGCAGGGACACGGAGACGACGGATGCTGACGCATGCAACATGGGGAACTCCGCGGGCGATTCGCCCGAGCGCGACCAGGGAGAGAACGAGCCGTCGCCTTGGGATCGGGCGACCGGCCGATCCTAGCCCTCTTCCCGGAGGGGGTTGCCGAGCAACCTTGAAATCAGCGCAATGCCGACTCGAGCGCCGTCGCGCGGTCGGTCTTTTCGTCGCGGTACTTCACGATCAGAGCGCACTGCAGCGCAAGGCCGCGACCGCGCGCCCACTCACCGCTCGCCGGCCGCGTGCCGGGCACCACGACGGCGCGTTCGGGGATCTCGAGCGGTACTTCGCGCGTGCCGCGCAGCTCGCGCTCGTTCACGAGGTCGTACACCACGGTGCCCGAAGCGAGGATCGTCCCCGACGCGAGCACGGCACCGCTCCGCACGAGCACGCCCTCGTACAAGCCGCAATTTCCGCCGACGAAAACGTCGTCTTCGACGATCACGGGCCGCGCGTTGGCCGGCTCGAGCACGCCGCCGATCTGCGCTGCCGCCGACAGGTGCACGCGCGCGCCGATCTGCGCGCACGAGCCGACGAGCGCGTGGCTGTCGATCATCGTGCCTTCGCCGATCCACGCGCCGACGTTGACGTACATCGGCGGCATGCACACGACGCTCTTCGACACGAAGGTGCCGCGCCGGATCGCCGAGCCGCCGGGCACGACACGTACTCCGTCCGCTTCGCTGAACTTGCGGACTTTCAGCGGCGATTTGTCGCGGAAGACGCTCTTGCTGCCGGCGTCGGGAGCGACGCCTTCGAGCGCAAGCGGAACGACTTTGCTCTCGCGGAAGATCTGCAGGATCGCTTCCTTGACCCACGCGTTCACGATCCAGCGTCCGTCGGCTTGTCGTTCGGCGACGCGCACTTCACCCGCTTCGAGTGCTGCGAGCAGCGCATCGCCCTTCAACTCCTGAGCAGTCATGCCTTCTCCTCCAGACGCTCGAGCAGCATGCGCAGCGTACGTTCGTAGTCGCTCGCCGCGCGATCGAGCGCGCGGACCTCGACCTTCTCGTGATCGGTGTGCGCGTCGAGGATCGAGCCGGGCCCGTACAAGAGCGGCGTTCCCCAACGCGGCATGTGCGGAACATCCGTGCCGAACGCGACGGGAATGCCCACCTCTCCTTCCGGCACGTCGAACTCGATCGGTCCGTAGCCCTTGTGCGTGCGCTCGATGCTCACGTTCGGACCCAAACAGCGATCGATGCGCGCTTGAATGAGATCGATGCCGTCGACGGCGCGCACGAGCACTTCGCACTCGGCACTCTCGGCCACCACGTTCGCCGCGACGCCGCCACGGATCGTGCCGATGTTGAGCGTGCCCTTCCCGAGCACCGCGTGCGTCCCCCACGACTCCGACAACAACCTGTGCGCGCAGTTCACGAGTTCGTGCACGGCCGAAGGACCGACATCTTGCGAGCTGTGACCGCTCGTTCCGCGCGCAACCAAGCGCGCTTTGTAGATGCCCTTGCCCGCGCGCACGAACCGATTGCCCGTCGGCTCACCGACCAGCACGAAGCGCGGATCCCACGGCTCGGCCAAGCGCGCATCGGCCAGAGCGGCGCCCGCACTGTCGGTCTCTTCGCCGACGGTGAACAAGCAACCGACGCGGTCCTCTCCCTCACCGAGGAGCTTCGCGACCGCGACCAACATCGCCGCTGCCGGCCCCTTCGCATCGCACGCGCCGCGTCCATGGACCGCTTCCCGATCCGCTCGCACCTTCACGTCGCCCGGCACCGTGTCGAGGTGCGTGCATACGATGACACGCGGACGTGCGCCGCGCGCGAGCACGTTGAAGCGACCGGGCGCGAGCACTTGTCGCTCGACGTCGAGGCCGATCGACGCGCAATGTCGCGCAATCGCGTCACCGTAGTCACCTTCCGCGCCCGTGACGGAGGGGATCGCGACCCACTCGAGGACCGTCTGCGCCAAATCCATGCGTCGCGCAGTATGCCAGCCGCGTACGACAGCCGGAGTCGATTTTCATGCGACGTCCGAGCGCCGTTGACCTTCTACATGCAGGCTGGCACCGTGGACCCCTCGTCATCGTCAGCTGATTCGCCGCAGAGGACGAAGGAGTGCGAGCACTCCACTGCACCCCGTCTTGCTCGCCGATCGAAGCACTTCAACCGGAACCGCGCTCATGTTGTTGATCCCCCTCTTGCTCGCATCGTTGCAGACACCGGCCGCACCGGCTGCGCCTGCCACACCCGCCGCTCAGCCTGCTCCCGCGGCGCAGGCGCCCGCCCCCGGCCAGGAAGTGCGCAAGCAGTTCATGGACCTAGCGACCAAGAAGGACCACGACGCTTGCCTCGCCTTGTGGAAGGCGAATCCCGACGCCGTGCTGCAGACGATCGACGCCGACCTCGAAGGCAGCCTCAAGGCGCGCGAGCGATCGACCGATCCGAACATGGTTGCGATCCTCGACATGCACGCGCGCGCGCTGTGGGGTGCGCAGATCGCGTTCGAAGCCACGGGCGATCCCCTCATCCTCGACTACGCGTCCGCGTTCGTCGGCTGGAACGACGAGCAGCGCAAGAGCTTCCGCGCTGGACAAGCCGCGTACCGCAGCGCGACGACCGCGTTGAAGCAGAAGGACGCCAAGGCCGCCCTCGTCGCTGGACAGCAGTGCCTCGATCTCGCATCACTGCTGGGCGACTGGTGGGGAACCGCCATGGGATACGACGCGATCGCAGCGTCTCAGAAATCACTCGGTGCGCTCGACAAAGCGCTCGAAGCTGCCGCGCATGCTCGCGCGATCTACCACGGTCTCGGGCTCGAAGGCGACGAGTACTCCGCCGCCACCGAGATCGCCGACCTGTGCGTCACGCTCAAGCGCATCGCGCGTGGCAAAGCCGCCTGCAAGATCGGGCTCGCGCTCGCGAAGAAGCTCGGCGACGCCGACGGGGAGAAGAGCCTGCTCGCGCAGCAGCAAGCGCTCGATGCGCTGATGCGCGCACGCTGATTCGGCGAGCCGGTCGTGACGAGCTTCGCACGCGTAGCGACCGCTCGACCGGGCGCCGTATGGATCTCGTCCACGACGCCCCCCGTTGGCGGGAGAGCGCTGAGCAGCATGCGCACGTGCAGCTCGGTGGCTTGCTCGGGCGAAAGCCCTCCGCTCCCTGCTGGCTCGCCGCCATTTTGCGGCGTAAACCGACGGCATGGTGTCAACTCGCCCGATCCCGGGTCGGTTGAAGGCTCCGACTTCGCGCAGTTGCAGAACTGCCGCACCTCGTGCGGCGCATCCTCGTGCACCGTGGATCGCGTGCGCTGAGGACCGAAGAGGGCATCGATGTCTGGCCGATCGAGCGCTTTCATCGCGCGCTGGCGGAGGACGATCTCTGGCCGTGAGGGGCGCGCAGGTGGAGTCGTCGCTTGTCTCAAGTTGATCCCGAACCAATCGTCACAAGCTTCGCGCCCGCTGCGACAGCTTGACCGACGGCCACGTGCACTTCCTTCACCACTCCCGTCGTCGGCGCAGCGATCTCGTTCTGCATCTTCATCGCGGACAAGATCAACAGCGGGGTGCCCTTCTCCACCGTTTGGCCCTTCGCGACCAACAGCTCGACCACGATGCCCGGCATGATGCTCGTGACCAACCCACTCGCCTGCCGCGTTTCGCCTTCGGCCGCGTGCGCGGCCCTCTCGCGCTCGTCTTCGAGGCGCACGTCGTAGAAGTGCCCGGCCAGCGTCATCGCGACTTGGTTCTCGTCGCCGTCGAGGGAGAGCGCGTAGCTCCGCCCTGCGTGCAACAACACGACCTGCCCCTGGTCGTCGACTTCCTGGTAGCTCGCGTCGAACGCCTTGCCGTCGACCGTCGCGACGAGTTCGCCCAACCGCTCGACCAACTCGACCTCGTGGGCGCGGCCGTTGATCGTGACGAAGTACTTCACGATCCACCGTCCTGCGCCGATCGCTGCCCGGAGCGCTGTGCGTGCGTCGACATTGCACGACGCGAACGCTCGAGCCACGCAACCCTCTCCGCCGAGCTCGTCGACAGCGCGCGCCGCCGCGACTTGTGATACCGGAAGATCGCCGCTGCGACCGCGACGAGCTCGTCGTATTTCACGCCGCGACCTTCCAAGTTCATCGACTCGAGAAAGTGTGTGTCGAACTCACCGCGCCGGAAGCGCTCGTCCTCGAGCACCGACAACGCCGCCGGAGCGCCTGTGCGCACGCCGCTCACGTTCAGCTCCTCGAGCGCACGCACCATGCGCGCAATCGCTTCGTCGCGCGTCGGTCCCCACACGATCAGCTTGCCGAGCATCGGGTCGTAATCGACGCCGACCTCCTGACCCGCGTACATCCCGAGATCCAACCGCACGAACGGCCCACCCGGCATGCGCAAGTTCTTGATCGTCCCCGTCGACGGCAGGAACTTGTTGAGCGGATCCTCGGCGTTCAGTCGCACTTCGATCGCCCACCCGTTCCACTTGATCGCGTCCTGTCCGTATCCGAGCTTCTCCCCCGCCGCGACGCGCAACTGCTCGCGCACGAGATCGGTGCCCGTGACCATCTCCGTGACAGGGTGCTCGACCTGCAGGCGCGTGTTCATCTCCAAGAAGAAGAACTCACCCTTCGACCACAAGAACTCGACGGTGCCCGCATTCTGGTATCCGACTGCGCGACCGGCCTTCAACGCGACAGCACCCATCGCCTCGCGCGTCTTTTCGTCGATCACGACCGACGGACATTCTTCGATGAGCTTCTGGTGCCGGCGCTGAATCGAGCACTCGCGCACGCCGTAGTGCACGCCGTTGCCGTGCGTATCGAACATCAACTGCACTTCGATGTGTCGCGGCTTCTCGAGGTACCGCTCGAGGTACACGCGCCCGTCGCCGAACGAGCTCTTCGCTTCGCCAGAAGCGGTGCGGAACGCAGTCTCGATCGCGCCCGCCTCATGCACGATGCGGATGCCCTTGCCGCCGCCGCCGGCCGCGGCCTTGAGCGCGACGGGATAGCCGATCTCCGCCGCACCCTTCTTCGCGGCTGCTGCATCCGCGACGGGATCCGTCGAGCCCGGCACGATCGGCACGCCCGCCGCTTTCATCGCGCGCCGCGACTTGACCTTGTCGCCCATCGCTTCTATCGCCTCGGCCGGCGGTCCGATCCACACGAGTCCGGCATCGCGCACCGCGCGTGCGAAACCTGCGTTCTCGGAGAGGAACCCGTACCCCGGATGGATCGCTTCTGCTCCGGTCGCGCGCGCAGCACCGATGATCTTGTCGGCGACCATGTACGTGTGGCCGGGCAGGTCGCCGTGCAAAGGCACCGCGACGTGTGCCATGCGCGTGTGGAGAGCCTTCGCGTCACGGTCCGAGTAGACGGCGACGGTTTCGATGCCCATTTCGCGCGCGGTGCGGATGACGCGCAGGGCGATTTCGCCGCGGTTGGCGATGAGGATGCGCTTGAACATGTGATTTCCCGCGAGGGCGCGACATGAAAGCAACCGCCGCCCTGGCCGGCCACTGGAAAGGTCCCGTCCGGCCCCCGCCCATGGCCTCGGGCTCTTGATTTGGCAGTGTTCGGGGCTCGGGGTGATACTGAACCGCGCTGGTGCCACCGACGGACGGTCGAGGGAACGTTCCGATGGCCGGCGCTCAGCGGACTTCCCACCGCTCGACACGTAAGGTCGCGCAATAGGGGCGCAAGACCCCTCGCACGACCTCTCCTCCGAGGTTCGACATGCGTTGCCAGCTCTCGCTCGCGGGCCCGACTTCCGTCGGAGGTCGCGGTACGAACACATCGCGGTCCTGTGCCGTTGCGCCGACGCTCGGGGAATCGGCGCGCGGCTTGACGGTCGACGTCAGGGATTCGACCCCGAATTCGGCGGGGTGAATTCCTCGCGGAGCCAGATCGTGATCGACGCCAACGACAAGAGGGAGCTCGTGCGCAGTGCACCGTCCGCGGACGGCGAGTGGACGCGCCTCGAGTGTGCGCAATTGGTCCAGCGACTTTCGGCGCGTCAACCGCTCACGGAACGCTACGCGGACCTGGGAGAGATCGGACGCGGCGGAATGGGGCGCGTGTTGCGCGTGCGCGACCAAGACCTCCATCGCGACCTGGCGATGAAGATCATGCGCGATCTCGGCGCGCCCAGGCTCGATGAGGTGCACGAGGAGGTGACGCCGCAGCTCGTGATGAGCGCACGCTTCATCGAGGAGGCGCAGGTCGCAGCGCAGCTCGATCACCCCGGCATCGTGCCCGTGCACGACGTCGGGCTCGACCGCGAAGGACGGCTGTACTTCACGATGAAGCTCGTGCGCGGGCGCACGCTCGAGAAGGTGCTCGAGCTCGCGCACAAGTCGCTCGAGGGCTGGTCGACGACGCGCGTGCTCAACGTGCTCTTGCGCGTGTGCGAAGCGATGAGCTACGCGCACGAGCGCGGCGTGCTGCACCGCGACATCAAGCCCGCCAACATCATGGTCGGACACCACGGCGAGGTGTACGTGATGGACTGGGGGCTCGCGCGGCTGATCGGTCGCGAGCCGCGCGCGGAGACGAAGGACACGGACAGCGGCGATGTGTACAGCGCGCGGCACGGCTCGCCCGGACATGGCTCGATCTCGCCGTTCGTGACGGAAGACGGCCGAATTCTCGGCACGCCTGCCTATATGTCGCCCGAGCAGGCGCGCGGAGAACCCAGCGCGATTCGGCCGACGACGGACGTGTACGGCGTCGGTGCCTTGCTCTACCAGGCGTTGACGGGACGCGCGCCCTACTCGCAACCCGGCAAGCACGCCGAGAACCGCGCCACGTGGGTCGCGCTGCAGTCGAAAGCACCTGAGACGATCACGTCGGTCGCGCCGCACACGCCGGCTGAGCTGGTATCGATCTGCGAGAAGGCGATGGAGCGCTCGGTGGGTGAGCGCTACGCGTCGATGACCGAGCTGGCCGACGACCTGCGCGCGTACCTGGAGATGCGCGTCGTGCGCGCGCACGGATCCGGACCGCTCGTCGAGTTGCGCAAGTGGGTTTCGCGCAACAAGACGATGGCGGGGCTGCTGGCGGTCGTCGTGGTCCTCATTACCGTGGGAAGTGCGTTGCTCGCATTGGCCGAGCAGCGTCGCGCCAAGGAGGCCTTGATCCGACTCGACGCGCATCACGCGGCACGCCTGCGCGATTCTGTCGCCCAATTCTCCCCGCTCCCCGTCGACCAGGCAGCTCGCGCCGATTTCCTTCTCGACGCACACAAGCTCGTGGAGACCCTGCCGAACCGGACGGCACAGTTGGCCCGACTCGAAGCAGACTCCACCGCCGCGGGACGGGCAGAATGGAAGCAGAGTGCGCCGGATCCGCAGTTGGAGAACCTCATCTTAAACGCTCGCAATTGGGTGAGCGGCTACCAACAGGCGGTGGAACAGGCGCAGGCGATCAAGCCGGGGGCGAACACATCAGCCTCGTCGATTCAACAGGCGCAGGACACCGTGGCGATCCTTCCAAAGGAGATCGCCTGGTACGAGTCCGAGGTGACACGCCTCGAAGGCGAACGATCACCAGCGAGCGTCCTCACCTTCCGCGACCGCGAAGAACAAGCGGTCCACGACGACATGTTCCGTCTCGCGGCGGACCTTGCGTACCTCGAGAAGGAGGGCATTCCATTCGTCGAGGGTCTCTCGGCTCGCTCCCACGAAGTCGTTCGGCTTACGACGGAGTCGGTCGACGCGCTTTCGGACTGGAGAGTAGCCACCGCCTCCCTCGCCGACATGGGCCAGTGCCCCGCCTATCGTGGACTGCATCTGGATCCGCAGGTTGGATTGCGACCGTTGCGGCGTGATCCGGCGAGTGGGCTGTGGGAATTCTGGCACCTGCTCTCTGGCAACAAGCCAGCTGTTCGCCCTTCGGGTGGATACGAAATGGAAGCCGACACGGCGATGGTCTTCGTACTCGTACCGGGAGGCGACGTCAGCGTCGGAGCCCAGGCGGCATCGGTCGACGAGCCGTACTTCGATCCCGGCACGAAGGACTCCGAGTCGATCAGGAAAGCGAGGCTGGATGCCTATTTCATTTCCAAGTACGAAATGACGCAGGGCCAGTGGCTGCGCTTGACCGGCAAGAACCCCAGTGAATGGAACAGTGGAACGGATCCTCGGACAAGCCGACGTATTTCGCGCTCGCATCCCGTGGAGCAGGTCACTTGGCTCGAAGCGCAACATGAGATCGTCCGGTGGGGATTGGAACTCCCGACCGAGATGCAGTCGGAGAACGCGGCCCGAGGTGGTTCGCGCGGTGCTTATGCAACCGCCGCCGACTTCAGCGTGCTGATCGGGAAAGTCAATTTCCGCGATCTGCGTCTCAGGACGGCGCTGAAAGAGACAATTCCAGTCGGGCTCGTCGATGACGGGTTCGCGCTGCATGCTCCTGTCGGATCGTTCGCACCCAATGACTTTGGGCTCTACGACGCATACGGAAACGTGGCGGAGTGGTGCTTCGATTGGTACGCCGACAGTTGCGAGCAAACTCCCCCTCGATTGGGCGACGGGGAAGTCCAACCCGTGCGCTTCCAGGACAAGGTGTTCCGCGGTGGCAGCTTCCGCAGCGCCGAGCCGGAACTGCGCGCCTCTCGTCGCCAGAAGCTTCGGCCGGATCGAGGCGCTGATGACCTTGGGTTGCGTCCCGCACGCGCGCTCGACCATTGACGAAGGTCGACACGCCCCCGCCCACACAATCGCATTCCTCCGTCCCTGCCAACACTGAAAGTGGAGTTGTCAATGCATCCCCCCCGCATCCATTTTGGCCTGCCTCTCCTGCTCGGGGCGCTCCTGTCAGCCGCCTGCCTCGCAACGACCACCGTCGTTGCAATGCAGCCGGCACCCGCGCTCACCATCGACGACTGCGACATCGACATTCGGCCGTTTGGCGTCGTGCCGTCCACGAAAGCCCGGCACCTCAAGGTCGAGTACAAGATCCTCGTCGAGAACGAGCATGGGTTCGAGTTGACGCTCACACCCGAGGGCTTGAGTACCTACAACCTCTACGACCAGGATGGGTACCGGTACAGGGACTGCGACAAACCGCTCACGGTGAAGATCACTTGGGATGATGTTGCAACACTGCCGACGGCCAACGTGGCCGTCGCCGGGGGCAAGGCCCGCAAGATCGTCACGACGGGTGCCTACGACGCCACGGAGGCGGACTACTCTCCGTTCTTCGAGCGACAGGGGTGGACGGAGGAGTACATCCGCATTCGTGTGAGATACCGCGGTCGGACCACGTTCGTGGCCATCCGGCAACCCTGACGCGGACGCCAGCAATCGACGAGCCGGCGCGCGATCCAGAACTAGAGCGGAATGTTCCCGTGCTTGCGCACGGGACGTTCCTCGTGCTTCGTCTTCAACAGCTCGAGCGAACGGATCAGGATCGGACGCGTCTTCGGCGCTTCGATCACGTCGTCGATGAACCCTCGCGCTGCGGCGCGATAGGGATGGTTGAACATCGTGTCGTACTCGGCGGTCCTCGCTGCTTCCATCGCCTTCGGATCCGCGGCCTTCTCGATCTCGCGCTTGTGGATGATCTTCGCGGCCCCGGCTGACCCCATCACGGCGATCATCGCGCCCGGCCACGCGAGGTTCACGTCGGCGCGAATGTGCTTGCTGGCCATGACGTCGTACGAGCCGCCGTAACCCTTGCGCGTGATCACCGTCAGCTTCGGCACCGTCGCTTCGCAATACGCGTAGAGCATCTTCGCGCCGTGGCGGATGATCCCGCCGTACTCCTGCGTGGTACCGGGTAGGAAGCCGGGCACGTCCTCGAACGTCACGATCGGCAGGTTGAACGCGTCGCAGAAGCGGATGAAGCGCGCGCCCTTCATCGACGCATCGATGTCGACGCAACCGGCCAAAACCGCGGGTTGATTGGCGACGATGCCGACTGCGCGACCGCCCAATCGTGCGAACCCGACGATCAAGTTCATCGCGAACTCAGGCTGCACCTCGAACCACGAGCCGGCGTCGACCACGCGCTCGATCACGCGCTTCATGTCGTACGGCTTCTGCGCGTCGGCCGGCACGATCGTCTCGAGCTCGGCATCCATCCGATCGTGGGGATCGTCCGTCGGCACGAAGGGCGGATCCTCGGCATTGTTGAGCGGCAGGTACGAGAGCAGCTTGCGCACGAGCGACATGCAGCTCTTGTCGTCGGCCGACACGAAGTGCGCGACGCCCGACCGCGACGCGTGCACATGCGCGCCGCCCAGGTCCTCGCTCGTGACCTCTTCGTGCGTGACCGACTTCACGACGTCCGGCCCCGTGATGTGCATGTACGACGTCTTGTCGACCATGCACACGAAGTCCGTGATCGCGGGCGAATACACCGCTCCGCCCGCGCATGGCCCCATGATCGCGCTGATCTGCGGCACGACGCCCGACGCGCGCGTGTTGCGCCAAAAGATCTCGGCATAGCCGCCGAGCGAATCGACGCTCTCCTGGATGCGCGCGCCGCCGGAATCGTTGAGGCCGATGATCGGCACGCCGACCTTGAGCGCCATGTCCATGACCTTGCAGATCTTGTTGGCGTGCGTCTCCCCCAGCGATCCGCCGATCACCGTGAAATCCTGCGCGAACAGGTACACCGGCCGACCCGCGATGAGCGCGTGACCCGTGACGACGCCGTCGCCCAAGTACGTCTGCTCCTGCATCCCAAAGTCGATGCAGCGGTGCGTGACGAAGCGATCGATCTCGATGAAGCTGCCTTCGTCGACGAGGAAGTCGATGCGCTCGCGCGCGGTGAGCTTGCCCTTCTTGTGCTGTGCGGCGATGCGATCGGGACCGCCGCCTTGCAGTGCGAGCTCGCTCATGCGGCGCAAGCGCTCGAGCGGTGTCTCGTTGGGCGCCGGAACCGGCGGGGTGTTCACAGCTTTGGACGCCGCAGGTTTCGCAGCGGTCGCGGGCGGAACGGAAGCGGGCTTCGTGGGTCGGTTGTCCATAGGTTCAGTGCGTCTCGGTCATCACGCGCGAAGTTCGATCGTTCCACACTGCGAGCAGCGGTCGGCGAAGATGGGAAGCACCGTCCGATCCTTCAACTTCAACGACGCCCAGAAGCTGGCTTCCGGCACGCCTTGCACCCAACGCGCCTGGTGACGGTGCGCGACGCTGGTGACGTCTTGCCCGACGTCGAGGAGATAACCCTGGGCGAGGGGAGCGCGGCAGCGCAGGCAGTTTCGGTCGGTGTCGCTCATGAGTGAAGTCTGTCGGTGTGTTCGATCAACTCGCAGCATAGCTTTCGAGCAGACCACAGCGCGGACACCGCCAGGTTGCAACGCGGATCGTCTCGCCCTCGTTGCGCCCGTAACCCAGCGGAATGCCCAGAAATTTCTTCCGCGGCGGGTCACCGGGCGACCACAGCGGAAAGGTCAACTTCCCGTTGTCGACGTGCTCGAGCACGACCCCTTTTTGCATCGAAACGCGGCAATTGCGGCAGAGCGGATCGTCCGCGGTACTCATGCGTGCCCCTTCTCGTTCGGATCCTGAACGAGCTCCATCAGCACGCCACCGGTCGACTTCGGATGGACGAAAGCGATCGTCGTGTGGTGCGAGCCGGGGCGCGGCGCGTCGTCGATCATGCGCAGGCCCTTCGCCTTCAGCGCAGCGATCGCGGCGGCGCAGTCGTCGACCTTCCAGGCGAGGTGATGGATGCCTTGTCCGCGCGTCTCGATGAACTTCGACACGGGCGAGTCGTCGCTCGCGGGTTCGACCAACTCGATTCGCTGCGTGCCTGCGAAGAGCACGAGCACGTTGACCTTTTGCGTGGGCACGAACTCGGGCTCGCTCGCCGACAAACCGAGCGCGCTTTCGTACGCGATGCGCGCTTCGGCGAGGCTCTTCACCGCGATCGCAACGTGGTGCAGGCCCTTGACGACGCCTTGCAACGACTGCGGAGCGCGCATCACAGGACCTCCGGCGGCTTGTACTTGCCGAATCGCTTCTCGAGCACGGTGCAGATCTCGCCGAGCGTCGCGTAGCGCTCGACCGCCGCCACCATCGGCGGCATCACGTTGTCGCGACCCGACGCGGCGCGATCGAGCTCGCGCAAGGCACCTTCGACCGCCGCACCGTCGCGTTCGCGTCGCACTGCGGCGAGATCGGTGAGCACTTCGCGCCGGCTCTCGTCGCTGGCTCGGAAGATCTCGGGCGGTTTCTCCTCGATCACGTACTTGTTGACGCCGACCACCGTCTCCTCATCCGACTCGACCGCGCGCAACCAGGCCATCGCGCTGCGCTGGATCTCGCGCTGCACGAAGCCCGTTTCGATCGCGGCAACCGCTCCACCGCGTCGATCGACCTCGGCCATCAGCGCGAGCGCGCGCGCTTCGAGATCGTCGGTCAACGTCTCGATGAACGGCGCGCCGCCGAGCGGATCGACGGTGTCGGCGACGCCCGATTCGTAGCCGAGGATCTGCTGCGTGCGCAAGGCGATGCGCGCGCTCTTCTCGGTCGGCAGCGACAGCGCTTCGTCCATCCCGTTCGTGTGCAGCGATTGCGTGCCGCCCAGCACGGCCGCGAGCGCCTGCAACGTCACGCGCACGATGTTGTTCTCCGGCTGCTGGCTCGTGAGCATCGAACCCGCCGTCTGCGTGTGGAAGCGCAGCATCCACGATCGCTCGTCCTTGGCCTTGAACTCCTCGCGCATGATCCGCGCCCACATGCGGCGCGCCGCGCGGAACTTCGCGACCTCCTCGAACAGGTTGTTGTGCGCGTTGAAGAAGAACGACAACCGCGGCGCAAACGTGTCGATCGGAATGCCCGTCGCGAGCGCCGCCTGCACGTACGCGCGACCGTTCCCGAGCGTGAACGCCAGCTCCTGCACTGCGTTCGAGCCCGCTTCGCGGATGTGGTAGCCGCTGATCGAGATCGTGTTCCACTGCGGGACTTCGCGCGCGCAAAACGCCATCAGGTCGGTGCACAGACGCATCGACGGGCCCGCCGGAAAGCGGTAGTTGCCGCGTGCCGCGTACTCCTTGAGGATGTCGTTCTGCACCGTGCCGCGCAGCCGCGCGAGCTCGACGCCTTGCTTGCGTGCCGCGGCACAGTACAGCGCGAGCAACACCGTCGCCGTCGCATTGATCGTCATCGACGTCGACACGTCGCCGAGCGGAATGCCTGAGAACAAGTGCTCGACGTCGCGCAAGCTGTTGATCGGCACGCCGACGCGCCCGACTTCGCTCTGCGCGAGCGGATGATCCGAGTCGTATCCGATCTGCGTCGGCAGGTCGAAGGCCGTCGACAAGCCCGTCTGTCCGCTCTCGAGCAGCACCTTGAAGCGCGTGTTCGTCTCGCGCGCGCTCGAGAAGCCCGCGTACTGCCGCATCGTCCACAGCTGCGATCGGTACATGCTCGGACGCACGCCGCGCAGGAACGGAGGCTCACCCGGCAACCCGTCGCGAGCGTCACCGTAGAGCGGCGCGATCGCGATCCCCGACGTCGTCTCGAACTTCGCCTTGCGCTCAGGACTCTTCTTCGTCGCCGCGGCGTACGGTCCCGACAGCCAGGCCTTCAGATCCGCTTCAGGAACCTTCGTTTCGGAGCCGTGCCCATCCCCCGCTTGGCGAGGACGACCTTCGCTCTCGCTGCGTTGAGGGGTCATGGGTGCGCGGGAAACCGCGCGGATGGCGCGCAGCGCCGGATTCTACGGGCCTACGGTCGCACTTGCCATCGGCCTCGGCCGGCCGCCATGCAGATGTTTTTCACCGGCGCGAAGACAGATCCGGGGTGCATCTTCGCTCCGAAGCGCGCATCGGTTCGAATCAAAGAGGTCTCGTCGCGCCGGTTCTCTCCACAGGGTTCTCTCCACCCGGGCGCGTTCGATGCCGTGAAAGGCGTTCTGTCATGAAACGTGCGTTGTTGCCGATCCTCATCCTCGTCGCCGCCGTCGTCGTGGGCGCGATCGTTTGGTTGAACAAGAGCTCGACCGCTTCGACGCTGACGCCGGAGGCGCAGAGCGCTGCGCAAGCGTCCGCGAGTGGTCGACTCGGTGACAAGGACGCACTGCTGTCCCCCGACGAAGCGCGCGCACAAGCCGAGCGCGCCGGCGCTGCATCGGTCGCGGCGCACGCCGACGGCCCCGCGCTCGACGGTCAGATCCTCGCTCCGCCCGACTGCACTGCCGACGATTCGGTCGAAGTGTTCGGCATCTCGCGCGAAGCCGACATCGACGAGCTCTTTGCCGCGATCGGTCCCGTTGGCGCGGGCGACGATGCTCTCGGCGACGTCGAGCTCTCGCGCCTCGTCATCGCGCGCGCGAAGATGGACGCAGGCGGTCGCTTCCATCTCGCGCTGCCTGCCGGCACGCACAAGACGCACATCCTCTTCGCCGGCCGTTCGTGGTTCCTGCGCGAGTCGTTCGCGGTCCAGTTGAAGGACGTCGCGGCCGGCGGCGTTTTGTTGCAGGCCGAGTGCGGTGGCTGGGTTTCGGGCCGCATCGATCTGCCCGCCGCAGCGGCGTCGCGCGCGCACGAGCTCGATGGTCAGGTCGCCGTGTTGCGTCCGGCCCTCGGCGGCTTCAACCCGGGCCAGCGCGGCGGCTTTCGGCGGGTCGAACGCCGTGCGAGCGTCAACGGCCTCGAGTTCGAAGTGCGCGCGCTCGACCCGTCGGTCGACTACTCGCTCGAAATGGTTCCGAAGACGATGGCAGCCGTGAAGGTCGACGTCCCCGACGTCGTGCGCGGCCGCGCGACGCCGGTTTCGCTCTCGATGGCGAACGGCGGCACCGTCACCGGCCGCGCGCTCGGGCCGAACGGCGAGGCGATCGCGGGTGCGCGCGTCGAAGCGCGGGTGAAGGGTCAGTTCTTCGGCTTCGACGACCGCGTCGTGCGCTCGAGCGAGAGCCGCGCCGACGGATCGTTCACGCTCGCTGCGGTGTCTCCCGGTTCGGTCGAGATCGACGCGGATTCCAAGGACCACGTCGCGTCCGACCCGAAGAAGCTCGACATCGTCGACGGCGGTTCGGCGTCGGGCATCGATCTCGTGCTCGGCGCGGGCGAGACGATCGCGGGCGTCGTGACGTGGAAGGATGGCGGTCCGGCCGTCGGCGCGACGGTCACGGCGAACGCCGAGCGCGGCGGACGCAACAACTTCGGTCCTGGTGGCGGACGCGGTCCGGGGCGCGGCGAAGACCCCGTCGCCACGACCGACGAGCAAGGTCGGTTCGTGTTGAAGGGTCTCTCGGGCAGCACGTTCACTGCGAACGCGGAAGAGCTCTCTGCAACGGACGCAGCTGCTTCGGCGCAGTCGTCGGCCGCGACGAAGCGCAAGCTGTCCTGGCGCGCGCGCGCGACCGGCGTCAAGGCCGGTGCGACCGACGTCGCGCTCGTGCTCGAAGCGCCGATCGTCGTGAAGGGCACCGTGTTGTCCGCGACCGACGGCACGCCCGTGAAGCACTTCAACGTGCGCGCGCAACCGGGTGGACGCAACAACGGCGGCCCCGGGTTTGGTGGTCCGGGCGGCGGTCAGGGCGGAGGTCGCAACAGCGAGGACGTCGACGACGAACATGGCGAGTTCGTGCTCGGCGGTCTGCGCGAAGGCACGTGGCGTCTCGAGATCGCGGCCGACGGCTACGCACCGTCCGACGCGATCGAGCTCACGCTGCCGGCGAAAACCGGAGATCCCGCGCCCGTGTTCCACTTGGTCAAGGCTGCTCTCGTCAACGGCACCGTGACCTCACCGAGCGGCGCACCCGTCGCGAACGCAACCGTCACCGAAGCTTCGAGCGGCGGCGCGCCGTGGATGCGCGGCGGCGGCAACCCTGCCGTCGACGTGCACGCGCGCACCGACGCGAATGGACGCTTCCGCATCGACGGGATGAAGGGCGGGCGCATGACGCTCGTCGCCGAATCGAAGGAGTGGGCGCGCAGCAACGAGGTCGGCGTCGATTTCGTCGCCGGCACGGCGAGCGCCGACATCGTGCTCGTCATGCACACGGGCGGGCGCATCACCGGCGAGGTGTTCGAAGACGGCCGGCCCGCCGTCGGTCGCTCGATCAACGCGACGCAGACGGCCACGTTCACGAACCTCTCGAGCCGCACCGACGGACGCGGAGCCTTCGCGATCGATCACGTCGAAGCCGGCAACTGGCGCATCGTCGCGCTGCCCTCCGCGGACGAGATGGCGAGTGCTGCCGGCGACGGCGGCGGGCGAGGAAACATGTTCTCGCGCATGAAGAGCGCTTCGACCGACGTCGTCGACGGACAGGAGTCGCACGTCGTGATCGGAGCGCCGCCTGCGGATCCCGTGAAGGTGAGCGGCAAGGTCACGCAAGGCGGCGAAGGCGTCTCCGGCGCGCGCGTCATGTTCCTCGCGAGCGGTCAGCCGATGGGTCCGGGCACGAAGAACACGCAGACCGGCACCGACGGCACGTACTCGATCCAGCTCGACACGGCCGGCGACTACTCGGTCACCGTGCAGGCACAGGGTGGCGGCGGCGGCAACCGAGGCGGTGGCGGCGGGCTCAACATGGTCGAGTTCGTGGAAACCATCCGAGATTCCTCGGGCAGAGGTGGAGCCGACGTCGTGCTCGACTTCGCGCTGCCGAGCGCGCGCATCTCGGGTCTCGTGCGCACGCCCGACGGCGATCCCGCGGTGCGCGTGCGCGTGCTGCTCGAGCCCGCGACGCAGACGGTTGGCGGATCGATGATGGGCGCCGGCTTCAGCGACGTCTCGACCGACGGCGATGGGGCGTTCGACATCCAGACGCTGCGCGCGGGCAAGTACGTGCTCACGATCGGCGGCTCGCGCAATGCGTTCCGCGGCGGCGGCGGTCCTCCGGGCGGCGCCGATTCGCTCTACGGCAAGAAGACGATCGACGTGCAGCTCGCCGAGAGCGAATGGCGGCGCGACATCGACGTCCGCCTCGAGAAGGCCGCGAACGTCGCGGTCGACGTGGTCGACGATGGCGGCAACAAGGTCGCGAACGCGAACGTCTTTGCGCGCGATGCGTCGGGTCGCACGGTCGATCGCTTGTCGACGGTGCGCACGGACGCGGAAGGTCACGCGACGTACAGCGGCTTGTCGGCCGGACGCTACACCTTCAGCGCACGCAAGGGCTCGCAGGTGTCGGGCGAGAGCGCTGCGGTGCAGGTGTCCGACGGCGGCAGCAGCAGCGCGCACGTGACGCTCGCGAACGGCACCCTGCTGTACGTGACCACGATCGGCGTCGACGGTACGGCGCAACGCGCGCAGGTCAGCGTCCTCGACGAAGCCGGTCACGACGTCGCCGGGATGATGACGTTGCAGGACCTGACCCAGCGCTTCCAGAGCGGCGGCCCAGGTTCGAACGAGCAGAAGGTCGGTCCCCTCTCGACGGGGAAATACCGAGTGCACGCAACGACCACCGATGGGCATTCGGCGGACAAGACCGTCACGCTCTCGGGCGAGGCCGAGAACCGCATCACGCTGACTATGTCGAGTTGAGAGCCTGAAGAGAAACACTGTCGGTGAGCGGTCGGTGCCAGGCACCCGTCGCGGGAACCTGCCTACCTCGTCGAGCGAAAGCCCACGCCAGGGCGGCGGGCCCCGACCGTTTCACGCGTTTTCTTTTCTCCCGCCGCGTTGCCGGAGAGAATGGCCGCGTTGACGGCGAGTACCCGCGCCGAAGCGCACACCCCCGGTGCGCGTCCCCCCCCGTTCCGCCGTTTCTCATAGCGAGCGCGCTCATGAAGATCTTCGTCCTGGCAGCCGTCCTCATCATCCTGGGTCTCGGCGTTGCATTCCTGTTCAAAGCGACGCCCGCAGGCAGTGCGAGCACGGTGCCCGATGCCGGCATGCCTCTGCCGCCCGGAACCAACGCAGCGTCGACAACGCTCGAGCCGACACCGCTCGACCCGAAGCCCGACGAGAAGCTCGCCGATCCAGCCGTCGCGCCGGCAGCGCGCACCGAGGTCGCCGACGGCGCCGCCGCGGTTCCCACGAGAACGATCAAGGGCCGCGTGCAGATCGCGGCCGGTTGCGGCGACGACGATCACGTCGAAGTCTTCTCCGTCCCCTTCGAAGGGGCGTTGGAAGTCTTCGACTGGGCGCTCGACGACGCGTCGAGCGAGAAGTCCAAGGGCTTTCTCCTTGCGCGTGCGCCGGTGAACCGTGACGGCACGTTCGAGATAGCGCTACCGGAAACGACGCAGAGCGCGTTCCTGCTCGTGCGCGGCCGCTATGCGTACATGCGCGAGTCGATCGCCGTTCCGCTCGCCGCGAACGCGGAGCCGGTCGTGCTCGTCGCCGAGTGCGGCGCAGCGATCAGCGGCACCGTCGCTGTTCCGTCCGGCGCGGAGTCGCTCGCGTCGGGACTGCAAGGCCTCGAGGTGAAGGTGTCGACCTCGCTCGAAGGCGGCGGAACGGATCTGACCGGCTTCAACAGGACCGACCGCTCAGTGCACGTGCACGACGGACGCTTCGAAATCGACGCGCTCGATCCGAAGATGGGGTACGACATTGCGATGACGCCGGAGAAGCTCGCCGCGGCGAGCACGACGGTCACGGGACTCGCCGCCGGCCGCACCAAGACGACTGCCATCGTGCTGCAACGCGGCGGCACCTTGCGCGGGCTCGTGAGAGGCCCGGACGGCGCGCCCGTCGCGAACGCGAAGGTCGAAGCCAAGCGCAAAGGGCACTTCTTCGGTTTCGACGACGACGTCGTGCGCTCGGGCACGTCCAACAGCTCCGGTGCATTCGAGCTCGAAGCGGTGTGGCCCGGACACGTGCTCTTGGCCGCGACGGCGAACGGCATGCTCGAGGGTGACCCGCTTGGAGTCGACGTCGGCGACGGCGTCACGCGCACCGATCTCGTGGTGGCGATGGGAGCCGGCAAGTCGATCGCCGGCTCGGTCGCGTGGGCCGACGGAAAGCCCGCGGCCGACGTCGACGTGAACGTCGAGTTCGACAAGAGCCAGATGGCCGGCATGACCGCGTTCAACGCGCGCAAGGGAGCGAAGGGCAGCGCGAAGAGCGACGCGACCGGGCGCTTCGAAGTCACCGGGCTGGGAGCCGGCCCGTTCACCGTGCGCATCGAAGCGCTGACGCCCGAGGACGCCGCAACGTACAAGGACGCGGACAAGAGCACGCGCGAGGAGCACCTGCAGCGCGCGCGCAAGGACGGCGTGAAGCCGGGCACGAAGGACCTCGCGTTCGTGCTCGCCGCTCCGCAAGGACTGCGCGGTCGCGTTGTCGATGCCGCCGCGCAACCCATCGGCGACTTCCACGTCCGCGCGGCAAGCGTCGGGTCCGGCCTGCTCGCGAGCCTCGGCCAGGACCAAGTCGACAAGAGTGTGAAGGACGAAACCGGCGCGTTCCTGCTCTCGATCCCGCACGACGGCGCGTGGAAGATTCGCGTCGACTCCGAGGGGTACGCGAGCACGAATGCGCTCGAGATCAAGCTACCCCTCGCGGCCGACGCTGCACCGCTCGTGATCACGCTCGAGAAAGCCGCGATCGTCCACGGCATCGTGCAGGATCCGCGCGGCACGCCCGTCGTCGGCGCGAAGGTCACCATCAGCAACGGCGATCCGAACTGGAAGCGCACGCTGTCGGGAGAGACGGAGATCTCAGCCAAGAGCACCGACGGCGGCGCGTTCAGCCTCGCAGGCTTGCCCAGCGGACATACGTCGCTCGTCGCCGAGTCGAAGTCGTGGGCACACAGCGCCGAGTTCGCGATCGATCTCGCGGCCGGTGAAACCCGCGAAGGCGTCGTGCTCATCTTGCGCGAAGGCGGCAAGCTCACGGGAGAGGTCTTCGACGGCGGCAAGCCCGCGGCGGGGATGCTCGTGCAGGCGACGCTGCTCAAGAGCTTCGACCAGAAGGCGGGCACGTCCGACGGACAAGGCCGGTTCGAGATGACGCACCTCGATCCGGGCAGCTACCAGATCGTGGCGATGCCGACGAGTGCTCTCGCCGGCAACGACGACGGCAGCGGCATCGACCAGGCCGCGTTGATGTCGAAGCTCAAGATGAGCTCCGCGAACATCACCGACGGACAGGAGACGCACGTCGTGCTCGGTGCAGCGCCGACGGATCCGGTCAAGGTGCACGGGCGTGTCATGCACAGCGGCACTCCGTTCACAGGCGCGATGGTGACGTTCATCGCCGAGGGCAAGAACGTTCTCGCGAGCATGAAGATGGGGACCGTTGGTGCGGACGGCAACTACGCCGTCACGCTCGACGGCCCGGGCAAGTTCACCGTGAGCGTGCAGAAGATCGGCGCCAAGCCGGGTGAGCAGAGCTCGGTCGAGTTCCGCGAGACGATCCCGGCCGAGAAGGACCACCAGCTCGACTTCGAGGTCCCGACGGCGCGCATCTCGGGGCTCGTCCGCGGCGCCGACGGCGCGCCGGCCGAGAACGTCACCGTGATGCTGATGAGCGACGGCGGCGTTGCGACGGGCACGCTGTTCGGTGGCCAGTACCACACGACGTCGAGCGACGGAGAGGGACGGTTCGACCTCGATGCGCTGCGAGCGGGCGCGTACGTCGTGTCGGCGGGCGGCAGCCCCTTCGGCGGGCTCGGCGGTGGGGAAGCGAAATTCGCGCACAAGTCAGTGAACGTGCACGTCGCGGAGGGCGAGTGGCGCAAGGACCTCGACTTGCGCCTCGACAAGCCCGGCTCGGTGACGGTGCTGGTCGTCGACGATCAAGGCAGTCCAGTTTCGGGCGCGTCGGTGTTCGCGCGCGACGAGCAGGGCCGGCTGGTCGACTTCCTCTCGATGGTCACGACGAGCAGCGACGGCAACGCGAAGTACGCCGGGCTCGCGCCGGGCCGGCACACGTTCAGCGCGCGGACGAAGGATCACGCGAGCGGTGAGAGCCCGGCAATCGACGTCGCGAGCGGCGAGACGAAGACGGTGAGGGTGACGCTCACGGGCGGGACGATGTTGATCGTGCGCGTGCTCGATTCGGAAGCGAAGCCGACTCAGGCCTACTTGAGCGTGACCGACGAAGCCGGCCACGAGGTCGCGACGATGATGAGCATGGCCCAGATCCAGGAGCTCTTCACGTCGGAGGGCGGCTCGTTCTCAGGTGAAGAAACGAAGATGGGTCCGCTCGCGCCCGGCAAATATCACGTGCACGCGACGAGCCCCACCGGCAAGAAGGCCGAGAAGACGGTGACGCTGAGCGGGCAGGCCGAAGAGAAGGTGAAGCTGCGGCTCGGCGACTGAAAACCATCGGTGCCGGTGACACCGGTGGTGCCTGGAACCCGCCGCGGGTACTCCCGCGGAGGGTGCCAGGCACCGCCGGTGTCACCGACAGTCCGTCACGCTGGTGCCCGACACCGACAACCGCGCTTCACGACGACAGGTGCCCAGCATCGCCCGCCCGTTCCGGAACTTCGAAATGACGACAGAACGAACAAACACGCTGACACTCCCCCTCGCGATCCTCGCCTCGGTCGCCGCCGGATCCGTGCTCGGTCACCTCTTCACGAGTCCGGATTCAAAGTCAACCGCTCTAACCACCGTCACGATCCCCGACGCAAGAGAACTCATCGACGCGATGCACGCGTTGCGCGACGAGCTGTCTCACACCCGCGAGCCGCACAACGACCTCGCCACGCCACCAGTCACATCCGCACGCGTGGACGCAACACAACCGTCACCGGATCCGTCGGTCGACATCGCGAAGGAACTACGTGACGCCACCGCCGAGTTCGTGCAAGCCGTCGGCGAGTTGCACAACGCGGTGAGACCAAACCGGACGGAAGAGCCACCGCCGGTGTTCCCGAACGTCCAGCCGGATCCCACACTGATCGACGCCGAGAGCAAGCGTCCGTACCAAGACCTCTACAAGACCTATCTGTTCTGGACGTATCAGCAAGTCGTCAGTCGATTCGGCGCACCGTCGGGAACCGAACTGCAGAAGGGGCCATCGTTCAAGTGGTGGTATCAAGGCACACCGGACGGGCCGTGCAGCCTCACGTTCTATTTCACCGATGGCCGCGTCTACGGCGTTGATTGCGCGAACTGACGCGGCGAGTCGATTTCGCAACCGTCGATGATGCCGTCCGGTGCCAGCTGCACCCTGCGTCGCGCGCGACCCCCGTCCCACAAGACTTGTCCGGGTATTCGGCGAGTATCCACCGAGGCCATTCATTCGGCTAACCGGAACGTGCGTCGCTCAATCAAGTCGTGAGAATCCTCGGGCACCTCGAGCCAGGTTCACTACTTGGCTCGGCGACGCGCGATCTCGTCAGCACACGTCAAGCAACGAACACAGACCCTGAAGTTCATCACCGCACCGCGCGCGATCGCCGAGACACTTCAAGCCCGCCCCGTTCTTGTGCGCGTTCCCAGCCAGGCACCCATCGCAGGAGGCCGAACACCTCGACGCGCTAAAGCGCGACGGGTTCCGAGCACCCGCCGGCCGACGTCGGATTGCGCGCGCACTCCGTCGATTCATGCGCGCGACTTACTACTTGCGCAAGAACGCGGCGAGCTCGGACATGTCCTTGGGGAGCGGTGACTCGAACTTCAGCGCTTCCCCCGTCGCGGGGTGCGTGAACTCCAGCGCGTGCGCGTGCAGCGCGTGTCGATTCATCTCGGGCGCACCTGCCGGCACCTTCGAGAGCGCCTTGCCGCGCGGCTTGTACAGCGTGTCCCCCACGATCGGCAGACCCACCGAGCTCAAGTGCACGCGGATCTGGTGCGTCCGACCGGTCTTCGGGAACACCGCGAGCAACGCGAACCCGTCGAACCGCTCGCGCGCTTCGTAGTACGTCGACGCGTGTCGGCCTTCGCCCTCGGGCATGACGCCGATGCGATCGCGCGCGCGCTCGCTGCGACCGAGCCAACCTTCGACCCAGTCGCTGTCGAACCGCGGCTCGCCGTGCACGAGCGCCAGATAGGTCTTCGCGACGGCGCGCGCGCGGAACTGATCCTTCAACGCGGCCAACGCTTCCGCCGTGCGACCGAACACCAAGAGCCCGCTCGTCTCGCGGTCGATGCGGTGCGCAACGCCCGGACGCAGCGGATCACCGAGGTCCGGCAGCGGACCGAACCGATCGACCACCAAGTCCGCGGCACCGCGCTCGCCATGCTCGCTGTTTCGGTGCGTCAACAACCCCGCCGGCTTGTCGATCACGATCAAGTGATCGTCGGCGTGCACGATCGCGATGGCCTCGCTGCCCGCGGGTATCGCGCGCGCCTCGGGCTGCGTCTCGACGTCGAGCTCGAGATCCCCCCCCGAAATCAGGAGCAATCCTGGTTTCGTGACGACCACGCCCCCCAATCGCAACCGACCCGCCTTGATCCAGGCCTGGAGGCGGCTGCGCGAGACCTCCTGTGCCGAATCGCGCATCAAATTCATCACGATTTGATCCAGCCGATTCCCACGAGCGGAATCGGGCACCCTGAATCGGCGCGTTTCGAGGCTCCCAGGCATCCCGGCCACTGTACCAGTCCGGCGCCCCGGAGTACCGTGCCACGCCCCCCCCCGGCATAGCTGCCAGAGGTCCCGATGCACGAAGAACGACCTAAGGTCCTCCTCGTCGACGACGAGAAGCGCACGCTCGAGCTCATCGGTGCCGTGCTTGGACGACAAGGGTTCGACGTTTCCCTCGCCGCCTCGGCCGGCTCCGCGCTCAAGCTGCTGGCCTCGACACGCTTCGACGCGGTCGTCACCGACGTCGTGTTCGACGGGATCGCCGAGGGCGGGCTCGTGCTGCAGGCGACGAAACATCATCTGCCCGACGCGATCGTGATCCTGATGACGGGCTATCCGCTCATCGAAAGCGCCGTCAACGCGATCAGGGGGGGCGCGTCGGACTACTTGCAGAAGCCCGTCGATCCGCGAGTGCTCTCGGAGTGGTTGCACCGTGCGTTGAAGGAGCGGCTGATCAACGCGCCCGAGCTCGAGTTCGGCGACCTCGTCGACATCCTCTCGTCGATGGTCGCGCACACGATCGAGCGCGTCGATCCATACACCGCCGGGCACGGCGCGCGCACGCGCAAGTACTGCCGATATCTGGCGGAGGACGTCGGGCTCGACGTCGCAGTGTGCGAGCGTCTCGAGCTCGCGGCGATCGCGCACGACTACGGCAAGATCTACCTCGAGGATCTGGGGTTCCTGACGAAGAATGGTCCGCTCACCGACGCCGAGTACAAGGAAGTGCAGAAGCATCCGGCGCTCGGCGCGCGCAAGCTCGGCAACCACGAGATGCTGCGCGACGTGCGCACGTACGTCGCCGAGCACCACGAGAAGTGGGACGGCACCGGTTATCCCGCGCAGAAGAAGGGCGAGGAGATCTCACTCGCCGGCCGCATCTTGGGCATCGTCGAAGTGTTCGACAGCCTCTCCACGAAGCGCTCGTACAAGGACGTGTGGCAACTGCCCAAGGTCCTCGACTTCTTCGCCGAGCAACGCGGTCGTGCGTTCGACCCGGACGTGCTCGACCGGTTCCTGGTGCTGCTCGAGCGGCACGGTGCACGCTGGATCAAGGACCCGGAAGCCGACCGCGCCGCATACGAGCAGCAGCACAAGCGCTCGGCGTCCTCCAGCGCCGCGATGAGCTGAGGCCGGCGACTGTCGGAAGCGGGGCCGCGCTACCCGCAACCCCGCAGTAAGTGTCGTGCCTAGCGTGCACGAGCCGGTTTCCGTCCGTCACCTTCCGGCAACCTGCGCCTATCCTGTGCCGGCGCAACCCTGGAACCTGCCCGATCGTGCACAGCCTCCCCTCCCTTCTTCTCTGCTTGTTCCCTCCGCAGGTGCCGACCGACGCGCCGCCCTCGACCGTGCTCGTTCCGGGCGGACGCACGCGCATCGGCATCGACGTCAAGGACGTCGAGCGCATGGTCGAGAACGACGTGAACACACAACCGTTCGCGGGTGCGCTGATCAGCGAGACGCCGCACCAGGATCTCTTGGTCGACTCGTGTTGGATGATGGTCAACGAGGTGACGCAGGAGCAGTACGGCGAGTTCGTGCGCGCGACGGGCGCGGCACCGCTCGAGTCGTGGTGTGAGGCAGCGATCGCCGCCGCGGCGCGCGCGTACGCTGAGGCCGAGGAGAAGCACTCGCACGAAACGAAGGGCTCCATCTCGACGCGCCGCACGTTCGATCCGCGCGAATGGTTCCAGGAAAACGTGGGTCACGTCGCCTGGTCGATTCCGGCCGGTGATCGCGCGCGGCCGGCGGTGTACGTGGATTACGCGGCCGCGCGCGCATACGCGCGTTGGGCGGGCATGCGGTTGCCGACCGAGTTCGAGTACCAACGCGCGGTGCGCGGCGACACGAACCAGACTTATCCCTGGGGCAACGACTGGAACAACGACAAGTACGCCGCGACGAGCCTGATGCACAAGAAGGGCGGTCCGTGGCCCGTCGGCAGTTTTCCCGCCGGGCGCAGCAAGCAGGGCGTGCACGATCTCGCCGGCAACGTGTGGGAGTGGACGTCGAGCGCGTACGTCATGTATCCGGGCTACCAGCAAAAGCTCTTCGAAGTCGGGTACGGTTCGCTGAAGCACACGGTCAATGCGATCGGCGACTTCGACGCGCGTCAACGCGTCGTCGTCAGCGGCTCGTTCCAGACCGGGAACCTGATGGCGCGCGCGACGGTGCGCGCGGGCGCGATCCAGAGCCAGCAGACGGGAGCGCTCGGGTTCCGTTGCGTGTCGAGCGTGCGTCCGGGCGCTGACATCGGCCGCGACGTGGTCGAAGACGATTTCGACGCGCAGTTGCATCCGCGCGTCGACGGAGCGGTGGTCGAGTACGCGCCGGAGTTGGCGTTGTGCGCGGACGCGTGGAAGACAACGGCGTCGCTGGCGCAGCAAGACGGTTGGACGCCGCCGGAACACTACGCGGTCGTGGCCGACTATCGCTACGTCGTGTTCGTGCCGCTCGCGCAGGTGCCGGCGGCGGACATGGGCACCTTCGAGAAGCACAGCATCGAGGAGCCGATGCCGCTCGGTGTGTTGTCGTCGAACTTGGCCTTGCTCGATCCAGAGTTGCCCGCGGGCTCGTACCAGATCGCCTACCGCGCGAAGGGCGTGCGGCGGTTGGGCGAGGGCCGAGTGAACGCAGCCGAGCACTTTGGTGAAGCGCCGCTCGAAGAGGTGCTGCACCTCGACGTGAGCGTGGACAACCTGATCGTGAAGGACCTACGCGGGCGGCCGTTGGTCGCGATTCCCGAGCACGTCGACTACGGCTTGGAGCACGACGGCACGGTCACGTCGACCGCCGGTCCCGCGACGGATGGTGGCGGAGCGAACGGTGCCTCGTCATCGCGCAAGGTCGTGTTCGACATCGCGGTACCGTGCAAGACGACGAAAAAAGACTTTCTGTTCCCGCTCGAAGTGCACGTCGAAGCCGGCGATTCGGATCTCGTCTGGCGGCGGTGAGCACGGAGGCAGCCTCCGTTGTCTACTTCCGCACTGAATCGAACCCTGACGGGTCCCGGTCAAGGCGCTCTCGGACTTCAGACCAACTCTATGTGTTCGAAGGGTCATCGTAGTAGAGACGCAGACGACGCTCGAGTTCGGATTTCTGGGCTGCAGTGATCGCAGGCAGTTCTGAGGTTCCCTCGATGGAATCCCAGATGGCTCCGATCAGCTCGATCCGCTCCGACACGCTGAGCCTCCGAATCTCGTCCATGGAGATCTTCATGGCTCCATTCTGCACTCTGCACCGACGGGCGCCATTCCCTTGGCGATCGAGCGACCGAACAGCGGCTTGGCCGCGGCAGATTCCCCAATTCTCTCGCCGCTACGCGTCCGACAAGTTGCGCTCGAGCAGCTTCAGCTCCGTCACCATCTCGGTGCGACGCGTCTTCTCTCCTTCGACGACCTCGGGGTCGGCGCGCTCGACGAACGCGACGTTGCCGAGCTTCGCATCGATCGCGGTGATGCCTTGCCGCACTTTTTCTGCGCGTCGTGCGAGCACGTCCTTGAGCTTGCCGAGGTCGACGTTCGCACCGAGCGCGACGAACACTTCGAGCCCGCCGGCGACCGCGACCGCCGAGTTCGGCGGACGCGCGATGTGCGCGTCGATCTCGCAGGCTTCGAGGAACGCGAGCGCGCGCACCGTGTCGACGTGTCGCTGCAACACGTCGCGCTCGGGCTTGTTCGGCGCGGCGATCTTGGCCGCGAGCATCTGTCGCTCGCCGGCCGTCGTCAGGTTGCGCACCTGCCTCACGGCGTGCACGAGGTCCTGGATCGTCTGCATCTGCAGCTCGGCTTCTTCGTCGAGCGCGAGCCCGCGACCGTCGGGCCAGCGGCAGTTCATCAGCAGCGGTTGCGTGCGTCCGAGCGTCTCGTTCAGCGACGCCCACAGCACTTCGGTCATGTACGGCGTGAACGGATGCAGGAGCGCGAGCGCGTCGGACAACACGCGCGAGAGAGTTCCACGCGCGACCGGAGCACTCGGATCGTTTTCCGCCGTGAGCCGCGACTTGACGATCTCGAGGTACCAGTCACAGAAGTCGTTCCACACGAACTGATAGAGCGCCATCGCCGCGTCGTTGAACGCGTACGCGTCGAGCATCTGGGACACTTCGGCGCGCACACGCGAGAGCCGCGACAGGATCCAGCGGTCTTCGAGCTTGATCGTGTTGCGCCCAGCAGCGGACGTCGGATCGACTTGGGCGTGCGAGCCCATGTTCATCAACACGAAGCGCGCGGCGTTCCAGACCTTGTTGCTGAAGCGGTAGCCCTGCTCGAACCGATCGGTCGCGAGCTTGACGTCCTGCCCTTCCTTCGTGAGCAGCACCAACGAGTAGCGCACGGCATCGGCGCCGTACTTGTCGATCATCTCGATCGGGTCGATGCCGTTGTTGAGCGACTTCGACATGCGCCGACCCTTGCTGTCGAGCACCGTCGCGTGCACGTTGCACACTTCGAATGGACAGCGCTGGTCCATCGGCAGATGGTCCATGAACTCGTATCCCGCCATCACCATGCGCGCGACCCACAGGTAGATGATCTCGCGCGCGGTCGACAGGAACTGGGTGGGATAGTAGCGCTCGACGTCGGGCGTCAAGTTCGGCCAGCCGAGCGTCGCGAACGGCCACAACCACGAGCTCGCCCACGTGTCGAGCACGTCGGGATCCTGGCGTACGATCGGTTTTTTCGTGACGGGGTGCGGCGATCCGATCGGAAGGTCTTCGCGCGACGCGACCGGCACGCCGTCGGCGTCGTACCACACCGGGATCTGATGCCCCCACCACAGTTGGCGGCTGATGCACCAGTCGCGCACGTTCACGAGCCAGTCGAGGTAGACCTTCGTCCAGCGCTCGGGCCGGAACTTCAACGCGCCGGACTTCACCGCTTCGATCGCGGGGCGCGCGAGCGGTTCCATCTTCACGAACCATTGTTCGCTCACGATGGGCTCGATCACGCTCTTGCTGCGGTCGGACACGGCCACGTTGTGCGCGTAGTCGGTGACTTCGCCGAGCAAGCCGAGCTCCTCGAGTTGCTTGACGACCTCGATGCGCGCCTTTTCGCGCGTCATGCCGGCGAACGGACCGCCCTCCTTGTTGAGCTTGCCGTCCTTCTCGAGCAGGTTGATGATCGGCAATTTGAAGCGCAGTCCGCGCTCGTAGTCGGCCGGATCGTGACCCGGCGTGATCTTCACGGCGCCCGTGCCGAAGTCCAGCTCCACGGTTTCGTCGGCGACGACGGGGATCTCGCGCCCGATGAACGGCAGCACGAGCATCTTGCCGATCAGGTGTTTCCAGCGTTCATCGGCGGGGTTCACCGCGACGCCGGTGTCACCGAGCATCGTCTCGGGGCGCGTCGTCGCGACCGTGACGAACTCGGGGTTGCTCCCGCCGGGGCTGCCCTTCACCGGATAGCGCAGCTGATAGAGCTTGTCCTTGCGCGGCACGTACTCGATCTCGTCGTCGGAGACGGCTGTCTCGAGCACGCAGTCCCAGTTCACGAGTCGCGCGCCGCGGTAGACAAGGCCCTTTTCCCACAGGCGCACGAACGATTCGCGCACCGCCTTCGTCATCATCGGCTCCATCGTGAAGCGCGTGCGTTCCCAGTCGCACGAGCTCCCGAGGCGGCGGAACTGCTCGAGGATGTAGCTGCCGTGCTTCTCCTTCCAGTCCCACACGCGCTCGAGAAACGCCTCGCGTCCGAGGTCGTTGCGGGTCTTCTTCTCCTCTTCGTAGAGCTTGCGCTCGACGACAGCTTGCGTCGCGATGCCGGCGTGATCGGTGCCCGCGAGCCACAGCGCGCTGAAGCCGTTCATGCGCTTGTGACGGATGACGATGTCCTGGATCGTGCCGTTGAGCGCGTGACCCATGTGCAAGACACCCGTCACGTTGGGCGGCGGCATCATGATCGTGAACGTCGGCCCGTCCGCCTTGGGGGTGAAGCCGCCGCTCGCAAGCCAGTCGGTGTAGACCTTGGCTTCGAAATCAGCGGGCGTGTAGCGGGTCGAGAGTTCCATGTGTGTCGTGCGGTGATCGTTGCGCGTCCGCGAGGGTGGCCACTTCACCCGCGCAAGCGAGCGAGGTCAAGCCGACGTGTCTTGGATCGGCGTGAGCGCGCTCGCAGCAGGGATCGTCACAGATCGCCGGTCTCGGGCCAGACGATCCCGACTTCGAGGAAGGTGACGATGCCTCGATCGGAGTCGGATGCGGGCACGAGGTCGATTTCGAGCGCGTAGCCATCCGGCATCGGGGTATCGGCGACTTCGCTGACGTCGCGGCCGCTCGTCGTGTGATGCGTGAGCGCGTAGTGCAGGTTGTACGCATCCCAGATGCGACCGGAGGTGACCTTCACCTCGATGTCGAGGAGGTTGCGTGCGATGCGTGCGTCGGTCGAAGGGTGAGCGTTGCCCGCGGGAACACGACCGGTCGCTCCAAGCAGGAGCTCGATGTCGTCGCGCGGCGTGACGGTGAGCGACAGGTCCGTCCGCGCGATTTCGAGCAGGCGCTCACGCGTGCCCTCCTCGTCGATCGTTGCACGTGACAACGGCTGGGAGGTGCCGAGCACGGGCAACAGCTCGCGCATCCGCTCGATCGGCATGTCGATGACGACGGTGTGGATGCGATAAGCGACCGGGTCGATGTGCGGCGGGTGTTGGTACGTGCTCGTCGCGGGTGCAGTGGCGCAGCCTGCGAACATGAGACCACCGAACAAGCGCGCTGACACCCGAAGCGACACACGCCCTGACCAGTCCGCGGCCGTCACAGTCATTCCTTGTCCCATCGTTCACCGAGGATAGTGCCCAAGCGCGCCGTGTCGAGCGATACGTCCGCGGGGCGAGATGCCAACCCTTCCGCCGCCCGCGTGGTCGCACGCACGGACGACGGATCGAGGCCGAGAACACGCACGGCCAATTCATGTCGCGACACTCGTTCGCGTCCGGCGACGTGCACGAACCCGTTCGCATTCGAAACGAGCAGGCGGACCAGAGTGCGCGCCGCAGTGCTGACGTCGATCGGCGTCCGCCACTCGTCCGTGAACACCACCGGACGCTCGCCGCGCATCAGCGCTGCAACCAACGAGTCCGTTGCACCCAGCCCGCGTCCGAACGAATTGCCATAGAGCAGGGACAGCCGCGCCACGATCGCTCTTGGATCTGCGAGCAACACGGCGGCCTCGCCCAGTGCCTTCGTTCGGCCGTACTCAGAGGCCGGAGAAGGCGGATCCTCCTCGCGATACATCTCGCGAGAAGGCGCTGCTGCACCGAAGACCAGATCCGTCGACAGGTGCAACAGCTTCGCCTCGCGAGCGGCCGTCCAAGTTGCGACCTCTGCCGGCACGTCGACGTTCAACTTCCGCGCGAGCACGCGGTAATGCTCGCACGCCGCGATCGTCGGCAAGGCCGTGCACAACACGACGAAGTGGGGCGCGACTTCGTCGAGGAGTTGCTCGAGCGAGCCTTTCACCAAGGCGTCGAACTTCCGCGTGCGCACTCCGTCGGCCCCCTCGTCCGGCGGCAGGTTCGGCTCGCGGCTCGCGACCACGACCTCGAAATTGCCGGCACGCGTCGCAGCGATCGCGACGTGCGCGCCCAGAAACCCGCTGCCGCCCAGGATCAAGAGCCTTCGCTCGAGAGTCATGCGTGCGCTACGGTACCGACCGATGAGCGCGGCGCCGATCCACTTTCGTCATGCCGTCGTGATCGCGAACCCGATCGCGGGCCGCGGGCGCGGAGAGCGACTTGCGCGCGAAGCGGGCGACATGTTGCGCCGCGTCGGCCTAGTGTGCGACGTGCTCACGACGACGAAGCGCGGCGATGCGGTCCATTTCGCGGCTGCGATCGCAGCAGACGTCGACCTCGTGATCTCGATCGGGGGTGACGGAACGCTGTCGGAGGTGCTCTCGGGCCTGCGACGTCACGACGTCACGATTGGACTACTGCCGCTCGGCACGGCGAACGTGCTGAGCCTCGACCTCGGCCTGCCGCGTGACGTCGCCGGCTTCGAGCGCATGCTCCTCGCCGGCAACATGCAGAGCGTGGACACGGCGGTGGTGAACGGCTCGATGCTCTCGTTCCTCGTGTGCGGCATCGGTTTCGACGCATCGGTCGTGCGCGCGCTTGAAGCACGCCGTCGCGGGCCGATCACGCGCGTCGATTGGGCGCGCGCCGCCTTCACGGCATTGGGATCGTGGGACGCGCCGCATCTGTCCGTCGAAGTCGACGGCGTGGCGATCGACGGCGAGTTCGGGCAGGTGCTCGTCAGCAACATCGTCCACTACGCCGGGTTCGACGTGCTCAGCCCGGACCGTCGTCTCGACGATGGTCTGTTCGAGGTCTATGCGTTCCCCGGTACATCGCGCGCGCGGCTGCTGCGCCATGCGGTGCGCGCGACCTTCGGGCGGTTTCCCAACGGCAACGTGAGGGTGCATCGCGCGCGCAGCGTGACCGTGCGCTCGGATCGGCCCGCTCCGGTGCAGATCGACGGCGATTTTCGCGGCGAAACGCCCTTCGAGCTCGTCGTCGGCTCGCAACCGTTCCGCATCCTGGTACCTTCTGCGCCCGCGTGATCAGGATCGAGCGACCCGTGCGACTCGAGCGCCCATCGAACCGCGTGAACGCGAGCGAAGCACACCCGTGAGCGACAAGAAACCCATGTCCCCGACCGTCGAGATCGGCGGCCGCACGTTCGGCGGCGGCGAGCTCTTCCTCATCGCCGGACCGTGCGTGCTGGAGACGCGCGAGCTCGCGCTCACCGTCGCAGGCCGCTTGAACGAGATCTGCTCGACGCGCGGTGACAAGCTCATCTTCAAGTCGAGCTTCGACAAGGGCAACATCACGAGCGTCTCCTCGACGCGCGGTCCGGGCCTCGGCGGCCTCGAGTGGCTCGCCGAAGTGCGCGAGACTTACGGCATTCCGGTGCTGACCGACGTGCACGAGAAGGAACAGTGCGCGCCCGCCGCCGAGATCGTCGACGTGCTGCAGATCCCCGCGTTCCTGTGTCGCCAAACGGATCTGCTCATCGCCGCAGCGAAGACCGGCAAGGCG
>JBBQNP010000030.1:0-37320 GCA_038330085.1 Planctomycetota bacterium | reverse complement strand
CCGCCTTCGGTGCGCATGCGCGACGACGCGAGCCACGTCGGCGGACGGAAAGCCTCGGGCAAGTTCGTCTCGGCAAAGCCCATCGGGATCGGCGGGAACCACGCGCTTTCGACCTGCACGTCGCCGCGGTCCATTGCGCTCTTGATCGAGGGCGGTCCGACGTCGGAGCCGATGAGCGGACGCCACGTACACGCGACAGCGATCGCCGAGAGAGCAGCGAGCACGAGCCGCACGCGCGACGAGCGCAACACGATCGTCGCGACGATGAGCACAAGCCAGGCTGCGACGAGCGCTGCATCGAGAGAGGTCAGGCTCGCGAACAACGGCGCCGTGGTGGCGGCGTGCAGCTCCACGGTCCGCCGTCCGATCGGTCCTGTGCGTTTCGGATCGCGCGGCGTCGGAGCCTCGCCCAGCGGAACGGGCTCGAGCGCGAGCACAGCATCCGTCGCCGCCGGCACCGCGAGATCGGGATGATCCTCGAAGAAGCGGCTCTCCTGACCCTCGAACGCCTCGAGCACGTCGGTGTCCGCGGAGTCGAGGTACGCGCTCAACGTGCGCACACGTGTCGTGATCGCGCTCCATTCGCTCGCAAGCGCCTGAGCATGGGTCTGCTTCGAGTTCTCCGGCCGATGCGCGACGTAGTCGGCCTCGCTCTGCGTCCGCAAGTCGACCCAGGCCTGCACGATGGGAACGAGCGACTTGCGCGCGGCTTCGTAGCCCCCCGTGTCGACAGCGACCAACACGTACGGACGGTCGTTCGCGATCAACGGCGCGAGGATCGCCGCCGAAACCAGAAACGCGAGAACGAAAGCTGCGGCGCGCGCGCTGTGCGTCGCGAGCAGACGGCGGAGGAACCCACTCGATGTCGTCGTGCTAGCGACCATGTCCGATGCGCGGATCCGCCGCGGCGTAGAGCAGGTCGGCGAGGAGGATGCCCGACATCGTCGCGAGCGCGGAGACGACCGTCGTCGCGAGCACGATGTTCGTGTCGCGCTGCAGCATGCCCTCCCACGCGTAGCGTCCGACGCCTTCGATGCCGAACACGGTCTCGACGACGATCGAACCGGCGACGAGCGCGGGCAACACCGCGCCGAACAGGGTGATCAAGGGCAGGAGCGCGTTGCGCAACGCGTGGCGCACGAGCACATCGCGCTCCGACAGACCCTTGCCGCGCGCGGTCCGCACGAAGTCCTCGCCCAACGTCGACAGGACGCCGCCGCGCACCTGTCGCGACAAGTACGCGAGGCCGCCGGCGGAGAGCACGAGCACGGGCAAGATCGCATGACGCACGACGTCGAGCGCGCGCTCGTAGCCGCCCATCAGGTTCGCGTCCTTGTCGTGCAACCCGACCACCGGCAACCACCCGAGCCCCGTTGCTCCGAACGCGAGCACGAGCACCAGCGCCAGCCAGAACGGCGGCACCGCGTGCAACAGGAAGAGCCCGAGCGACACGAATCGTTCCCGTCGCGTGCCGGTGCGCGCGGCACTCCACACTCCCGCGGGGACTGCGATCAAGTACATGAGGAGCAACGCTGCCGCACCGAGAGGCACGCTCACCCACAGCCGCCGTCCGATCTCGTGTGCGACGTCGACGTCGCTGCGCTGGAATTCCCGGCCGAAATCGAGCGCGAGCAGCCCGTGCCACGGATGCACTCCGTCCCCGCCGAACCACCCGTGTCCATGCGGCGAAAGATCGAAGGGGCCGAGGAAGTGCAGATACTGCCTCCACAACGGCTCGTCGAGCAGGTTTTCGCCACGGATGCGGGCCGCGCGCGCGTCGACGTCGACGCCGAGCTGCGCACTGTCCGCGCTCACCGTCTGCGCCGGATCGCCGGGCGCCGCGTGCATCGCGAGGAACACGACGAGCGTGATGCCGAGAAGCGTCGGCACCATCCACGCCAATCGACGCAACACGTAGGACAAGCTGTCAGCCCTGCTTGATCGCCGCGGTCGCGCGGGTGCCGGGCGTGCCCGCGGGATAGTACCAGCGGCGCACCACGTAGTTCGGATCGATCGCGACGCTCTGGAAGCCGCGCAGCGCACGGATCATCACGTACTTGCGCGGCACGTTGAAGCAAAACAGATAAGGCTGCAGCTCGTACAAGCGACGGTGGATCGAGCGCCAGACCTCCGCGCGTTTCGTCGCATCCAGCTCCGCGCGGCCCTTCTCGATCCAAGCGTCGACCTGTGCGTCGGAGAAGTCGACGAAGTTCGATCCCTTCGGTTCGCCTGCGCGAACCGAGTGCCACACTTGGCCCGGATCGCTCTCGAACGGCGGCGCCCAGCCGAGCATGAACGCGTCGACGTCGCCCGAGTTGATCTTCGCGCGCAAGGCCTTCATCTCCATCGGCGCGAGCCTGAGCTGGATGCCCGCGTGCGTCAGCTCCTCCTGCAGCTTCGCACCGAACGCGGCGTTGAGAGGATTACCCGCCTCCATCGAAAGCTCGATCGAAAGCGGGTTGCCGTCGTGATCGACGATGCCGTCACCGTCGCGGTCGTACCAGCCGGCTTCGGTCAGTAGCTGAGCCGCCGCCTTCGGGTCGTACGCGTACGGCTTGACGTCGCGATCGTACGCGGGCGAGCGCGGCGGGAACGGACCGGTGATCTGCTCGGCGTATCCGCGGTAGTACGTGTTCTTGAACTCGTCGAAATCGAACAATTGCGCAAGCGCGCGTCGCACCTTCGGATCGGCGAGCGCCGGCTTGTCGCAATTCCAGCCGACGTACCAGTAGCTCGACGTTTCGTGCATGCCGCGGTACGCGCGGTCGGTGAACGCTTTCGATTCGGCCGTCGACGAGTACCAATCGTCGCTCGACACGGTGTCGGAGAAGTCGAGGTCCCCCGCCACGAACGCGCGGAACGCCGCGGGAATGTCGGTGATCGCGTGCCACCGAATCGTGTCGAGATACCCCGCGCGAGCCGGATCGAAGTAGCCGTCGAAGCGCACCGCTTCGATCGTGTCGTCGGCAAACGACACGACCCTGTAGGGACCGAGGCCGACGAACAGGCGGTTGTGCACGTTCTCGTTGACCCATTTGGCCGCTTCCTCGCTGGTCGGCATCCACTTCGGATCACCGTGCGCCTTGTCGGCGCGCGCGAGGTTGTCGGGATCGGCGAGGTCGTACAGGTGCGACGGCATCAAGAACAGGTCGCCGAGGCTCGCTTCCGCCATGAAGTACGCATGTGCGTACGTGACGCGGATCGCGAGCGGCGAGAGCACGGTTGAGCTGACGTCCTGTCCGACGTCGCGGCCGTCCTGGCCCTTGCGCAGCGCGAACTGGAAGCGCTGGTCGTCGCACTTCACGTCGGGGTTCCTGTACACCGACAGGCTGAAATCGACGTCGCGCGACGTGAACGGATGGCCGTCGTGCCAGACGACGTCGGGTCGGAGGTGGAACGTGAACACGGTGCCGCGCTCGACGCGCTCGACGTCGGCGCGCGGGATGCGCAGCGCCGCGTGCAGTGGGTTCTCGGACGACGCCGGCGTCACGACGTACGCATCGCCATCCTCGGTCACGCGTCCGAACGGCGCTGCTTCGCCTGGTTTCGCGTTCTTGCGGAAAACCTGGTCTTCGACGATCCAGTCCGTGCACACGTCCGGTTCGAGCGCGAGCGTGTCCCAGTTGCGCAGGAGCAACGTCTCGTTCGTCTCGTACGCGATGCGGCGCACGATGCCGGAGCCTTCGAGCGCAAAGTTCAAGCTGCGCGGCATCGACTGCAGGTGAAGGATGACGCGCCCGCCGTACGCCGGCGCGGGCATGGGAGGCCGCGTTCCGTCCGCGCGCGCCGCATGATCGGGATGGAATTCGTCGACTGGATGCGCGGGGTCTACGACGGACCGCGAGCGCTCCGTCGGCACCGCGGATTCGGCTGCCGGCAACGCGGAAGGGCCGCACGCGACGATCGACGCGAGCACGAGCCCCGAGACGAGCGCCGCGGCGCCACTCACGATGCGATCGGCTCGCGTCGACATACGGTTGGACCCAGAGGAGGCATGGCGTCTCGTACCCCTCGAATCCCGCGGCGAAACGCGCGCAGGCGGGCGCCACCGTAGAAGTGCTGCAAGACGCGGTCAAGGCGCGTTTCGGGCGCTCTCCGACGCGACGGACGACGCGCCGTTCCTGTTCCCGCGCATTTGGAATTCGCCAACTTCGCAAGCCGTCACGATCACGCTTCCCTCGGTCGCGGCGGCACCGAGCTCAACGCGAGACGATCATCGGGCCGTTGCCGATCATCCAAGGCCGCGTTGCCTCGTCGGTGGCGATCAGCACCGCTTCCGGCAGGTCGAAGCTCACGCTGAGACATCCAAAGTCCTGGAAACGCGGAAGGGCGGAGTGCCGCGGCACACCTTGCGATCCGATGCGAAAGAGACCGTCGAAACCCGTTGCCCAGAGCTCGTTGCCGACGGCAATCATCCCGAAGAACGGCTGGGGATCAGCAGCTCCGCGCGGATCGTCCGGCGTTTGGGCGTTTTCGGGAGAGGCGATCGGCTCGAGCCACGGACGTTGCAATCCGTCGCCGCACACCTCGACGATCCGATCATTGCCATCGCTGTGAACGAAACCGAGCGCCACCGCGAGGCAAGTCGGGCTCCAGGGCTCCAAGGCGAGGGCAGTCACCGAAACGTGGTACTCCCCCTCGGCATCTTGAGTTTCATCTTCGCGGTCGAGGACGTGGACCGCTCCCGTGGCCCGGTCGATGCTCCACAGCCCGCCTCCGAACTCGCCGTGGTCGAAGCCGGTGTAGATGCGCTCGTGCATGCAGAAGAGCTTGGGTCGGATCACAGGGAGCTCCTCGGACAAACAGATCGTGCGCGTGGATCCTCCGACGATCTCGATCAGCCGGTTCGTGGTCACGAGCGACAGCGTGCCGCAGTCGCCACAAAGTCCCGCGATCGACTCGTCCTCCGCCGCCACCGTGGCGAGCGTGTGCCAGTGGCGGCCAATTCGGCGTCTCACACTCCATCGCTTCCCGTCGACGGAGCAGGTCACCACGGTAGGCACACCATCGATCAGGCTCAGGTCGTGAGCCAGGTCGGGGGCGTACACTTGGACCGGCGAAGCATCGCCTTCGCGCAAATTGAAGATGTACCCGCCGCAACGGACCCAAAGTGTCCCGCCGGCGTACACCGCCTGGTGGGGCACCATCATCGACTCGTGATTCGTGACCGCAAGCTTGGGAGCCATCGTCACCGAGAACACCAGGGACGAAATCCAGGCTGTGAGTTCCTGCAGGAAATAGGTCCACATCGTTGCCATTGCGACGACGCGCCCGGCTTCGGCTTCCACCGAAGCCGGTTCTCGTTCGCCGAAGCGCAGTGGCCGCATTCGACTGCGTGGGCTTGCCTGCACGCGAAAAGGTGCGATCGAACACGTTTTTCGGGCGATCGACGACTGCTATCTTCCGACCGATGCGCGAGCGAGGTGGAGCACGGTTCGGAACTCTCCTCTTGGCATTGCTCGTATCCGCGATCGTCGGCATCGGATTCGTACTCGCATCGCGTGCGACCATCGCACCCGCGGACTTCACGTTCGTCAACGGAGCGGAGCCGAGCTCGCTCGATCCGGTGCAGGTCACCGGAGTTCCTGAAGCTCGCATCATGCGCGCGATCTTCGAGGGGTTGTGCGTGCTAGATCCGGTGACGGCGCAACCGCGGCCCGGCATCGCGGAAGCGTGGGACGTGTCGGGTGACGAGCTCACGTACACGTTCCATCTGCGGGCGGGCTCGCGCTGGTCCAACGGCGACGAGGTCACTGCGTTCGATTTCCGCGACGGCTTCCAACGTCTGCTCGATCCGCGCGAGGCGGCGGAGTACGCGTACTTGCTGTGGGACGTCAAGGGCGCGAAGGCATGGTCGACGACCATCGACGATTCGGGCGCGCCGACGCTGGCATTCGACACGGTGGCGATCCGAACGCCCGACCCGCGGACGCTCGTCGTCGCGCTCGACCGACCCGTGCCTTGGTTCCTCTACTTGTGCGCGTACCACCCGCTCTCGCCGCTCGATCGGCGTGCCATGGACGAACTGCGCGCGCAGTTCCCCGACTCGTGGCGACTCGAGGCTTCGCGGCCCGAGCACATGGTCACCAACGGTCCGTGGAAGGTCGAGCTGCGCCGGGTCAACGATCGAATTCGGCTGGTGCGCAACGCGGGCTACTGGGACACGCACAACGTCGCGTTCGACACGATCGACGTGCTCGCGAGCGAACAGTTGACGACGAACCTGAACCTGTACCTCACCGGTGCGGCGGGGTATGTCAACGAGGTGCCTGCCAACGTCATCCCGCGCCTGCGCGGGCGCGCGGACTGGCACCCGACACCGTACCCCGCGACGTACTTCTTCCGCGTCAACGTTACCCGTCCGCCTCTCGACGACGTGCGCGTGCGACGTGCGCTGGCCCTCGCGATCGACCGGCGCGCGATCACGCAGCTCGTAACGAAGGGCGGTGAGGTACCGCTCGAGTCTCTCGTGCCGCCGGCGATGAGCGCGATCACGGCCTACGTCGAGCCATCGTTCTTTGGATCGACCGGCGACTACGAACAGAACGTGAAACTCGCGCGCGAGCTCATGGACGACGCCGGCTACGGGCCCGGCGGCAAGACGCTGCGCCCAATCGAGCTCCACTACAACACGCAGTCGACCAACAAGGACGTCGCCGAGGTGATCGCACACGGCTGGAAGCAGGCGCTCGGCGTCGACACGCGCCTCGTCAACCAGGAGAAGAAGGTCGCGCTCGACACGCAGCGACGCCTCGACTACGACGTGTCGCGCTCGACTTGGATCGCGGACTTCCCTGATCCGGCTTCGTTCCTGGAAGTGTTCACGAGCGACAGCGAGAACAACCGCACGGGCTGGAGCAGCGCGAAGTACGACGCGCTCGTGCACGCGGCCCTGGATGCGCGCGGTTCGGAGCGCGCCCGCCTGTACGGCGAAGCGGAGAAGGTTCTGCTCGACGAGCTGCCGATCCTGCCGGTGTTTGCGTTCACGACGACGAGCCTGGTCGATCCGCGACTCGAAGGGTTCCACGCCAACGCGCTCGACGTGCACTTCCCCAAGTTCTGGCACTTTGCGCCACAAAGCGAATTGCGGGATCCGGACGGCCCGTCCAAGGCCGGCCCGCGGTGATCCGCTTCGCGCTGCGACGGCTCGGGTGGTTCGTGCTCACACTGTGGGCCGTCGTCAGCGTCTCGTTCGTGCTGATGCACGCCGTGCGCGGCGGTCCGTTCGACGGCGAGCGCGCGCTCTCGCCGGCGATCGAAGCCAACTTGAACGCGCGCTACCACCTCGACTGGCCGCTCTTGAAGCAGTACGCGGCCTACGTCGGACCACTCGAGCTCGGACCTCACCGCGCACACTTCCTGGGCGGCGACGGCATGCGCACGTTCGGCGGCGTGCTCGCGGGCGATCTCGGCCCTTCCTTCCGCTACCGCGACTTCAGCGTCAACGACATCCTCGCTCAATCGCTGCCGATCTCGTTGGCGCTCGGATCGGTCGCGCTCATGTTCGCGCTCGTCGTCGGATTGTCCGCAGGCCTCGCGTCGGCGCTGTGGCGCGGAACCGCGTGGGACGTGGGACTGCGACTGTTCGCGACGCTCGGCATCGCTCTTCCGAACTTCGTCATCGCTGGGTTCCTCGTCATTTTGTTCGTGTTCCTCGTGCCGCTCTTTCCTGTCGCCGGATATGGGACGTGGCGACACCTGGTCCTGCCCGGGATCGCGCTCGGTCTGCCGTTCGCGGCGTACATCGCGCGGCTCACGCGCACGGGGATGCTCGACGCGCTGTCGCAGGACTGGATCCGCACCGCACACGCGAAGGGTCTGCCCCCGCACGTCGTCGTGCTGCGCCACGCGTTGAAGAGCGGCATCGTGCCCGTCGTTTCGTACCTCGGTCCAGCGGTCGCGGGGATCCTGACCGGCAGCCTCGTCATCGAGCGCATCTTCGCGATCCCAGGCCTGGGCTCGCACTTCGTGAACAGCGCGCTCAACCGCGACTACACGCTCGCGATGGGCGTCACGATCCTCTACACGGCGCTCGTGTGCGCGTTGAACGCGCTCGTCGACGTCGCGTACACGTGGCTCGATCCGCGTGTGCGATTGGGAGAGCCGTCGTGAGCGGGCGCACGTGGCGTTTCGACCTTCCGGCGCCGAAGAGTGACGCGGTGTCGCGCAGCGACGGTCCGTGGCGCGAAGGCTGGCGCAGGCTGCGGCGCAATCGTGCCGCGTCGATCGCGCTGTGGTTCCTGGTTGCGTTCGGCAGCGTCAGCCTCCTCGCGCCGATCCTGCCGCTCCCTTCGCCCGTCGCGCTCGAACTGCAGGACGAGCCGCAGGCACCGACGCCGCCGTGGACGAGCTTCATCGAGCACGGATTTCACGACGAATACTGGCAGCTGGGTGCGATCGACCGCGCGCTCGTCAGCGTGCGCCTTCACGTGTTCGGCGACCGGCAGACCGCGCACTGGCTCGGAACCGATTCGAAGGGCCGCGATCTCCTGTCGCGCATCGTGTGGGGCAGCCGAACTTCCTTTGGCGTCGCGTTGATGGCGACGTTGACGAGCCTCCTGATCGGCGTCACGTGGGGTGCCTTCGCCGGACTCGCGGGCGGGCGCACCGACGCGCTGATGATGCGCCTCGTCGACGTTCTCTACTCTCTGCCGTTCATCTTCGTCGTCATCTTCCTCGTCACGATCCTCAACGGTTGGCGCGACGTGCTCGAACGTCGATGGGGCATCGACCGCGAAGTCCTCTTCTACCTCGCGATCGGTGCGGTGTACTGGCTCACGATGGCGCGCGTCGTACGCGGGCAGGTCCTCTCCTTGCGCCACGCCGAGTTCGTGCAGGCCGCGCGCCAGATGGGTGCGTCGAGCGCGCGCATCCTGTTCGTGCACGTGCTGCCCAACGTGATGTCGATCGTGATCGTCTACCTGACGTTGTCGATTCCGGCCGTGATGTTGTTCGAGTCGTTCCTCACCTTCCTTGGACTGGGCATCGAAGCACCCAAGGTTTCGTGGGGCTCGCTCGCCGTCGACAGCGCCGAGGCGATCAACCCGTTGCACGTCGACTGGTGGCTCGTCGTGTGGCCCGCAGCGGCGATGGCGAGCACGCTGCTCGCACTCAACGTGCTCGGCGACGGATTGCGCGACGCACTCGATCCGAAGCTGCGTCACGCACACAGGCCGAGCGTTCCGCCCGAGATCGCACACTCGTCGACCGTTCGTGCGGAGCCGGCGCCGTGAGCGTTCCCGTCCTCGACGTCGCCGACCTGCGCGTGCGCTTCGACACGGAGCGTGGGAGCGTGCACGCCGTCGACGGTGTGAGCCTCACGCTCGACGAAGGGGAAACGCTCGGAATCGTCGGCGAATCAGGCTCGGGCAAGTCGGTCACGAGCCTGGCGTTGTTCGGTCTGGTCCCCCGTCCGCCCGGCGTCGTCAGCGCTCAGCGCGCACGCTTCCTCGGCCGCGATCTGTTCGCGATGAGCCCGCGCGAGCTGCGCAGCGTGCGCGGCAAGGACATGGCACTCGTGTTCCAGGATCCGCAGAGCGCGCTCAACCCGCTCATGACGGTCGGCAGGCAACTGTCCGAGGTGGTCGAGCAGCACGAGAACGGCACGCGCGACGCGGCACGCCGGCGCGCGCACGATGCGCTCGTCGAAGTCGGCATCCCGGACCCCGCCGCTCGCATCGACGCTTACCCCCACGAGATGTCGGGCGGCATGCGCCAGCGCGTGATGATCGCGATGGCGTTGATGTGCAGGCCGAAGCTCTTGGTCGCCGACGAGCCGACGACCGCGCTCGACGTGACGGTGCAGGCGCAGATCCTCGAGCTCTTCGCCGACATCCAGCGCCGACACGGCATGGCCATCGTGCTGGTGACGCACTCGCTCGGCGTCGTCGCCGGCACGTGCAACCGCGTGAACGTGATGTACGCCGGGCGCATGGTCGAGGCGGCCTCGACCGAAGCTCTGTTCGCGCGGCCGTTGCACCCCTACACGCGCGGTCTCTTGCGCAGCGTGCCGCGCATCGACGGCGACCCGCGCGCGCGCCTCGATTCCATCCCGGGCAATCCGCCCGATGCGATGCATCCTGACGCAGCCTGCTCCTTCGCGCCGCGCTGTCCGCACGCGGTCGCACGTTGCGCGCGCGAGAAGCCCGCGCTCGAGTCGATCGTCGTGCGCGACGACGCACAACCGCGCCAAGCCGCCTGTTTCTTCGCGCGCGACTTCGCGCAGGCCGCGACGTGAGCGCCTTGCTCGAAGTGCGCGACCTCTCGAAGCACTTCCCGTCGCGTTCGCGGCACGGCCAACCCGTACGCGCGGTCCAAGACGTCACCTTCGAGCTCGCGCGTGGCGAAGCGCTCGGTCTCGTGGGCGAATCAGGCTCCGGCAAGTCGACGACCGCACGCCTCGTCGTCGGACTCGAATCCACCACCGCCGGTTCGATCCGACTCGACGGAGCCGAGCTCGCACACCTCTCGCACAAGCAGTGGCTCCCCCACCGTCGCCGCGTGCAGATGATCTTCCAGGATCCGCAGAGCTCGCTCGACCCGCGCCAGACGGTCGCCTCGATCGTCGGCGAGCCGCTTGGCATCCACCGCATCGGCCGACCGCGCGAGCGTCGCCTGCGCGTGCTCGCGCTGCTCGAAGCAGTCGGACTCTCCGCTCAACACGCCGCTCGCCTCCCCCACGAGTTCTCGGGCGGACAGCGCCAGCGCATCGGCATCGCACGCGCGCTCGCGCTCGAGCCGGATCTGCTGGTGTGCGACGAACCCGTGAGCGCGCTCGACGTCTCGATCCAGGCGCAGATCGTGAACCTGTTCAAGGACCTCCAAGCACAATTCGGCCTGGCCTACCTCTTCATCGCGCACGATCTCGCCGTGGTGCGCAACCTCTGTCCGCGCATCGCGGTGATGTACCTCGGCCGCATCGTCGAGATCGCATCGCGCGAGACCCTGTTCACCACACCGCAGCATCCCTACACGCGCGCGCTCCTGTCCGCGATCCCCGTCGCCGATCCACTCGTCGAGCGAACGCGAGAACGCATCGTGCTGCTCGGCGATCCGCCCTCACCCGCCGATCCGCCCACCGGTTGTCCGTTCCATCCGCGTTGCGTCGAGCGGCCCAACGTCCCCGGCGATCGGTGCGTGCGCGATCGACCGGAGCTCGTGCAAAAACCCAACGGTTCACTCGCCGCCTGTCACTTGACCTGAGCCAGCGCGACGTTCGCGTCGAGCAGCTTTCTCCACGAGCGCCGTTGACGGAGTGAGCGGCCGAGCCAGGCACCGATCGCCGGAAATACCGGCAATCGGCGCCAGGCACGACCGCGGAACCGTGCTCGATCGCATGGATCCTGCAGCGCGCAGCCGCGAATGCGAACCCACTCGGTCGCAACTAATTAGGGGACCGGCGCGACCCTTGACCGGTACTCCGGTCGAGCGTCGCGTCGGCCGCAACCGCGCCGTAGGCGCGGAACATCTGGCCGCGATCGAACATCTGCCGCGATCGCCCCAGCCTCAATCCGACGATTCGCCAATCAAGAAGTCCGACTCCAAACCTGAGTGGAGGGCCGAGCCAGACACTGATCGCCGGAAATGCCGGCAATCGGCGCCAAGCACCACCCTCTGCTCACGGAGTCCAGGCGATCTCGAGTCCGTTCGTGAGGTTGAACGTCGAAGGCGTGCAGAAGGGCGCCGCATTCCGATACCAGACCTGATAACGACGCGTCGCACCCGTGCCCGGCACCATGCCACGCACCGACACCAGCGGATCGCTGCCGACGCCCGCACCGAAATCGACCGAACCCCCGCTCGCCGTCTTCGAGCCGAGGCGCACGACGCTGCCGTTGACGCACAACAAACCATCCCCGAACTGCGAGCCGTTGCCGCCGTTCTGCTTGTTGTTGCCCTGGAAGAAGAGCGCCGCCGTCGTCGGGGGCAAGTTCGTCGCGTGCAGCACGACCGAGTCGTTCGACACCGACGCCGTGCCGCTCGCAGCGATCTTGCCGCCGCTGCCGAACGAGTTGGCGCAGCCCTCGCCCGGATTGCCCGATTGTCCCGGGTCGCACGGACACAAGGTCGCACCTGTTCCGTCGCCGAAACAGTACGGAGTGCCGGTGAACCCGCCGCCGCCGCAGTTGACGCGCTCGTACTTGACGTGCATGACCCAGTCGCCGCTGCCGCCCACGCCGCCCGGTCCGCAGTAGGCATACCAGCCGGTGAACGGGCTCAGTGCGTGGATCACGTTGCGTCCGTTCGTACATCCCGAGGGTCCGTCGTTGACCATCGTCGGCGGGTACGGCGGCGGGTTCACCGACGCGTCGTTGCTGTTGTAGAAGCGCAACGTCACGTAGAACCCGGGGGTGTTGACGATGATGTTGTTCGAGGTGACGTCGAACTCATTGAGCGCACCATCGGTGAGCTGCGGCGCGCCGAGCGAAGCGATCTGCGCACCCGGATGCGGGAACGGCCCGTCTGCGTACACCAGGATCGAATCCTCGACGGTGGAACCCATGCCGCCTTGCTGCGAGTACCAGCCGAAGGCGATCTTCGTGATCTGGATCGGATAGTCCGACGCGGGGATCAACGCGGTCGGGAAGTACTGCCCGGCTTCCTCTCCGGGCGCGAAGCAGTTGCAGGTCAGATACTGTCCGCTCGGATTGACCGCGTAGGTCTGGACGGGCCCGATTTCAGGACACTGGGAGCGCGCGGCGACCGCGAGGATCGCGACGAACGCCGCGGCGGATGCCGACGACGAGAAGGGGTTCGACATGGAGGGATCTCCGTAGAGCAGTGCCCGGGTGCTCGAAGATGGCTCCGCGGTGCGCGGAACCGAGGCTAGGCGCAACGATGGAAACCGTCAAGGCGTGCGGGGTCTTGCCAAGCTGCGAAAATCGAGGCTCGATGATAGTCTGGAAGCGCCAGCACGCTGAGCGCGAAGCCCGCGCTCATGCACCGGTCGTCACTGTCGAGGCTGTCGTCATGCCCATCGCAGCAACCCAGGCGGGAATCCAGGACGTCCCCGGTGTGGAGCAAGGGGTCCAGTTGGAGCGATTCAGCCCCAGCGAGTCCATGCCGCGCGACACGACAGGCGCGAGCGAAGTGTCGGGCGCAATCGCGAGCGAGTTGGCCATGCTCGCCCGCGCGCACGCCTCGACGCAGGCACGTCGCGCCGTCGCGAGCACCGCGCCCGCACGCTGATCGACCTCGTTCACTCGCCTAGCCACGCGTGCCGCCGCGGCTTCCCGCGCGTGAGCCCGAACGGCTCGATCGCCATCGCACGGATTGTCTCCATCGCTTCGTCGGGCGAATCCGTGAACACGATCCGGTCGAGATCGCCCTGATCGATCGTGTGTGCCGCGACCATCTCCTCGAGCAACTTCCTGAGCGGCTTCCAGTACTCGACGTTCATCAGGATCAGCGGGAAGCTCTTGATCTTGCCCGTCTGGATCAGCGTCGCTGCTTCGAAGAGTTCGTCCATCGTGCCGAAGCCACCGGGCATCACGATAAACGCGTAGCTGTATTTGACCAGCATCACCTTGCGCACGAAGAAGTAGCGGAACTCGATCCAGCGATCGACGTACGCGTTCGGCTGCTGCTCCATCGGCAGCTCGATGTTGCAGCCGATCGAGCGCCCGCCGACACCCTTCGCTCCGCGGTTCGCAGCTTCCATGATCCCGGGTCCTCCGCCGGTCATCACGGTGAAGCCCGCTTCCGCGAGCCGCGCGCCCATCTCTCGGGCGAGCTGGTAGCTCGGATGCTCTTCCTGGATGCGCGCTGATCCGAAGACGGTCACGCATGGTCCGACAAAGTGCAACTTGCGGAAGCCGTGGATGAACTCGAAGAAAATGCGCACCGCGCGCATGAACTCCGAGCCGCGCGCCGCCGGGCCTTCGAGAAACTCGATCTCGCCGTCCGGCTTGGGGGTCTTGCCCCAGTCGCGCAGCTCCGGTTTCTGTGAGGCCGTGATCTTCGGTTGCACGCCGCTCACGCGGCCGGATGAAGCGGGTTGGGCGGGATCGGGGCTCATGCGAGCGCGCGAGTATGCCATGCCCGACTCCAGTGCGGCGCGTGATCGATCGGGGCGCTTCGCAGCGTGATCGACGCGCGCCGCGCCGGTATACTCTCCGCCCTTTCTGGCACGGAACGCATGTCGTCGAAGCGCACACCCACCCCCCGGATCGTCTTGAAGTTCGGTGGGACTTCGGTCGGAAACGCCGACGCGGTCGTTCGCGCGGGCGCGATCGTCAAGAACGCATCGTCGCAACACCCGGTGGTCGTCGTGTCGGCTGCGGCCGGCGTCACGAACGACCTGATCCGCCTGGGCCAATCGGCGTTGACCCAAGAGAGCTGGGAACCGGCGTTCGATGCGCTCGCGCAGAGACACCGCATCCTGCAGCGCGAGCTCGGCGTCGACGTGCCGGGCGTGCAACCGCTCCTGTCCGAACTCCATGATCTGGTGCGCGGCATCGCGCTCATCCGCGAGCTCACGCCGCGCACGTCCGACTACCTCGCGTCGTTCGGCGAGCGCATGAGCGCGCGTATCGTGACGGCCTACCTCGTCTCCACGGGTTTGCGTGCGCGCGCGTTCGACGCCTGGGACGCGGGCCTCGTCACGGATGGACGCTTCGGGATGGCGCGGCCGCTGCCCAGCGCCGCACCGCGCATCGTCGAAGCGCTTGGCGGCCTGGACGAAATCCCCGTCGTCACCGGCTACATCGGCCGTGATGCACAGGGCGAGATCACCACGCTCGGGCGCGGCGGCAGCGACTACTCCGCGGCGATCTTCGGCGCGGCGCTCGACGTCTCCGAGATCCAGATCTGGACGGACGTCGACGGCGTGATGACCGCCGACCCGCGCAAGGTCAAGGGCGCGCACATGCTCGACGTCATGTCGTTCGCCGAAGCGGCCGAGCTGGCGTTCTTCGGCGCGAAGGTGCTGCATCCGGCAACCATGGTCCCCGCCGTGAAGGCCGGGATCCCGATCCGCGTGCTCAACACGTTCCGTCCGGAAGCGCCGGGCACACGCGTCGTCGCGCGTCTCGCGGAGAACGAACGCCGCGTCAAGTCGATCGCGACCAAGGACTCGATCGTCGCCGTCAACGTCGTCGCGAACGAGATGATGCTGCAGTACGGATTCCTCGAGCGCATCGCCGAAGCGTTCGCGCGTCACGAGGTCGTCGTCGACGTGATCGCTACGTCCGAGGTCAGCGTCGCGTTGACGACCGACAAGGAAGCGCGCCTCGATCCCGTCGTCGCGGAGCTCTCCCAGTTCGCCGACGTCACCGTCGTGCGCGACATCGCCCTCGTCAGCGTCGTCGGCGAGGAGCTCGCGACCAGCACCGACTTCGCCGCGCGCGTGTTCGGCACGCTCTCGGAGCTCGACGTGCGCCTCGAGATGATCAGCTACGGCGCCACGCGCAACAATTTGTCGTTCGTCGTGCCCAAAGCGCGCCTCGACGAGGTCGTCAACGCCTTGCACGAGCGGCTTTTCGCGCGCTGATTCGTCGGACGAGTTTCCAAACCGGCCGATTCGTTAGACTGCCCGCGTCCATCACTCCCGGAGGAATTCCATGTTCCCGTTCCTGCTCGCATTGCTCGTTCTCCCGCTCTCCACGCAAACGCCCACGCCCGCGTCCGCGCCCGCTGGAACGCAGACCACGCCGGTCACGGCGGAGTCGCTCATCCCGGCGAACGCGTTCGCCGTGATCCGCATCCGCTCCCTCGATGCGCTCGAGAAGTCGGTGCAGGCGATCGTGCCCGGCGCGCCGGTGGGACAAGAACTGCTCGGCGGCCTGATGATGGCGAGCCAAGTTCCGTTGCCGATCGACCAGATCGATCGCACGGCACCTCTCCTCGTCGCCGCGTGCCCGAGCCAGGTGCGCCCGCCGGTCGAACCGATGTTGATCCTCACGTGCAAGGATCCGGCGGCGTTCACGGCACCGCTCACGAAAGCCGGTTGGACGTGCACGACCAACGGCAAGCTCGTGGCCTGCTCGCCGTCGAAGCCCGGCCCCGCGCTCAGCGCCGATGCACCGATGCGCATGGGTCTCGACCGCAATGATGTCGTGCTGCGCATCGCGATGGAGCAGGTGATGTCGCAGTACGGAGAGGTTTTGAAGGCCGGCCTCGACCAGGGGGCGGAAGAGGCCGCGGCCTCGATTCCTGAAGAAGGTACGGCTGACAGCGTGTCGTCGATGATCTCCGGCATCGGTGAAACGCTCGACCAAATCGAGATCTTCGAAATCAACTTGTCGCAGCGCGGCAACCAGACCCGCTTGGGCTTCGAAATGACCGCGCTCAAGGATTCCGGCCTCGCGAAGGTCGCCAAGGTCGACGCGAGCGCGTTGCCGACAGCCGCGCGCGTCATGGGAAACGGCGCGGCCGTTTCGATGGTCGGCCTGCTCGACTTCGCGAAGCTCATGAACTCGGTGCAGGGCTTCATGGACATGGCGACGAAGCAGATGCCCGAAGATCAGCGCGCGAACTTCACGAACATGATGAGCCTCTCGAAAGAGCTGTACGCCGACATGGGTACGACCATCGCGGGCAGCTACGACTTCGACGACAAAGGCATGCACGGCGCCACCTGGTTCCAGCCCAAGGATGCGGCCGGCTACATGACGAAGATGACCGCGATGCTCAAGGCGACCATGCCGTGGATGCCGATGACGGGACCGGAGCACGCCAAGGTCGACGGCACGGACGTGTCGACGTACCACTTCAAGTTCGATCTCGACAAGATGCCCGGCATGTCCGCCGCCGCGATGAATTCGACGCCTGAGGACAAGGACAAAACCGACAAGGCCATGGCCGCGATGTTCGGCCCCGACGGCATGACCGTGCAGATGGCTCCTGTGCAAAACGGCTTGGCCGCCTCCATCGGCAGCCTCGACGACATGAAGGCGACGATCGCGCGCATGTCCGGGAAGTCGCCCTCACCGCTCGGCGCCGAGTTGCTGGGCGAGCTCGGCAGCATGAACCCAGGCTTGGTGATGCGCATGGACATGGGACGCTACATGTCGACGGTGGGCGGGTTGATGTCGAACATTTCAGGCATGCAGCAGGAGAGCATGACCGAGGCCATGGACATTTTGAGCAAGCTGCCGGCCCTTCAGGTGGCGGGCGGAGTCGACGGTCGCGTGTGGAAGCTCGGCCTCTCGACCGACGTGGGCAAGTTCGTCCAAGCCATCAACAGCATGAAGGACATGGCGCCAAAGACCGGGGAGATGAGGGCTGTGTCCGCCGTGCCGAGCACGCGCACGCGTGCGAAGTTGGATATCAAGAGCATCAGCAACGCGCTCGACGCCTACGCGCTCAACAACACCGGCGACTATCCGGACAGCCTCGAGGTGCTCGTGAAGCCCGACGTGAACGGGCAACGCTACTTCGGCAAGGACAAGCTGCCGCTGGATCCGTGGGGACATGCGTACGTCTACACGAAGCCGGGTGCGGGACATCCACAACCGCGCGTCGCATCGCTCGGTGCCGACGGCAAGACCGGTGGCACGGGTGAAGATGCCGACATCGACAACAAGTCAGAGGACGGCGACGACCGCTGAGGCGGGCGTCACCCCTCCCGAGCTTTCGGGCATGGTGAGCGGAGCGAGCGTGATCCTGCTCCTCGACAACTACGACTCGTTCACGTGGAACGTCGTGCAGGCTTTGATGAAGCTCGGGGCGGAGGTGCGCGTCGAGCGCAACGACGCGCTGTCGGTCGACGACGTGATTGCGCTAGGGCCGACGGCGATCGTGTTGAGCCCTGGACCGGGCGAGCCGCGCGCCGCGGGCATCATGCCGGAGTTGTTGCGACGGGTGCCTGACACGCTGCCTGTGTTAGGGATCTGCCTCGGACATCAGGCGCTGGTCGAGCGGTATGGCGGCGACATCGAGCGCGATCCCGTTCCGGTTCACGGTCGCAGCTCGGCGATCCGTCACACCGGCACCGACTTGTTCGCCGGAGTGCCCGATCCGCTCGAGGTCGGGCGCTACCACTCGTTGCGCGCAAGGCGCAGCACGCTGCCGAAGGAGCTCGCGCTCACCGCTTGGACCGAAGACGGCGTGGTGATGGCCGTTCAGCACACGCGGTTGCCGCAATTCGGCGTGCAGTTCCATCCCGAATCGATCCTGACGCCGCTGGGCGAGCAGCTCCTCTCGAACTTCCTCGATGCAGCGGCAGCACGCACATGGAGCTCGCCGCCCACATCCTGATGCGCTCGGGCACCGCGGGGCGTTAGGCTCGTGCGCGATGAGCGTCCCCTCTCCCGAAGGCCGCAGCCTGTTCGCGCGCGCGTGTGACGTGCTCGGGCTCGCGCTCTTGATGCCCTGCATCGCGAGCGAAACGCCCGATGCGAGCGCGGGCATCGTCGTGCGACGCGACAAGATCCTCGGTCTGGTTCCTCTGCGCACGAGTGCTTGGAAGAACGGGCTCCTGCACGGAACGGAAGTGTGGCACTCGCTGCGCGGCGACGCGCGCAAACGGCTCGACTGGCAGGACGGCATCCCCCACGGTGCGTGGAAGGAGTGGCACGGCAACGGCGCGAAGTCGCTCGAGTGCACGATCGAGCGCGGCGTTTTGCACGGCAAGGCGACGCGCTGGCGGCGCAACGGCACGAAGGCCTACCAGGGCGAGTATCGCAACGGCGCGAAGACCGGCGAGTGGTTCTATTTGAAGCGCGACAGCAAGCTCGACGCGAAGAAGACCGGTTTGTACGTCGACGGATTGCGCTTGTCCGGCATCAAGGGCTTCAACGAATGGCTCGGCTCACCGTGATCAGTGCGGCGTGTGCGCTCTCGTCGCTTCCGCGCTCCACATCGCCGGCGTGACGCCGACGTGCACGTCGTGCACCGAACCGATGTGCGCGTCGACGAAGACCCAACCGGGGATCGCGCCGTTCCGCACGGGACCGACGGCCGGCACCGGATGGCGCGGCTGCCAGGCGACGAAGTATGCGCCGGGATCGAGCTCTTCGAACACGAACTCGCCCTGCGTGCTCGCGGTTACCGACCTCAGGTACGGCGCACTGCCGTCCTTCTCGACGCGGTAGGCGAACACTTCCGGTCCGAACTGATGTGTCGCGGTCCAATCGGACGGCAGTTCGACCGTCCCATAGATGGCTACGCTCGCGGGAAGGCGGATCGTGCCGAGATCCATGTCCTCTCCCGCACGGATCATCACCGTCTGCTTGCCGTGCGCGTGGCCGTCCGCTTCGATCTCGAGGGTCGCGGCGCCGGGCAACACGTGCGGGAACACGACGCCTTTCGATCCGAACATGTCGACGACGCACGCCGGTCCGTCCGCAGGTCGCACGGTCGCACGCGCGCCGGAGATCGGAGTGTTCGTCCTGTCGTCGACGAGCTCGAAGCGCAACGAGCCCGTCGCACGACGCATGTCTTCGACGGAGACATCGAGCGTGACGTCGTGTGCCGCCGAGGGAAACGGCTGCACGGCGAGCACGCGCTTGCCGAGCAGCACGCAACAGCATCCGGCGCGGGCCGAGCGCAGCGTCACGTCGTACCAATCGTCGGTGCCCTCCTTGCCCTGGTCGGAAGCCTCACCCTTGAAGGTGATCACGCTCGTGCTTGCGGGCAAGTCGGCGCCCGGCGCCGGACATGCATCGACGAACACCGGGCGCAGGATCGCCGCCAACGGGATGTCGTCGCCCGCGAGTGCCTGAAAGAACGGCTTTCCGCCCGGAACGTGCAGGTGCACGACCATGTTCACGCGCGGATCCGGCTCGAGCACGAAGTCGCGGCGCACGTCGCCGCCGAACGCGGGCATGTACACCTCCGCATCTGCAGGCAAGAGCAACGCCGAGCGGCAGGTCAGCGACCAGTTCCCAACCGGAACGCCGTCGAGCACGTAGTCACCCGTCGCGTTGGATCGGCATTCGAGCACAGGCTCCAGCGGCTTCATGTGACCGATCGTGCGCAAACCAAGGATGGCGCCCGCGACCGGCTTGCCGTCGGGCGTCGAGGTCACGCGACCGACGAAGCGGCGCGGTTGCGGTGTCCGAGCAACGTCTTGCTTGCCGGTGGATCGTGGAGCGGCGCTTTGTCCGCGCGCTTCAGCCTTCGTTCCGAGCGCATCGAGGACATTCTCCGGAACCGGTTCGGAGCTCTGTGCCCGCGCAGAACTCCCGGTCGGTTCCGAGTTCCGGTTCGACGTATTCGCAGCGGGTGCTCCGCTCGTGTGCGCGTTGCGCTCATCGGACTTCCCGCAGGCCACGAAACCGCCGACCAACACCAGCGCGACGACGAGCGTGATGAGCGTGCGCGGGATCATGGTGCGAGCAGCCTGCGGTTCGCGCACAGCGAGCTCGTCGATAGCTTCACGCTCGTCATCGTATCTGTACTCCGCTCACGTCCCCGAATGCAGCGGGGACGTAAACCCATCCGCGTAGCTTGTCGGCCTGGACGTCCTCCACGCTCGGCGACGGGTTCGCGACCGTGCTCAACAAGTACTCCCCCGGCGACATGCCGGAGAACATGAACTGTCCATCGTCACCGATCGGCGTCGTGGCCGTGGGTGGTTTGCCCGCGGAACCACCGGGCTCGATCAAGTAGGCGAAGGCCATGTGGGTCGGCGCGGAGACCGTGGCCGTGTCGACCGAACCGGCGATGCTGATCGGCTTCAACATGCGCACGACGCCGACGTCCGTGGTCTCTCCGGGCCGGACCGTGATCGTGCGCGTCAAGGGCACGCGCGAGGGCGAGAACACGCGCAGGACGACGTCACCGCTCGCGATCCCGTCCATCCGCGCGCGGCCTTGCGCGTCGGAGTGGGCGCTGAACGGATTTTCAAAACCCCTCTGCACTTGGAAGGTCGCGGTCAGCGGTTGGCCCGACGCGTCGTCGACGACCGACACCGTCACGGAGCCGGTCGGGAGCTGCGAGTCCTTCTTCGTGTCCGAGGTCACGGCGCCCGGCGCGACGACATCGCGGGATGCCGGTGTCGGTTTCGGATCCGGCGCGATCTGCACCTGAACCACACCGCCGCGCTCGACGCGCGGCACGCTCGGGGCACGGTTCGCCGCGTGCAGCCACGCAAACATCCCGACCGGGATGGCCACTGCACACACGAGCGCGAGCAATCTGCGGGGGTTCATCGGGGTCTCGAACGAGTGACTTTATCTCTGCGGCAAAGAGCGGGGCGGGCTCTACGGCAAAGAGCAGGGCGGGCGACGAGGTGCCAGGGACCGATCGCCTGGAATACCAGCTATCGGCGCCCCGCACCACGCCGCCGCGAGCTACGCGTCGGTTCGCGCTCGCGTTGGCATCCGCGTGACCCAGGTTGTCTGATTCTGCTGCTTTCGTGGCGTCATTTGACCGGCGCGCTGGTGGAGCCGATAGCCCGTTCCGCGCTGTTCACGTCGCTCGAGTGGACCCCTGCACCTCCGAACGAGGTTGGCCTCGCGCCGTCGTCGCGAGCCGCGTCAGCAAATGCGGTGTGCCGGCTTCAGCGGATGCGCACGCCGTTCACGGCTCCGAACCGCGCGTCGACGTAGGCCCAACCTCGCACCCTGTCTTCCTGAACGGCCTTGATCGATGGGCGCGTGGCGCCCGTGAGGCTCAACAAGTACAGGCCGGGAGACGCACCTTTGAACGTGAAGCTGCCGTTCGACTCGATCTTCGTCGACAGGTCGCTGATCAACGTCGCCTCTCCGTCGATCCGATACGCGAAGACGTTCGCGGAAGCGCGCTCGCCCTCCGCCCTTTCGACCCAACCGCCGATGTCCACGGTCTTCACCATGCGGATCACGCCGAGGTCCGCGGTCTCACCACCTCGCAGCGTGATCTTGCGCGTGATGGGTGCGCGCAGGCTGGCGTAGACGTGGACGACGACTTCGCCTTGCGTGAGGCGATCGACCTGCACGTAGCCGCGTGCATCCGTGTCCACCCTGCGCGTGTCGCCGATCTCCGGGCGCGCCTCGACGATGGCCGTGATGGGATCGCCGGAGATGTCGTCGACCACCGTCAGACGCACCGATCCGAACCAACCCAGGAGGTCGTCGCACGACGCGACGAGCGCGACGCTCGTCGTGCTCTCGTCGAAGGTGACGGCATCGAGCACGTGGTTGCCGAGCATGAGGCAGCAGCACGCGCTCCCTTTCGAATTGATCGTCACCTCGAACCACTCGTCCGAAACGGGGCGCGTCACGGCGGTCGCGCGGATTGGAAGCACGTTCGTTCCCGCAGGCAGGTCGCGCCTGCGCGTCGGGCAATCCGCTACGAACACGGGGCGGAGTGCCTTGGCGATCTCGAGACAGAGTGGGTCGATCGTCGTCAGCAACGGCCGGCCCGCAGGTGTGCGCAAGCGGACGAGGAGCTTTGCGTTCTGCGCGACGGGCGTGAGCACGAAGTCGGCAAAGCACGGTTCGAGACCTACGACCGTGACGACGCGCTCGACGGTCGCGTATCCGCGTGCGCTGCAGGTGAGCTTCCAACGTCCCGCGTCGGGGTCTTTGATCTCGAAGTGTCCGTACGAGTCCGCGACGCGGAGGAGCGGAGCCGAGGCGCCGAGGTCCGACGGCGGCGGGAGCGCATCGATGGTCGCGTACGACACGGGCAGTCCGTCCTTGCTCGAGGTGATGGCGCCGGTGATGACGTGCCGAAGCGCTTGCGTCCCGAGTTGGAAGTCGTGCGCATCGGGCGCGGGTGCAATCGGCAGCACCGGCGCTCGCGCAGCGACGGCGGCCTGCGTGATGGCCGCCGTGCTCAGTTCGTCGAGCGAGCGCGCAGGCGCGCTCGAATCTGGGTTCAACTCCACGTCGGCCGGCTTCTTCGCACCGTCGTCCACGTGCAACCACACGGTCAGCCCGATCAAAAGGGCCGCTGCAAACGCGAGCGCGAGCAGGATGCGGGGGTTCATTGCACGTCCCGCGTCCGGACTCGGGTCGCTTCAGTGCCCACGCCGATCCTTCTCCGCGAACGCACGCAACTTTTCCGTGCTCTCCCACATCGTCGGCGTGATGACGACCTCCACGCCCTGGATAGGACCGCTGTGCGCGTCGACTACCTTCCAGCCCTGGATCAATCCGGATTGCACGGGCTTCAGCTCCGGCGGCGAAACGGGTTGCCATCCAATGAGGTACGAACCCGGGGGCAGGCTCGCGAACGTGAACTCGCCCCGTGAAACTGTTCGCGCCATCGCGACCTCTGACGTGGGGACGCGCTTGTTCTCGTCGATCGTGAAGGCGTACACGGCTGCCCAGGGCGGTGCACCGTCCGGCATACGCACCCAACCGGAGATGCTCACGTTCGGAACGAGGCCGATGACGCCCAAGTCGGACTGCGCACCGCGTTGGATGGTCGTCGTCAGGCTCTTCAACGCATGATCTTTCGCGCTGATCTCGATGCGGGCTTCGCCTTCGAGCAGTCGGTCGACGACGAGCTTTCCCGTCTCATCCGTCGCAGCATGTCGCGTCGAGCCGGCAGCAGGACGCACCGACACGTTGGCGGTGACGGGCCGGCCGGTCGCATCGTCGACGATCGAGCAACTCAAGGAACCCGCCGCGCGCTGCAAGTCCTCGAGTGATGCAATCAGCACCAGATCGTGCGTGCTCGCGCTGAACGGCAAGGCGTCGAGCACTCGATCGCCGAGCACGAGACAGCAGCAACCGGTCGATTTCTCGTCGAACGTGACCTTGAACCATCGGTCCGTTCCCGCCTCGCGGAACCCCGATGCGCGGATCGGCAGCACGGACAAACCCGGCGGGAGGAGCGTGTCACGCTGCAAGCAAGTCGCGACGAACACCGGGCGCAGCACGAGCGCCGCATCCCGTCCTGGTCCTTCGACTGCATCGAGTAGCGGCCGACCGTCGCTGCCCCGCAAGTGCACGACGAGATCCGCCATGCCCGTCACCGGCGAGAGCACGAAATCAGCGCGCACTTCCTTGTCGGCGACAATCGTCACGCGTTGAAAGGCGTTCTCATGGCCCTTCGCGGTGACCATGATCAACCAGTCGCCGGCCGCCAGCATGCTCATCGCGAAGTTGCCGCGGTGGTCGGTCAAGATGGACATGTCGTGCGCGCCCTGATCGTCCGTCTCCCCCTCCAGTTGTGCATTCACCGTCGCGGACTGGATCGGTCCACCGTCCATCTTGGTCGTGACGACGCCGGAGAGTCTGGGTCCGTGTCCGATCGGGTGCGCACTCCAGCGCGCAGAGTCGCTCGATGCGGTCTTGCTCCGATCGATCGGAACCGTCGCGCGCGACTCTGCGAGATCCGAGGCGGATGCAGGCGTGCTCAGACCCTCAGCGGAGTCGGAGGACGCGGCCACCGAGTCCGTCGCGGGCATCGCGGGGACAACCGAAGTCCCACTCGGCGTGCGCAACAGCGCGACGAGCCCGGCGAGGAGGACCAGGACTGCTGCGAGCGCGAGCAGGATGCGAGCTTTCATGCGGGTGGGATCCCGAACGCGTCGGCTACGCGCGCGGATCGAGCTCGTTTGGAGACAGTTGGCGCAAACTTGGATCGAATCGAAGATCGCAGAGACGTTCGAGGCTTCCTCGCGCTTCGCCGCTCCAGCAGGTGCTCAGTCTGCATGGGGCCTCTCGATTCAACGCGGTCTCTCGGACCCGTTCGGGAGCGGATCATCGGACGATGCTCTCGGAGGACCTTCAGCCGAAGGGCTGACCTGCACGCCCGTGACGTCTCCGAATCGCGCATCGACTCGCACCGAGCCCTCGACCTCATCCGTGTCCACGACCTGGTCGTGAGCGCGAGTAAGCAGTCGATACTGCCCGGGCACCAGCCCCGAGAAGCGGAACTCGCCGTTGGTGCCGGGCGAACCCTCGCGCATGACGCCTTCAGCCAACCTCGGGTTCTCGTGATCGCTCACGAGACGAACCCTCGGCATCGAACTCGTCGATCCGACAACGCTGCCCGAGATCGTGATGGTGCGTTCGAGCTCGATCCGTGCGAGGTTCGTGCGCTGACCCGCCGTGATGTAGATCGTGCGGCGTTCTTCGCCTGTCTTCGGTGGTTGGGAGGAGAATGCGTACACATCGCAGTCGCCGCTGCGATCGCAGCTCGTCACCCAAACGTTCGTTTCGCCCTCGAGCACGTGCTCGAAAAGGGCGTGGCCGGTCACGTCGGTCACGGCGCGTGCCTCGGTGCCAAGAGCACCGAACACCACCACGCGCGCTCGCGGGAACGGCAGCCTCGTGACGTGGTCGACGACGTCGACTTGCAAGCTGCCCTGCGAGCTGCGAAGGTCGGCGCTCGTCGCGACGAGCACGATGTCGCGCATCCCATCGGCGAAGGGTGCGACGTCGATCACGTGGTCGGCCAGGACCAGACAACACGACGCGGTGTTCGGAGCATGCACGGTCACGCGAAACCAAACATCGGTCCCGCGACCGCTGGCCGCGCGAGCCTTTACTGCGAGGACATCGCGGGTCGTAATGCGCGAACCACGTGCGACATGCCCCGCGACGAACACGGGCCGCAAGCTCGCGGCGATCCGCAGGTCGTCGCCCTCAAGCGTGTCGAAGAACGGGCTTCCGTCGGCGTTTCGCAGGTGGATGACGAGCTCCGCCGTCGCCGGGTCGGGAAGCAGCTCGATGTCGAGCTTCACGTCGTCGTCGCCCACCTTCACGGATCCACGCCAGACCGCGTACCCGGGCGCGGTACAGGACACGCGCCAGATGCCGGACGACACGCGCATCTCGTACCGTCCGTCCAGGCCCGTGTGCACGTTTATGGAGTGGTCCCCTTCGACGGTGCGGTCGGCGCGCACGCTCACGCCGCGGAGCGGGAGGCCTTCGACCGAGCTCTTGACCTGTCCGAAGATGCGCCGTTCTGGTGCAGCCGTATGCGCAGGCGACGCGCCGAAAGGCGCCCACTCGAGGCCCGCCGGCTGCGCGTGTGCGACCGGAACGCGGGGACTTTCGCTGCGCTGCTCCGTCGGAAGCGTTGCGTCGTCGATCGGAGCGTCCAGTTCCGCCTGCCGCGCGGACACGGTCTGCGCCGGACCGGTCATCGGCTCGATCGGGTTCGCCTTGGCCCCCGAATGCAGCCAAGCGATCGAGCACACCAATGCGATCGCGAGCAGCAGCACGGCGAGGAGCAAACGAGTCTTCATGGAAGTCGAAGAGCGGACATCGCGCGCGATCGCGACGTCGAAGCGTGCGCCCGTCGCACAGCGCGGACCCTGCGGAGTTCCCCGCGGGTCGACGCGCACAACAGCCTACTTGCCGATCAAGAAGTGCACCAGATCGCCCTCGCGCATCGGGTACTCGCGGCCTTCGACGCGCAATTTCCCCGCTGCTTTCACGGCCGCCTCGCTCTTGTACTGCACCAGGTCCTCGATCGAGTAGACCTCGGCCCGGATGAAGTGCTTCTCGAAGTCGGTGTGGATCACGCCGGCCGCAACGGGCGCAGGATCGCCCTTGTGAATGGTCCACGCCCGGATCTCGATCGGACCCGCGGTGAAGAAAGACTGAAGACCGAGCAGGTCGTACACCTTCCTGATCAACCGGTTGAGCCCCGGCTCCGTCATCCCGAGATCGCCGAGGAACGCCGCGCGATCCTCTTTCGGCATGGCCATCAATTCGCCCTCGAGATCGCCGCACAACGGGACCATCTCCGCGCCCGTTGCCTTCGCGTGCGCGCGCACGACCTCGGACATCGCGCTCTTGCCGTCCATGTCGTCGTCCCCCACGTTCGCGACGTAGAGCACCGGCTTCATGGTGATCAGAAAGAGCGGCAGCAGCGCTTCTGTCTCGATCTTGTTCCACGTCTGCGTGCGCAACGAGACACCGCGCTCGAGCAGCTCTTTCGCGCGCTCGAAGGCGGCCTTCTGCGCGCCGGCATCCTTGTCCCCCGTGCGCGCCAGCTTGGCGGCGCGCGTCAGCGCCTTCGACACCGTGTCGAGGTCCACGAGCTGCAGCTCGAGCTCGATGATCTCGATGTCGCGCTTGGGATCGACCGAGCCCGACACGTGGATGACGTCGCTCTTCGCAAAGCAGCGAACGACGTGCAGGATCGCGTCGCACTCCTTGACGTTGCCGAGGAACTTGTTGCCGAGGCCTTCGCCCTTCGAAGCACCCGCGACCAACCCTGCGATGTCGACGATCTTGATCGACGCAGGCACGATGCGATCCGTCACCACGTACTGGTGAATGACCTCGAGCCGGTCATCGGGCACGTCGACGACGCCCACGTTGGGCTCGATCGTGCAGAACGGATAGTTCGCGCTCTCCGCTCCGGCGGCGGTGATGGCGTTGAAGATCGTGCTCTTGCCCACGTTGGGCAGGCCGACGATGCCGCAGGCGAGGCTCATGAAATCAAGATCCGCAAAGGTGAAGTCGGGTGATTCGCGCGCGCGAAATGGGGCACCGGCTCGCTCGGGCCCGGCCGTTCGAGCGCAGTGCTTCCGCGAGGTGCCATCCGCGCGGTGCTTCCGCGAAATTGGCGCGATAGTCTAGCGATCCAGACCCCGCTCCGCCCCATGTTCCCGCGCGCGCCGGAACCGCACGCACAACTCGCTGTTCCAGTCGGCCACCCGAGGTTCCCCATGCACTCCACGATCGCTCTCACGCTCCTCCTGATCGCCTCCACGCCGCTCCGCACGCAGGACCGGCGTCCGCCCGCAGAGCCCAAGCCCGCCGCTCCGAACACGGCCGAATCCAAGCCCTTCGAGACGATCACGCACAAGCTCCCCGACGGGATCGTGATGACCGGCGACCTCTACCGCGCGCCCGACAGCACCACCAAACCCGTCCTCGTGTGCATGCACATGACCGCCAGCTCGCGCGGCGAGTACCGCGAGATCGCACCGCGCATCGTCGCGATGGGCGTCAACGTGCTCGCCGTCGATCTGCGCTGCGGCGGCGAAGGCGAAATCGCCAACCGCAAGACGAAGGTTCGCTCGGGCACGATGAACGAGACGTGGAAGATGGCGACGGAGCAGAAGAAGCCGACCGCGTACCTCGATGCCTATCCCGACGTCGTGCAAGCGGTCGCGTGGGCGCACGAGCTCTTCCCCGCCTCGCGCGTCGGTCTCATGGGCAGCTCGTACTCCGCTTCCTTCGCGCTCGTCTACGCTGCCGAGCACGGCGATCAGATCGACGCAGTCCTCTCCTACTCACCCGGCGAGTACATGCCGCCCTGGTCGATCGCGGACAGAATCAAGAAGCTCGACGTCCCCGCGTACATCACGTGCGGCAACACGGATGCGGACACGAAGCAAGCCAAGCCGGTCGCCGCCGCGATCGAGAAGCGCGCGCGCGTGCACGCCTTCTGGCCGGAGGACGAACACCTGATCGGCGACCACGGATCCCATTCGCTCCTTCTCAAGGGCGACAATCCGAGCACGAAACGCCAGTGGTCCGAGCTCGAGAACGCGCTCGAGCCCCTCAAGAAACCGCTCGAAAAGCCGAAGTGAACGCGTAGCGGTCTTAGCCCGCAGCACTTTGCGCCCATCGCGGGAATACCCATGTCGTGTTCCAGGCACGACCGGCGCGCGTCCCCTACTGAGCCGACCGGCGCGATCCGACCCGGTATTCCGGGGCGCATCGCGTCGGCCGGAACCGCGCCGTCGGCGCGGAACATCTGGCCGTTGCGTCCCACCTGCTCCTCGGCGCCGTTCGCCGGAGTCGACAACGGAGGCTGCCTCCGTACCCCGCTACACCCCGCTCAAGGCTTCTTGATCGGCTCCGACTTGCCGGATCCGGCATACCCATACCCCTGCAATCGCCGACGCGCTGCCTCATCCAACTCGAGCGGCGCCGCCTTGCATGCCGACTTCTTCGCCGCCGCATGGTGCGCATCCAACATCCCCCTCAACCTCTTCACCACCTCGGCCGCATCCCCACTCCGATCCTTCTTCTCACCCGCATCCCCGCCCAAATCAAACACCCGATTCGTCCCCGCCCCCGACGCAATCAACTTGTCCTTGCCGACCAAAACCGCCTTGATCTCCCGCGGCCCGTGCAAAATCGCCTCCGCGACATCATCCCGATCCTTCGTCTCCGTCCCCGCGATCACCGGCAACAAGCTCTTCCCTTCGATCCCCGCCGGCGCGTCGAACCCCACATACGCCCCAATCGTCGGCAACAAATCCAACGTCCGCACCCTGGTCGCCACCCTCTTCCCAGCCTCGATCTTCCCCGGCAGCACCAGCGCGAACGGCACACGCAACAGCTCGTCGTACTGCGAATGCCCATGATCGCACGATCCGTGCTCCCAGAACTCTTCGCCGTGATCGGAGTGAAACACGATCAGCGTGTTCTCGAGCATCCCCTGCTTCTCCAGCGCATCCAACATCCGACCCACCTGCGCATCGGTGAACGCGATCTCGCCGTCGTATTCGTCCACCAACTCAGCCTTCATCTCGTCGTCCGGCACATGCGCCCGCAGCGCGTTGAGCTCCGGCGGCCAGTCCTTCAACTCGCCGATGGCATGCTTGGCGAACTGCGTGTCGTACGGCGGCGGCGGCGCATACGGCCAGTGCGGATCGATCATGTGCACGAACGCGAACCACCTGCCGCCCTTGCACCCCTCGATCCACTCCAACGCGAGGTCCACGCCGTTTTGCGCCGTGTACTGGTAGCTCGTGTACTGCTGAAACCCGCGCGCGAGCCCCGCACCCGCGGCGAGGAACGGATTGCACACGAAGGCCCCCGTCTGGTATCCGCGCTTCGACATCAGCTCCGCCAGCGTCGGGACATCCGTGCACAGATGCTCGGTCGTGAGCAACGTCGGCGTCTCGTCCGTGCCGAACGCGTCCTCGCGCTGCGTGACGATTCCCGCGCGATGATCGGCCGGCAACAACCCGGTGAACAGCGACCCGTACGAAGGCAACGTCCACGGCGCCGACGAATACGCGCGCTCGAACAACACACCCCGGCCCACGAGCGCGTCGATGTTCGGCGACGTCTTGCGCGCATAGCCGTAGCAGGACAAGTGATCGGCACGCAGCGTGTCGACGCTCAAGACCAGCACGTTCGGGCGGTCCGGCGTGGCCTTGCCGAGCGTGCTCACGTCCCCCAACGCGAGACACATGCGGAGCGGCGGCAGGTCTTTCGGGATCTCGTCACCGATCCACTTGCCGCGCATCACGAGCTTCACCGCCGCAGCGCTCCCGCGTTGTTCGAGGATCGGACTCCAACCCCCGAGTGCTTCCTGCAGCCCGAGCGAGACCGAGCTCTTCGCCGTGCGCTGCGGACCGGCGAGATCGATCTCGAACGCAATGCGCACTTGCGGCGGCGTCTTGCCTTTGGGGAAACCGACGAGAGCGATCGACGATGCGAACAGGTCCGAGCCGCCCTCAGGCAGGTCGATGCTCATCTCGCCGGGGAAGGGTGCCGTGATCGCGTCGCAATCCTGCGCCAGCACGCGCATCACCATCGCGCGCGAGTTGCGCATGTCCTCTTCGGCCGTCTCGCGCGTCGTCGGTGCTTCGATCGAGATGCGCTCGCGGCGCTGACCTTGTTGCTGCGCGACCGATTTGGGCTCGTCGTGCGAGCAGGCGACGAAGGCGCAGGAGACAACAACGAAGAAGAGGCTCGATTTGTGCATGCAGATGGGTCAGGTCGAGGTCGCGTCCGGCTCGAAGCAAAGCCTACTGGCATCGCAACAACCCGTCCACGCGCGACGAGTTTCGTGTTTTCCGGGGACGCGATCGGTCACTTCACGCGGTGGTAGAGCCCGAAGCGTCCGATCGTGTCACCGACGACGAGCTCGTACTCCCCGCCGTTCTGCGTCACGCGCTTGCCCTGATCGAGCATGTTCCGTCTGCCCATGATCCACGTCGGCCAACTGGACTTGTTCGCCTCTGCGAGGTCGACCTCCTGCGCAGGGATGCCGATGTCCTGCAGGCGCACGATCGGGCTCTTCTCTCCGAACGCACCGACGGTCTCGCCCGCACGAATCTCCGAGCGCAATCGCTCGAGGATCTGCAAGTCGACGTTGCGCTTGTCCAAGTCGCCTTCCGCCTCACGCGCGTACAGCCTCTGCACGAAGAACGGATTCTCAACGCTGCCGAAGAGGCTGATCCAGGTAGTCGCGAGCAGGCAACCGATCACGCCGACGACGAACACTACGGCGAGCAGGTGACCGCCACGCGCACCGATCCACGTCGCGCACGAAGCGATACCGACCGCCGCGCACAGAAACACGACGATCCACACCGGCATGTACGCACGCAGCAGCATCGCGTCGCCGAACCCGAAGAGCAGGATCAGTCCGCCGATGCCGGATGTCGCGACCAGGAACCGCGCCAGGCCCTTGTTCGCGCGCAACCACGCGACCAGCCCGATGATCGCGAGCACGATGACGAGCCAGCCGATCTGCAGGTCGACACGCTGGTGTGCGACGATGTCTTGCAGCGACTGCCGCTTGAGCTCGAGCCAGTCGAGATCCGCCAGACCGCGCTCGTTGAACCACGTTCTCTTCGCAAGCGGATTGAAGAGAGCAGTCAGGACGGTCGCCGACCCGATCGGGATCGCGCTCCACACGAACGTCCACGTGCGCCGCGAACGAAGTACGGACTCCTTCCATCCGCGCTCGTCACCGGCACGGCGCTGGATCCACGGAGCTGCCAGAACGACCGCGATGCAGCCGAGGATGTACGGCGAGACACCCTCTTGCCAGCCGAACGCAAGCAACGAAAGTGCGAGCAACGACCAGCCGGACCATCGCAGCGTGCGTCGATCGTGTTCTTCGATCTCGAACAGCAACCGGTAGAGCACGACGCAGTACGCCAGGTAGAAGCACGCGAATCCGACCTGCCCCCAGCCCGTGCGCGAGTAGAAGACGTGGAACGGCACGCACGCGACGACGGCGGCAGCGAGCAGACCCAGCCTGCGACGTGTCGGCCACAGTCGTACGAACAGCCACCACGCGAAGAACACGGTCAGCGTGCCGGTCAACGCCGACGACCAGCGCAACGACTGCAGCGCTCCACATCCGAGCCGGTACAACCAGCGCGCGACCCACTGATGCAAGTAGCTGTGCTGGTACGTGTCGTGGTCGTCGACCGTGTACTTCACAGCCACGTGCCGGATCCAGCTCACGTCCTCGCCGATCCAGCGCAGCGGATGGAATCCGTCATGCTGCAGCAGTTCGACCTGCGCGGAATGCAGGTACGACCCGTCGTCTGGGCCGATGTAGAAGTCCTCGATATGTCGCGTGCGGAGGACGAACGCGACGACGAGCAGCACCGCCAGGCAGACACGCTCGCCGAGGCGGGCACCTGTCGCGCCGCGGTCGGGCTCGGCGGCGCTCATGCGCGCGTCAGCCCGCGATCGCGACGCAATCGATCTCGATGAAGGCGTTGCGCGGGAGTTGGTTCACGCCGACCGTCGAGCGCGCCGGCGTCGTGTCGCCGGAGAAGTAGCGGCCGTAGACCTTGTTCATCGCGCCGAAGTCCTCCATCGACACGAGGTACACCGTCGTCTTGACGACCTTGCTCATGTCGCTGCCGGACGCGGCGAGCACGGCCTTGAGGTTCTCGAGCGCACGCTCGGTCTGCTCCGTGATCGCGCCCGTGATCAACTGACCCGTCTTCGGGTCGAGCGCGATCTGGCCCGAGCAGTGCACGAAGCCGCCGGCCACGATCGCCTGGCTGTACGGACCAATGGCGGAGGGTGCGTCGGTCGTCGTGATCTTGCGCTGTTGTGTCGCGGTCATGGTTGGTTCCTCGAATGCGTTCCGATGTCGAGCGGTCTGGATCGGGCTGTCTTGATCGGGAAAAATGGAAACGAACTCCAGCTTTTCCCGTGTTTTCAGTGAGCTCGAGATTTCAGGTCCTGCGTGCCGCGCGCTTCTTCAGCGCCTCCGCGACGGGCGCGGGAACGAACGCCGACGGATCCCCGCCGCACAGCGCGATCTGGCGCACGAGCGAGCTCGACACGTGCGCCAGCTCCGGCGCGGGAACCATGAGCAGCGTCTCCAACCCCGGCCGCAAGGCGCGATTCGTGCGCGCCATCGCCGCTTCGTAGTCGAAGTCGCTGCCGCTGCGCACGCCGCGCAGGATCACGTCGCAGCCGAGGTCGCGGGCCGCGTCGACGACGAGCCCGGGCGCGAGCTCGACCCCGACGCGATCGAGGTGCGCGAGCGACTTGCGCAGGAGGTCGACGCGCTCGGCGGCCGTGAACAGACCCGGCTTGTCGGGGTTCGTGGCGACCGCGACGGTGACGCGCCCGACGAGCGTCAGCGCACGCGCGACGAGGTCGACGTGGCCGAGCGTGACCGGGTCGAAGCTGCCGGGAAAAAGGGCGTGTTGCGCGGCTCGAGCCATTGTCTGGCGCGGGATTGTAGCGATCGGCCGAGTCAGGGTTGCAACCGTTCGCCCTCCCGTTCGTCAGCATCAGGGTGAGCCCCTCCGCTTCGTCGAAACCCGCGCGTCCCCTGGTCGGATTGTGCGCAGCCGTGGTCGTCGGATCGGCGGCGGGGACGCTCGCCGCGGGCGTCGTCGGGATCGGCGCGTGGCGCGCGCTCGTCGCGGTCGGCCTGGCAGCCTGGTTCGTGTCGATGGTGACGTTCCGCACCCGACCTGCGCTGGTCCGCATGACGCTCTTCACGGCCTGCGCGGCGACGGCGGGATTGCGCGCTGCGTCCGAAGCGTTGGCGACGGAGGTCCTTGCGGCACATCAGCCGCTCGTGTGCGGGGCGTTCGAAGAATCGGCCGCGTCGCTCGAGCTGCACGGGCGCGTCGAAGGTTGCGCGTCGACGCTGATCCTGCCGCGCGCGGTCGTCGGTGCGGGCGAGATCGTTGCGCTCGATCCCGTGAACGAGGCACCGTTGCTCCCGCGCGGACCGGAGGTCGGCCCGCGCGCGCGATCGGGCTCGCGCGGGGCCATCGAAGTCATGCCGGACGAGATCGCGCGCCTCGCGACGGCACCGCGCACGTGGTTCACGCCGCTGACGGATGGGGTGAGGGATCTGCGTGCGCGCCTTGCGTACCGCACGCACACCGTGCGCGACATGGAGACGCGCGCGCTGTTGCTCGCGTTGCTGTTCGGCGACACGTCAGAGTTGCCGCTCGAGATGCCCGACCTGTTCGTGCGCACCGGGACCTTCCACGTGCTTGCGGTTTCGGGCATGCAGGTCGTGCTCGTCGTGCTCCTTCTCATCGGACCGGCGAGCACGTTGCTGGCGCATGCACTCGGCGCGCTGACGTTCGGTCGCGTGCGCGCGAGCTCGACGTGGTTCGCCTTGCCGCTCGTCGTGCTGCTCGTGCCGGTCGCGGGCGCGGGCGCGCCGATCGTGCGCTCGGTCATGGGCGCTGCGCTGTCGCTGGTCGCGCCGACGGTGTCACGCCGCAGAGCTGCCATCGTCGAGAGCGGCGCGCGCAGCGTGCGCGTGCGACTCCCCCGCCGCGCGGACTCGCTTTCGTTCTGGTCGCTGGCGCTGATCGTCGAGTGCGTTTTGCATCCGGATGCGCCGCTCTCGTTGTCGGTGCAACTTTCCTATGCGGCGACGTTGGGTTTGATCGTCGGCACGGGCCCGTTCCTCGCGTTGTTGCGCGCGTGGTGCGGGCCGCGCGAAAAGGTGACCGACGTCACGCGTACCGGCCACGAGCGTGGGTCGATTTCGATGATCGCTCGTCTGTCGTACGCGCGCCTCGGCGCTGGTGCGCTGTGCGCGGTCGCGGCCTCGATCTCTGCGGTGACGGCCACGTTGCCTTTCGTGTGGTCGCGTCTTTCCGAGTGGAGTCCGTGGGGCATCTTCGCGACGCCGGTGCTCGCGCCGTCGATGACGGCATTGCTCGGGCTCGGGTGGTTGCGCGTCTTGCTCGGTGCATGGGTGATTCCCGACTCAGTGCTCGTGCCGTGCGCGCGCGCGATGACGTCGTCGATGCGCGCATTCGACGTGCTGCCGTTCACACCGACGCCGCTTCCGCCGCGACCGAGTTGGCTACCGGCGCTCGCGTGCCTGGCGACGTTCTGTGCGGTCTCGTCCTGGGCGCGGAGGTCGTCTTCCGAGCCGCGCTCACCGCCCGCATCGAGAGCATCCGGACCCCTGCATTCGTTGGGCGTCGTCCTCACACGTCCAGGTGGGATCGCGCGTGTTGCTGCACTCGCATGGGTCGCGTTGCTCGTGCCGTGGAGCGCGACCCCGGCGCGCGTGCAGATCCATGCCCTCGACGTCGGCGCGGGCACCGCCGTCGTGCTCGAAGGTCCGGGTCTCGGCACCTGGGTGTTCGACGCGGGCTCGCGCGACCGACCCGACGTCGCGCGTGAAGCGCTCGGTCCGCTGCTGCGTCGCCTCGACCCCGGACCTGTGGGGATCGTGCTCTCGCACAGCGACCGCGATCACGAATCGGCGCTGCCCTGGATGGTCGAGCGCTTTCCTCCGCGCGCCTACGCCGGTGCGCTTCCCGCACACTTGGCCGAGCGGTTGCCGCACGGTTGTGACCGCATCGATCTCGCGACCGGGCGCGCGCGCTTGCCGGCACTTTCGGGTGGAGCACTGAGCGTAGAGCTGTGGATCGAGCGCGGTCTCGACGTGGAGGGCAACGAGGGCTCGCGCGTGTTGCGCGTGCGCGCCGGCGACGACGAAGCGATCCTGTGCGGCGACGCCGAAGACGACGGCCTGCGCGCCTGGATCCGCGCTTTCGGCGGCACGCGTGCGCGCCTCGTGCTGTGGCCACACCACGGATCGGAGACGGACGGGATCGATCCGCTCTTGCGCGCGACGCGTCCTTCCGAGATCTGGATCAGCGCGAGCGGCGATCCCCCGGTGCACGCCGAGCTCGTGCGGCGTGCAATCGTGACGAAATGCACGGGGTTCGACGGTCCGCTGCACATCGCGATGCCTGACGGCATGTTTCCTGCCCCGCCCGACGCGCCAGGGGGCCGATGAACGTGTCATGATGACCACCATGAAGATCCAGAGGGTCGTCGCCGCAGCCTGCATCGTGGCGATCGGCGTCGCCGCGTCGCCCCGAGCACGCGCCGGTGACGACGCGAGCGCTGTGCGCATGATCCTCGAGCTCGCCGACGGTTCGCACGTGCGTGCGCTCGCGCGCGAAGTCCAAAACGGCATCGAAGTGAAGTCCGGCGGAGGTTGGCGCCTCGTCGAGGCCGACACACTTCTCGGCATGCGACGCGAGAGCGACGTGCTCGCCGAGAAGCGCACACGGCTCGACGTGATCCCGCTCACGCACGTCGGCGCGCGCGTCGAAGCGTGCGGTTGGATGATCGACCAGGGCCTCGACCAGGAAGCGATCGACGAGCTCGACCGGATCCTGCGGTTCTTGCCGGACGAAGCACACGTGCTGCGGTTGATGTCAGCGAAGCCGCCGCATCTCGACCTGCGCGTGACCGCGAGCCCCGCTGAGACCTTGCGCGTCGCACTGATCCGCGAGGGCGCGCGCACCTGCAACATCGGCGGGAGCCTGATTCGCCGCGAGCTGGTCATCCGAGCGTTGCGCGCGAACGAACCCGTCGCAAGCACGCCTCGCCCCGAAGCGGCTCACGTTCTGCCGTCGAAGGCCACCGACGCAGCCGCCGCCGGCAACAGCGCCGTGAACACGACTTCGAGCCCGAGCCCGAGCCCGAACGCCGTGACGAACACGGCACCGCGCACGATCTCGAACGCCGTCGCGAATGCAGCGCAATCCGATCCGTTGCGCGACGCGCTCGTCACCGAGCTGGGTTCCACCGTCATCGCGCGCCGCACGTTTGCCTGCGTGGCGCTGCGTCGGCTCTTTCCTGACGGCGCGATCGGTCCGATGGCCGTGCACGCCGTGCTCGATCCCGCGATCGATGTGCGCGACGAAGCCATCCTCGGGTTGCGCGCTGCGAACGACGCGAAGGCCTGCGGGATGCTCGTCCAAGCGCTCGCGAACCCGAGCGGTCTCGTGCGCGGCAATGCGATCGACGCGATCGGTCGCGCGGGATACCGCGAGGGTGTCGAGCCGCTCATCAACCTCATGATCGCCGCTAGCGCGGCTGCAGCGAGCGGTGGTGGAGGCGGCGGCGTGCGCTCCAACTTGTTCATCGGATTGCAGACCACCTACGTCCAGGACTTCAACGTGCAGATCGCCCAGGGCGCGTCGATCGCCGACCCGATCATCGGCGCGCTGCAGACGGGCGTCGTGTTCGACGTGACCGTCGGCGGCGTGAGCAACATTCCGATCACGACCGAGGTCTGGGATGCCGCGCTCGCGCTCACGCGCCTGACCGGCGAGCGCATCGGCGCCGATCCGCAAGCGTGGGAGAAGTGGTGGAAGGCGAATCGCTACCGCTTCGTGCCGGGTGTGTCCGAGCATCCGACTGAGACCCGCGGCGGTTGATGTCGGTCTGACTGGCAGAAATACGGTGCCAGTCCCGTTTTTTCACACTTCGACGAATGACTACGGGCCTGCACATACCCAGG
>JBBQNP010000029.1:0-38257 GCA_038330085.1 Planctomycetota bacterium | reverse complement strand
CTACCGGAGTACCGGCAGTCAGCTTTCGTACGTCGGCGCCTCCACAAACGTCACCCTGAATACCGTGCCCCCGCCCTTCCGATCCAACACCCCAACCCTCGCCCGCATCAACGTCGTCTGCAGCATCACCAAGTGCAGACCCAACCCCGTCCCTCTCGCCGTCCGCGTCTCCTCGTTCCCGACCCGATAAAACGCCTGGAAGATCTTCGTCCTCTCCGCGTGCGGAATCCCCGGCCCGCGATCCATCACATCCAGCACCGGCATCCCCGCCAGCGCATGCGTCATCACGATAATCGGCTCCGCCACCGCGACATCCCGCTTCATCGGCGCGTACTTCCTCGCGTTCTCGACCAGATTCGTCACGATCGACCGCACGCCCTCCGGAACGAGCATCACCTGCGGCAACCCTTCTCCGTACACGAACTCCAAGTCCATCACCCCGTCCTGCGCCAGGTTCTTGAGTGACGTCTCCATCGACTCGATGACCGCGTTCAGATCACCCGGTTCCGGCTCCGCTTCCCTGCGCGCGATCTGACTCTTCTCCAAGACGTTCTCCACCAACGTCTCCAACCGTCCGGTCTCCCTCACGATCCTCCTGTAGTACTCCTTGCGCTTGGCCGGGTCGTCGTCGACCCATCCATCGTCGAGCATTTCCCCGTACAGCTTGATCGACGCAACCGGCGTTCTCAGCTCGTGCGTCACCGCTGCGATGAAGTTCTCGGTGCGTCTCGCCGTCTCCAGGTCCCTGTTGACGCTCCGCAACAGCAACACCAGCCCCGTTCCCAACGACACCACCAGCATCGCCGCGACGCCCAGGAACCGCACCGTCTGCGTGCGGAAGCCGCGCTCGAGATCGCGCATGTTCACGGCCACCTTCATCGTGCCGTACTCCAGATCGCTCGGATCGAACACCTCGATGCCGAGTTGCCGCAGCGGTGCGATCGCATACCCCTCGATGTCGCTGGGATCATGCACCGCATCCATCGGGATGAACACCTGCGAACCCTTCTCGAGCGTGCTCTCCGCCGCTGCCGCCGGCAGGTCGTGGAAGAACCACTGCGGATCGATGAAGAAGCCCTGTTCGATGCGCGTCTCGCGGCCGAGCGCGTCGAAACATCCGCTCATGCGGCCGAGTTGCGTGTTCCTCGGGATGTAGATCGAGCGCCGAGCCACGAGCCGCGGGGTGCCCAGTGCGTCACGGTAGAAGCTCAAGTGAAAGGCGCCGACGTGCACCGACTGGCTCTGCTTCTCGAGCCCGCGCAGCTCGGGCAGATCGTCGCGCATGCAATCGATGCTCTCCTCCTCCGACAGGTTGATCGCGAGAAGGGTGAGAGGCAGCTTCACGTCGCCGACCCGGTTTCCGCCGCGTCCTTCGCCATCCGGGCGCGGGCGCACGCCGAGCGCACCGAGGAGGAGCCGTCCGACTTCGACGTTCGTCGGGACGTGCGTGTCTGCCTCCCACATCTTGCCCAGGCGCGCTTGCAGGTCGAGGGTCATGACCAGCAGTTGATTGCGCAGTGATTCCGCTTCGGGATCCGAGCTGCGGCTTCCGAGGAGCACGATCGGCGGGCGACCGCGCTTCACGTCGTTGCGCTTGAAGCTGTACCACCCCACGATCTCCGGCGCGGTCGGACCTCTGCGCAGCGGCGAGGGCACGAGCGCGAGGTCGGTGCCGATCGTGCCGGCGGGGAAGTAGTTCGGGCGGTACTCGAAGAACTCGCGCTCCTGCTCGGGGCGCATGACCGCTTCGAGCTGGTGCTCGAGCGAACTGCCCAGACGCCCCGTCGCGTTGTTCGCGTCGCCCGGCACCGTGTTGAGCATCAGCTGGTGATCGAGCACGAGCTGGCTCCACAACAGCCCGCCTAGCACGAGCGTCGGCAGCACCAACAGCACGCCGTAGAGCGCGAGAGCAGTCCTCTTGGTACCGAGCCCTAGCTGGACCACTGCGTCCTCATGCCCTCTGCTGCCCCGATCGAATCTGCTGCCCCATCGAAGCAGCTACCACCATCGAAACAGCGGCCACCATCGAAACAGCGGTCACCATCGAAACAGGGGGCTCAACTGAACCAGCGGTAACCCTTGCCGCGCACGGTCTGGATCAGCGTCGGCTCGGCCGGGTTGGGTTCGACCTTGCGCCGCAAACCCACGATGTGGATGTCGACCGTGCGCGTCTCGACGTTGGCGCTCTTGTAGTGCCACACGTCCAGGAGCAGATCGTCGCGCGTGACGACGCGGTGACGGTTGCGGATCAGGTAGTCGAGGATGTCGCCTTCGCGCGGCGTCAGTTGGATGAGCTGACCGTCGCGGTGCACTTCCAAGCGCGCGAGGTCGACGCTGATCCCGTTCGGCAGCTCGAGGCGCGGAGGCGGAGCGGTGTCCATCTCGCGGCGGCGGAACTGCGCTTCGACGCGCGCGACTAGCTCGCGCGGCGAGAAGGGCTTCTTCATGTAGTCGTCGGCGCCGAGCTCGAAGCCCTGAATCAGATCGCTCTCGCTCGCGAGCGCAGTCAGGATCACGACGCGCACGTCGCGCCGCTCCTTGCGCAACGTGCCGAGGATCTCGAGGCCGCCCATGCCCGGCAACATCAGGTCGAGCACGACCAGATCCGGCTGATCGGTGCGGATGCGGTCGAGTGCACTCGGCCCGTCGTGCACGACCTGCACTGCGAAGCCGGCGTGCTCGAGTGCATCCTTCACGCCGAAGGCGAGCGCCTCCTCGTCCTCGACGACGAGCACGCGGTGCACCTGGGAGTTGGGACGGGCGGTCGTGGCGGGTGCAGTCATGGGACCTCGGCTATTTCGATGTCTGGGCTGTTCGAACGGGCTGATGGAACAAGGTCTACAGACGGCTGATACGCGATCGTCGCGTGAACGAAACAGACTCGACCTGGTAAAAGTCCTACCTCGGTCGTCGAAGGCGTCCTGCGGCGCCGTGACGGACGACACGATCGCAGCCGGGACGATATCAGGCGGACAGCGCGATAGCACACGAGCCCCTGCCCTCATCAGGTCCTCGGCATTCCGGATGCACGACCGTAGGCTCGCTCCTCGTGTCGGCCGAGAGTCCCCCCTGGCTGAAGCTCCTGCAGTCCCGCACGGGAAAGGTGGGACCCACAGCGAACGCCGCACGCGCGGAACTCTGGATCGCGCTCGTGATCGTCCTGGTCGCGTGCACTTTCCCGATCGGCCGTGCGATCTTCGACGGATCGCGGATCTTCTGTGCGATCGACACGGCGACGTCGCGGGAGCCGTGGTCGAAAGCCTCGTTCCGTGGCGGTCACGGAAGACCGAGCGGGCCCGTGACGAGCGCAGACCGGGCCACCGATCCCATGCTCGTCGAAGAGGGTTGCCGGCTGTATCCGACGTGGCGGTACACGGCCGAAGAGACTGCTGCTGGACGTCTGCCGACGTGGAACCCTGCGATCGGCGTGGGCGTTCCGTGGCTTGCCGATCCACGCGCGGGCGTGTTCGATCCGCAAGTGCTCGTGCTCGGCGCACTCGAGGTGATCGGAGGACACACGTTGTTCGATCGCGGCCTCGCGTGGATGGCGTGGTTGCGCCTCGCGGCGGCGACGTTCGGTGCCTACGTGTTGGCGCGCCGGCTCGGTCTCACGAGCGTCGGTGCAGCGCTCGCAGCAGCGGGCTTCGGCGGATCGGCGGCGTGCTTGGTGTCCGTCAACTTGCCCGCAGGACACGTCGCGGCCGTCGCGCCGTGGTTGTTCGTCGCGCTCGATCGATTGCGTGACCGAGCGAGCCTCCGCGGTCTTGCGCTCGTCGCGTTGGCGACGGTGTTCCTCGTGCTGGGCGGGGACCTGGAGACAGCGTTCTTCGCCGGTTGCGCAGCGGCCGTGTGGAGCGGCTGCGTGTTGAACGGTCAAGAGCGGTGGTTGGGGATTGGCGGGCTCGCGCTCGGAACTCTCGCGTGCGCGCCGCTGCTCGTGCCGTTTGTCGAAGCCTTGCTGCACTCGCAGGCGCTCGTCGAACGACGTGCGCTGGTCGGCGCAGCGACACACTTCGACTTCGTTTCGCTCGGTCTCGTCGTCGTCACAGCCGGCCTCGTCGTCGCGTGGCGCGCGCTGGATCCACAGGACAAGAGCGGCAAGCGCGGCCTGGCGGGCACGGTCGGTCTCGTGTTCTCGTTGTGCGCGTGCGCGTTCGTGCTGAGCGGGCGAGGTTTGGGGGCCGCGGGTCGCGCGCTGTTTCTCCATGACGCCCACGGATCGTTGAACACGACGTGGAGGGGAACGGGCGCGTACTCGGGAACCGTAGTCGCGTGGACGTCCGCGGTCGTCGTCGCACTCGCGCTCGCATCGTTCTTCGCTCTCTCGGGTCCGTTGCGCGCGAGGAAGGTCGTGCAAGTCGTCGCGCTGTGCGCGCTGCTGATCGCGATCGACACGCCGGGTGTGATCGACGTGTGGCATCGCGTGCCGTTCTTCGGCTTGGGTGCGCCGGCGAAAGCGGCCGCGGTCGCCGCGTTGTTCTTGTCGTTGCTCGCAGGCGAAGCGCTCGATGCTGCGCCGCGCGTCACGCGTCGCACGGCAGGTCTGGTCTTCGTCGCGCTCGTGAGCGTGGCCTTGGTCGAACGGCCCGTCGCTCCGAAGCCCACCCCGGATCGGACCGAACGCTTCCTCGCTTGGACCGAAGTACCGCCGCCCGTGTGGACGAAGGGCACGGCTTCCGTTGCGGGCTACATCACCGACGAGTTGCCGTGTGATGGGCTGGTCCTGCGTGCGCAGCGTGTCGCGCAGGATGGAGGCACGTTGGAAGGACCTCGCATGGACGGGCCGACCTTCGCGTGCGCGCTGCCTCGCGAGCCTCCCGCCGAGGGCCGGCGCACGTTCCGATCGATGCAGTTGGACGCGACGGACTTCGCTCCAGGCACATGGCGCTTCTCGATCGACGTGCAGCGCCAGCATGCTGACGGAAAGTGGGAGACGATCGGCTCGCGCGACATCGCCTACTCGACCATCGCACCCGAGCCGCGCATCAGTGCGCCGTCGATGGCGTACACGATCCTGGCGTTCCTCGTCTTGTTGTTCGCGGCCGGTGCGCCGTCGCGCTGGAAGTGGCTGGCCGTGTTGCTTGCGGTGTCACAACCACTCTGGATGTCGAGCGGGTTGTTGCCGTCGGCGGAACGCGATCCGGGGTTCCATGTCTCGCTGACCGAACGGTTCGTGCGCGGCACGATCGGAGCACATCGTCTCGTCACGGGGCCGGAAGTGTTTCCAGGGGAGACGGGGCTGCTGCAGCGCATGCCGATCGCGAACGCACGCGCGCCGCTGGAGCCGGCTTCGGTTGCGAAGTGGTGGTCGCGCGCGCTGAAGCCCGGCATCGATCCCGCGCTCGGCGCAAACGCTACGACGATCGATACGTCCTCCAGCGCGTTTCGCCTGCTCGGCGTCTCGATGCTTGCGTACACGGGGGCGGCTGACCTGCCGTTTTCCGACATGGTTGCCGGACCGGAGCTGAGGGAGTCTGCGCGAGCCGAGGCCTGCGTCTATCGCGTGCACGATCCCATGCCCCGCGCGTTCTGCGTCACGCGCGTGCTCGACCCACGAGACGTCGCCGCGCACGGTCCGTTGCAGGAACCGTCGTTCGATCCGGAACACGAGGCTTTCCTCGACGAGAACTAGAGCTGGCGCCCCGCGTCACCGGCGACGACCACGCGCGTCGAGCTCGACGAGCGTTCGAACGATCGTGTGCGCCTGAGCGCCGAAGCCGACGGTGACGCGTTGCTCGTGTTCACGGATGCGGCGTTCCCTGGTTGGATCGCGCGCGTCGACGGGAAGGAGCAGAGGGTGCTGACGGTCGACGGTCTCTTCCGCGGCGTGCCGATCCCACGCGGCGACCATTCGATCGAATTCGAGTACGCACCGGGGAGCGTGCGCATCGGCGGATGGATCGCGCTCGCCGCTCTCGTCGCCATGGCGGCGATGATCTGCGTGCCGCGTCGACGCTCTGCCGGCGATCAACCCGCCATCTGACGCGCTGGAACGCTCTCGATCTGCCGCGGCAATTCGCCGTTGCACGAGCGACAGCGGATGTCCGGCGCCCCGTCGCGGAATCCAACCAGGACGTAGCCCGTGTTGCAGCGCGCGCACTCGAGCGACGGCGCCATCTGGCATGCGGCCGCGACCGTCGCGCCCAGCCGCGCACTCGCGACGGGATGCAGACGCTTCGACGGCCGGCTCGCCTTCGGTCCGCAGTAGAACTCCCAGCCGTTGCGCAGCAACACGATCGGCGTGAGCACGATTCCACTTGGAAATCCCCACCAACCCATGGCGACGGTCGTCGTCGTGTCCTGCAGCCACTTCTTGTTGCGGCACGGGCGGCACGACAGAGCGCTGCTCGATCCCCATTGCGTGGCGACGATGAACGAGCGCACCCAGCGGCTGTAGTAGACGTCGACCGGACCGGGCCCCTTGCACACGGGGCAGTTGCCGGAATGAATGCGCTCGATTTCGAACTGCACCAGTTCCGGGGGAATCGTCACGGAGTCCATCGCCCATTGTTCGGAATGCGCCGCTCGGTGACTTGAACATCGCCGACTTGAACGGCGCCGACCTGAAAATAGCGTCGAAGCTTCGGCAGCCGGACGATCGCCTCCCCGATCGGCGGGGTCAGGAGGCTTGGCGCGGGCCATGCGCAGGCATCGGGCCCAGCCGCGGAGCGCGCACGAGGACGAGCGCGATGGCGATCGCGACGAACGATAGATACGTCACGTCGAACACGTCGAAGTGCGCGCGCTTCCACAACGCTCCGGCTAGAGCGAGGCACAGCGCGAGCGCGCGCAGGTCGCGCCGCATGCGGAACGTGCTCAGGATCACGACGACGAGCGCGACCACGCCGCCGAGCACCGTGACGAATGCAAGCGCGCGTCCTACAGGCGAAGCAGCGAACGATCCGCCGTTGAGCGAGGACAAGCGCGGCATGCTCTCGACGATGCGCCAGATGCTCATCGACACCGCGAGCCACGCGTGCGCGAGCACGAGACGGCGCCACGGATCGCGCGGAGGGGTCGTGGGCGTGTCCAACGCGCTCATTTCTTGTCTTGTTCGAAGCCCGCGCGCAACGGTGCAGCCGCCCAATCCGGCAGTGCGGCGAGGTCTTCCGGTGTCGGGACCAGGTTTCCTGCCTGCTTGCGTGCTTCGTCGGGCTTGCCGGAGAGCGACAACGCCGCGGCGAGCTCGAGGTACACGCGACGCGGCGCGACCACGTGCGTCGTGCAGAGGCGCACCGCCTGGCGATAGCTGCGCACCGCGTCCGCGTAGTTTCCCGCCGCCGCGTGCGCGCGCGCCCAGCGCATGTGCGCACGCGCTTCCCATGCGTCGCCGACGATCGGCGGACGGTTTGCCTTGCGCGCTTCGGTCGCCCGCCCGATGCACTGCTCGGCGGTCGGGTCGGCGAGAGCAGGATCGACGCGCACGAAGACGGCTTCGGCGGAGTCGTCGACGCCGCTCAGCGCGAGGCGCGCTGCGAGCTCCTCGAACCAGGCGCGCGAGGGTACGCGGTGCGCGGGCAACAGGTCGATCGACGCGAGGCCTTCGCGCGGATGACCGGCATCGAGTTCGAGCGTGCCCATGTCGAGCAGCGCAGCCGGATGACGGGCGTCGAGGACGAGCACGCGTTGGTAGAGCACTTGCGCGCGCTCGGGATCGTCGTCGCGCAGGTGGTTCCCGGCTTGGATCAGGGCCTCGATGCGCAAGGGTCGCAGCGCGAGGACGCGGCGCCACTCTTCCTCGACGACGGCGTTGCCTCGATGCAACGCCTCCGCGATGCGCGCCGACCACGACAGCGCGAGCACCGAATCGGGGCACGCGGCCAGCGCGTCGGCGTCGGCGTACTGCACCTTGTCGATCTCTCCCTCCGAGGCGACCAAGCGTTGCAGTGCGAAACCGTGCTTCACGAAGGCGAGCGCCCGCGGCGTGGCGACGAGCAACAGCAAGACGGATCCGATCGGCACGATTCGAAGCGGGAGGAGGCGGCGCGCGAAGCGTCCTGGTCCCACTTCATCGCGCGCGAGCAGCGTCCCGAACACCGAGAACGCCAGCACCGACGAGGCCGGGTTCTGCAGAAGGGGACCGCGAACGAGCGCATTGACGAGCAGTGCCAGGCCCGCAGCGCCGAGCGCGAGGTCGTGCGCATCGACCTCGATGCCGACTTCGTGTCCAGCCCCACGTCGAAGCGTTCGCCACGCGCACAAGCCGACGGTCCCGAGGAAAACGGCCCAAGCGACCCCGGCGATCCAGCCCAGCTCGAGCCACGGTGCGAGCCAGTCGTTGTGCGGATGCTCGACCTCGGTCTCTTCGGCAATGCGCCGTCCGTGCGTCGTGCGCTCGATCTCGCGCGGATCACGCCAGGCCGGGAACGCAGCGGCGAACTGTCCCGTGCCGACGCCGGACAGGGGATGCGCGAGCGACATCGCGGCGCTGCCCTTCCAGATCAAGAACCGAACGCCGACGCCGCCCGCTTTCGATTCGACGACCGACGTGTCCGCTCGTTCGGCAGAGCCCTCGTTCGCGTCGCCGCGGCCCGTGAAGGGGATGACGAACGCGATCAGCGCCAGCACACACATCCCGACCGCGATCGGACGCGCGCGACCGCGTTGCGCCGCGACCAACGCGACGATGCCGGCTGCGCTCGCGACGCTGCCCGCGAGGACTGGAACGCGCGCGGTGAACAGGAGGAACACGACGAACGTGATCAACCCGAGGATGCGCCACGCTCCGCGACCGCACGCAGCGAGTGCCGCTCCGGCGACGGCGCCCGCGAGTGCGGCCTCGGAGACGTTGCCGGTGTTGCCCAGCGCACCCGTGAACGCGTGCTCGGAGTCGAACAGTGCGACGAGCGCGAACGCAAGCGACAGCACGATCGCGCCGCGCACGAGGAAGCTGCGCCCGCGCGCCGACAACGTCGCTCCGCACAGCACGCACGCGAGCGCCGTGATCCACTGCAACAGGACGCGCGACGCTTCGAACGTGTCGGTCAATCCGTCCGACGCAAGCCACGCGACCGCGACGAGGATCGGCACCAGCAGGAACCACAGCCCGCGCACGGACGGCACGGCGCGGCGGAAGACCATGGCCAACGCTGCAGGCAGCAACGCGAGCCCGACGAATCCGACGCCCGTCGCCTGCGGAATGACGTCGCCCGCGAGGAATGCAGGGAACGCGAGCACGAGGACCGGCACGAGCAGCAGGAGAGCCTGCATCACCCCACCGGACCTGTGCGCAACCTGGTTCACGTCTCCCGGCCGACGATCGCGTCGACGAAAGCTTCCGGCTCGAACGGTTCCAAGAGATCGAGCTGCTCGCCGGTGCCCACGTAGCGCACGGGCAGGCCGAGCGCCTGCTTGATGCCGAAGATCGCTCCGCCCCGCGCGGTGCCGTCGAGCTTCGCGACGATCAGGCCGGTGACCTGCACGGCGGCTGTGAAGAGCTTCGCCTGCTGAATCGCGTTCTGTCCGTTCGTCGCGTCGAGCACGAGCCACGTTTCGTGCGGCGCGCCCGGCATTCGGCGTTCGATGACGCGGCGCATCTTCTCGAGCTCGGCCATCAGGTTCGCTTGGGTGTGCAGACGTCCGGCGGTGTCGACGATGACGACGTCGACCTTGCGCGCGATGCCCGCGTCGACAGCGTCGTACGCGACCGCAGCGGGATCCGCGCCGGACTTCTGGCGCACGATCTGCGCGCCGTTGCGCTGCGCCCAGATCTCGAGTTGATCGGCGGCTGCCGCACGGAACGTGTCGCCCGCGCCGAGCAGCACTTGCTTGCCCATCTTGCGGTAGCGCTCTCCGAGCTTGGCGATCGAAGTCGTCTTGCCGGAGCCGTTCACGCCCACGACGAGGATGACGGTCGGCTTCTGCGCGAAGTCGAGCTCGTGCGTCTCCTGATTCACCTTCTCGAGCAGGATCCTGCGCAGCGCGACGCGCACGTCGTCCTCGCCCTTGATCTCGCCGCGCTTGTGCAGGCGCGCGAGCTCGGCGGTCACGTCGGCTGCGACCGGACCGAGGTCGCACGTGTAGAGCAGCTCCTCGAGCTCACCGAGGAGTGCTGCATCGATCGGCCTGCCACCGCGAAAAAGGCCCGAGACACCGTCCGAAAGCGCCGTCCGCGTGCGTGTGAGCCGGGCCTTGAGTCGGTCGAGGAGGCCCACGTTTCGTCAGCCCTCGCGCTCGGTCTCTACGGCAAGATCCGTCGGAGCGACATCGACGGCGTCTGCGTGCGGCGCGCTGCCGTTCGCCGCGGAGTCGTGCGCAGCCACACCGTTCGTTTCCCCGTCGTCGCTGCCCGGCAGCTCTTCGTCGAGCTCGGGGGCTTCCGCGATCGCAACCGAGCCCGTCGCCGCATCCTTCGTCGCCGGCGGACGCGCGCGGTTCATGATCTTGTCGAGGATGCCGTTGATGAAGGCACCCGAGTTCTGCGTCGAGTAGCGCTTGCCGAGCTCGATCGCTTCGTTGATCGCCACCTTGGGCGGGATGTCCTGGCAGTGCAGGAGCTCGAACGTCGCGAGGCGCAGCACGTTGCGGTCGACGACCGCCATGCGCGAGATGTTCCAGTTCTGCGCGACGCCCTGGATCATCTGGTCGATCTCGACCTTGTGCTCGAAGGCGCCTTGCACGAGACGCAACGCGAAGCGTGTCGTCTCCGTGTCGCGCTCCTCGGACGTGATCGAGTCACGCGCCTCGGGCAGGAGGTCGTCGCCGCGCAGATCGAGCTGGTAGAGGAACTGCAGCGCGAGCTCGCGGGCTCTCGTTCTTCGCTTCACTCGTGGCCTTCCTCGGACTCCAGGTCATCGTCATCGTCGTCCGCGTCATCATCCGCGTCCGCGTCCAGTTCGTCGGCGTCTTCGTCTTCGTCATCGACTTCGTCGTCGTCGTCGATCGAGTCCAGCGCCACGAGCGTCTCGATCGCCGCACGCGCGATCTCGCGGCCCTTGTCCTCGCTCCCGCCCAACTCGGCCGGCAGCGCGCGCTCGCGGGCCTGTTCGAACGTTTCGCACGTGAGCACGCCGAGCATCATCGGAGTGTCCTCTTCCAGGCTCACGCTCATCAAGCCCGTCACCGTCCCGTGCGCGACCCAGTGATCGTGGTCGGTCTCGCCCTTGATCACGATCCCGATGCAGAGCACGGCGTCGGCCTCCATCGCTTCCGCCAGTCGGCGCGCGGCGAGCGGCAGCTCGAACGATCCCGGCACCCACACGACGCGGATGTCGTCGCGCGAAACGCCGCATGCGACGAGCTCGCGCACAGCCGAGTCCTTCATCGGACCGGTGAGGTCCTCGTGGAAGCGCGCGACGACGATGCCGATCACCGAATCGGGACGTACGGGACGTGCGCGCGTACTGCTCTTGGGATCGAGTGCCATGGTCGTGCTGGAAAGGATCGGGCCTTCGCGCGAATGCCGGCGCGCGAAAGAGCGGGACAGTCTACTCCACGAAGCGCGCGCGTAAAGTCCCGCGTGCCGTCAATGCGCGGCGACTTCGGGCTTCGAGCTCTCGATCTGCGCATGCGAGCGCCGCCACGGACGCAGGCTCCACAAGAAGCGCGCGGACGCCGCCTTCGACGCATCCTCGATCAGCGTGTACGCCAGCGGCACGACCCACAGGGTGAACACCGTGCTGAGCGCGAGCCCGCCCGCGACGCACGTCGCGAGCGCGCGGTAGTCGATGCCCTGACCCGCCGGTTCGGTCAGCGCCATCGGCAAGAGGCCCATCACCGAGGTCAACGCCGTCATCAAGATCGGACGCACGCGCTGTCCACAACCTTCGACGACGGCCCGCGCGCGATCCATGCCCGCCGCGCGCAGATCGTGGATGCAGGCGATGAGCACGATGCCGTTGTTGACGACGACGCCCACCAGGATGATCACGCCGATCCAGCCGACCGAGTCCATCGCCGTGCCTGTCAGGAACAACGTCCAGTACGCACCGACGACGGCGTAGGGGATCGTGAACAGCACCGACACGGGCAAGAGGAACGACTCGAACAAGACGCCCATCAGGAGGAACACGAGCACGACCGACAGCGCGAGGGCGGCGAAGATGTCGTTCATCTCCTGCTCCTGCTTCTTGTCGGACATGTCCTCATCCGCGATCGCATACCCGCGCGGCAGATCGAGCGCCTGCAGCGCCAACCGTCCGCGCTGCGCGACGATCTTCTGCATCGACGGGTTGTCGACGTGCGCCTGGATCGTGAACGAAGCCTCGCCGTTCTTGCGATCGATCGTGCGGCTCATGCGGTCGAACGACAGGTTCGCGAACGACGAGAGCGGTACCGAGGTCTCGCCGTTGTAGACGTTCAGATCGCGCAGCGTGCCCAGACCGGCTTCCTGCGCGCGGTCGTACTCGATGATGAACGGCACCTCGCGGCCCGGCTCCTGGTAGCTCGGCAACTGCACTCCGCGCAGCGCCCAGGAGATGTTCTGCAGCGCCGCGTCCGCCGACACGCCCAGACGCTGTGCGACGTCCGATTCCATCTTCACGTGGACGACGGGCGGCGCATCCGAAAGCGGCGAGCGCAGGTCGGTCAGTCCCGAGATCGTCTCGAGGATCGTGACCGCTTGTCCGCCGAGTCGCGCGAGCACTTCGGAGTCCGCGCCGCGCAGGCGGAACGTCACGACCGAAGTGCTCTCGTTGTCAGCGCCCTGATCGTCGATGAACTGCAGCTTGTGCCCCGCGAGGTGCGGCAGCTTCTCCTGCAGATCGCGCTGGACGAAGCGCATGTGCTCCTCCGACTGCGGCTTCTTCCAGAAGAGGCTCATGCGCCCGCCGTTCTGTTGGAAGCGGTTGGCGATGCGGTCGAAGCCGTATTCGGCCTTCTTCGTCTGCAGGAAATCCTCGTAGTGGATCATCTCCTGCTCGGCCTGCGGGAAGGTGAAGTTCTCCTCGAGTTCGACCCAGAAGTTGACGCGCGAGCGGTCGTTCTCGCGCCCGAAGGCCGCGACCTTCATGTTGTTCGCGGGGAGGATGATCGAGAGCAACGCGAGGAGCGCGCAGCCGGTCGCGAGCAGTCGGTGGCGCAGGGTCCATTCCACGAGCGCGTGGTTGGCCGAGATGATGAAGCCGATGACGGAGTTCCCGCTCGGCACGACGCCGCTGGTTGCCGGCACGAACCGGCCCGCTCGCCTTCTGCAGAACGGCAATCCGAACAGCGCGAGCGCGGCCACGGCGAGACCCGCGAGCGCGATCCCGGCTGTGCGCATCACGATCCCCGATTGCAGCCCGGGACCCAGCTCGAACGGGCTCGCGCGCGAGACCTGGTTCAACGCCATGAGCTGCTGCGCGACGATCGAGCCCGACAACGCGAGCGCTCCCGCTGCGATCAGCGTCACGATCGTCCAGAAGACGAACGCCGGCGGTTCGACCAGGAGCACGCGCTGCACCGCGGCTGTCGCGCGCAGCGCGCCGCGTCCCAACGCGCGTGGTCCGGCGACGGTCCACGCGATTGCGCGCGCGGGCAGCGCACCGATGTAGGCGAAACGCTGCACGAAGCGCTGCACGCGCGGCGAGCGCTCGCCGAGTGCGCCGCGCACCTGCACGGGCAGGAAGACGAGCGCCGCAGCCAAGCTGGCGATGAGCGAGATGCACAGCGGGATGCCGAGCTCGCCGAACATGATGCGCAGCGACGGGTTTTCGCTCATGAAGATGAGCGGCATGAAGACGACGACGGTCGTCAGCGTCGACAACAGGACGGGCAGTCCGACCTCGGCCGTGCCCTCGACGCAGGCGTCGAACGGTGAGCGACCGAGCTGTCGCAGGCGCGTGATGTTCTCGATGACGACGATCGAGTTGTCGACGAGCATCCCCATCGCGAGCGTGATCCCCGTCATCGTCAGCACGTTGAACGAGCCGCCGGTGAAAAAGATCCACGCGACCGTGACCAGCGCCGACAAGGGGATCGACAGCGCCACCAGCAGCGTCAAGCGCACGCGCCACAGGAACAGGAACAAGATCAGGATCGCGAAGATCCCGCCCTCGCGCGCGGTGTTGGTCAGGGCACCGAGCGAGTTCTCTATGAACTCGCCCTGGTTGAAGAGCACGATGAACTCGAACTCGCCCTTCAGCGCCGGATCCTTCTCGAGTTCTTTCAGAGTCTTCTGCAGTCGCTTGCACGTCTCGACCGCGTTGGCCTGACCGTCCTTCGCGACCTCGCCGTAGTACGCGTAGCGTCCGTCGATGCGGAACAAACGTTCGCGGATGCTCTTGACGTTCTCGACGGTGGCGAGATCGCCGACGACGAGACCGCCGCCGACGGGATACGCCTTGATCTCCTCGGGCGTCTTGAAGCGCATATCCGCGCGCAACAGGATGCGCCGTCCGCCGTCCTCGACCTCGCCGAGCGGTTGCGCGAAGTTGTCGGCCCGCAGGCGCCGGAGGAGCTTGCCGATGTCGAGGTGCGCCTCGCGGACCTTGTCCTCGTCCAGCAGGATCCGGAGCGAATCGTCGAGCGTGCCCCAGATCTCGAGTCTGCCGACGCCGTCGACCGCTTCGAGCCGACGCTTGATCACCGCGTCGACGAGGAAGTCAGTGCGCGACGAATCGCCCGGGTGCAGCAGCGCGAAGAACATCACGGGCAGGTTGCTCTGGCTCCACGACCAGATGCCGATGTCGCGCACGCCCTTCGGCAGCTTCGGCCGCGCGCGTTCGATGCGGTCGCGCACCTCGGCCTTGGCGAAGTTCATGTCGGTGTCCGACTTGAACTGGATTTCGATGCCGACGGATTCGCTGCGCGAGCTGCTGTAGACGTTCTCGAGGCGCGGCAGCGTGCGGAACTCCTCCTCGAGCACGCGTGCGACCTGCTCTTCGTTCTCCTGCGCCGAGCTGCCGGGGTTGGTGACGAAGACCTCGAGCCCCGGCTCCGTCAAGCCGTCCGGCATCATCTGCACCGGCACGCGCCAGAACGCGATCACGCCGACGACGAGGATCGTCACGAAGAGCGTGAGCAGCAACACTGGCCGCGACAGCAACGCGCGGAAGAACTTGATCGAGGGCCGCGGAGGCCGCGCTTCTCCGAGTTGTTCCTGCTCGCTCATGCCGTCACCCGTGCGCGATCCTGCCGCCGGTACACGAGATGATAGACGCACGGGATCACGATGAGCGTCAACATCGTCGAGCAGGTGAGCCCGGCGATGACGGTGATGGCCATCGGCGCGCGCAGCTCGGCACCCGCGCCCGTGGAGGTGAACCCCGGCACGCCGTTGAGCCAGCCGGTCAGCGGCAAGAGTCCGAGCACCGTCGTCGCCGTCGTCATGTAGATCGGCCGCAGGCGCGTCGACGCCGCTTCGAGCAATGCGTCGCGTACGCCCATGCCTCGCGCGCGCATCTGGTTGACCCGGTCGACCAGGACGATCGCGTTGTTGACGACGATGCCCGCCAGCAGGATGGCACCGATGAACACGACGATCGAGAGCGGCACATGGAGCGCGTCGAGCACGAACACGACGCCGACCATCGCCAACGGAATCGTCACCAGGATGATCAGCGGCTGCAGCAACGACTCGAATTGGCTCGCCATCACCGCGTACACCAAGAAGATGGCCAGGAGCAGCGCGAACTTCAGGCTGGCCGTGGCCTCGTCCATCTCGCGCTTCTGTCCGCCGAGCTGCACGATGACGTCGTCCGGCGTCGGCACGTGCGCGATCACGTCCTGCACGTGCGAGGAAATGCCGCCCAGATCGAGCCCCGTCGTCGCCGCTGTGATCACGACCGCGCGCGTGTTGCCGATGCGGCGGATCTCGGCCGGTCCCTGCACGATGCGCACGTCGGCGACGTCGCGCAGGCGTACGGGGTTCTCGCTGCTCGGGTTCAACACGAGGTCGAGCACGCGATCGAGGTTGCCGAGCAGGATCTCGTCGCCCATCACCCGGACGTCGATGCGGTCGTCTCCGCGCGTGAAGCGCGTGCTCACGTTGCCGAGCACCTGGTCGCGCACGAGCTTGCTCGCTGCGTCGAGGTCGAGCCCGTACTGCAACGTCTTGTCGCGGTCGAAGTGCACGCGCGCCTCGGGGTTGCCGGTGTGCACCGTCGTGCGGATGTCGCTCAATCCCTGGACCTTGGCCAGGCGCTCGGCGACGACCGCGCCGACGTCGCGGATCCGGTCGAGGTCGTAGCCGAGGACCTCGACCTGCACCGGCGCGTCGAGCGCGAACGGCGTCGGCCGCGTGAAGTCCACGGTGCGCACGGCCGGGTCGGCGGCGATACGAGCGCGCACGCGCTCGAGCACGCGCTCTTCGTCGCGCGCGTTGGCAAGGCCGGGTTTCAGGCGCACGGTCAGACGCGCCGTGTGCTTGCCTTCGATGTCGCGCGTGAGCTGATCGCGCTCGACGCCGATGACGAGCGCGGTGAGCTTGACCCCGTCCATCGCGCGCACGTCGTGCTCGATCGAATCCATCACCTGGTCGGTGGTTTCGATAGGGGAGCCGATGTCGAGGCCGACGTGCGCGGTGAACTCGCCCTGGTGGATTTCGGGGAGGAGGTCGAGGCCCAGATGCCGCGCGCGCTCGACGGCGAACGCAAGCGCACCGGCCGCGACGAGCATCACGATCCACGCGTGACGCAGCGCGCCGGCCAAGATGCGCGGGTACGTGCCCGCGACCCAGTTCCAAGCGCGGTCGTGCAACCAGCCGAACGGGCCCGCCACGAACGCGAAGGCTCTCCAAACGCTGAAGCCGCCCGCCCCGACGGTCCTCACGATGGAACCACTGACTGCGAGTGAAGCGACGCCGACCGTGTGCAGCGCGCTGAGCGTCACGTGGTCGCCGTCGAAAGGCTGGCGCTCGACCAGATCCTTGGGCTTCTCTCGTGTGCGGTCGCGCAAGAAGTTCTTGTCGAACCACGGCCGTGCCACGAGCATCGGGATGAAGAACGCCGCGACGAGCAATGACGCCGTCAGCGAGCTCACCACCGTCAGCGCCTGATCGCCGAAGATGCGCCCCGCTACGCCGTGCACGAACACGATCGGTGCGAACACAGCGACGCTCGTGAGCGTCGAGCCGGTGATCGCGCCCAGCACTTCACGCGTGCCGCGCACCGCGGCCTGCATCGGCCCATCGCCTTCGTCGCGGCACCTCTGCACCGACTCGAGCACGACGATCGACGCGTCGACGATCATGCCTACGCCGAGCGCGAGCCCGCCGAGCGACATGATGTTCAACGACACGTGCCCCAAGTACATGGGCGCGAACGTGGCGATCACCGAGATCGGGATCGAGACGCTGATGACGAGCGTCGGCAGGAACGCGCGCAGCGACAACCCAATGACGAGCACCGTCAGGATGATCCCCATGATCGCCGAGCTGCGCACGTCGTGGATCGAGTCGCGGATGAACGTCGACTGATCGGACAGGACCGCGAAGCGCGCGTCCTTCTTGTACTGGCGCGCCAGGTACGCTCCGCCGCCGCCCATCAGAGCCCCGTCGCCACCGCCCGGACCGCCGCCGCTCGCACCATCCTCGGAACCCGCAGCCGCGCCCGATTTGTCCTTGTCCTTGTTCTCCTCTTGCTCGCGCTGCGCGGGTGTCCCGAACAAGCGTTCCTGCATCCGATCCGCGAGCTCGACGATGTTCGCCCCAGCCTCGCGGTAGATCGCGATCTCGACCGCCTCGCGCCCGTCGAGCCGCGTGATCACCTCGCGTCGTGCGTGCGTGCGCTGCACCGTGGCGACGTCGCGCACGCGGATGATGGCATCGTTGCGGCGCACGACCGCGAGGTCGGCGATCTCGTCGATATTCTGGAACTCGTTCAGCGTACGCACGAGGTAGTCGGTCGATCCCTCGCGGATCAGCCCGCCCGAAGCGTTCAGGTTTTCCTGCGCGAGGCGCGCGGCGAGATCGTTCGGATCCAAGTTCTGCGCCGCCATCTTGAACGGATCGACGCTGACGCGGATCTCTTCCTGCAAGCCGCCGCGCACCTGCACCGCCGCGACGCCGGGCAAGGTCTCGAGCTCGCGCTTCAGCCGCTTCTCCGCGAGCCAGCGCAAGTGCATCAAGTCCTTCTCGCGATCCGCGTCGGTGCGCGGCGTCAAGCTCGGAGCCGCGCTGACGCCGATGCGCAGGATCGGATCGAGGTTCGGGTCGTAGCGCAGGATCAGCGGCTTGTCCGCGCCCTCCGGCAGGAACACGCCGTCGAGCTTGTCGCGCACGTCCTGCACCGCGAACGTCATCGGCGTGCCCCAGTCGAAGTCGAGCACGACGTCGCTCGTCTCGGCGCGGCTGATCGACGTCGTGCGCACGAGGTGCGGCAGCGTCGAGAGCGCTTCCTGCACGCGCTCGGAGATACGGTCTTCGACGTCCTCGGGCGCTGCACCCGTGTACGTCGTGCGCACCGTCAACGTCGGGTAGCTGATCTCCGGCAGCAGATCGATGGGAAGCTTGGTGAGCGAGACGACGCCGAACACCGCGATCGCGATGACGCACATCGTGATCGCAACCGGTCGATGCACGACGCCGTCGAGGATCCCGCCCGTGGGCGGGTGAGCAGGCTGCGCCGGCGACGGTTCCTGAACGGGTTCGATCGCCACGCGTGAGCCCGTCTAGCCCTTGCGGGTCTGGCCGTCGGTCTCGCCGCTCTTGCTCGCGTCGTCGGCTGCGGCGTCGGGCTGCGGAGTCGTGTCCGCAGCGTTCTCTTCCTTCACGTCGGCGCCGTCCTCGAGCTCGCGGTTGCCGACGACGATCACGCGATCGCCGCGCGCGAGGATCGACCCCGTCGCCGCGAAGACCTCGACCGAAGCATCGTCGGAGAATCCCTCGGTGACCTCGAGCTTGTGCGCGACGCCGTCCTTCACGACGAAGAGCAGGTTCTGCTCGCCCTCGCGGCGCAATGCGCGCTTGGGCACGACGAACGCATTGGGGTGCCGGTCGGTGACGATCTCGACGCGCACGAGCATCCCCGGCAAGAGGCGCGCGTCCTTCGGGCCCTCGATCGGCTCACCCATGTGGATCGTGACGCGGAAGGAGCCCGACTGCGGATCGATCGAGGGGCTGACGAGCTGCAGTTCGCCGCGGAAAACCGATCCCGGCAGAGCTTCGGGCACGGCGCGGATCTCGAGCTTGCGACCCGCGTGGGCTCCCAGCCCCGCGTTCAGCGTTTCCCTGTCCGACGTGCCGTCCGCATCGGTCGGGCGCTGGCCTTTCGATCCGTTTGCAGCGGAGCGTGATGCACCGGCGTCGACGTCGCCGGTCGGCTGCACTGCATCCACGCCGCCGTCCTCGGGCCGGCGCGCCACGTCGGTCATCTCGGTCCCATCACGGACGCCCGTGCGACCGGCCGTCAGGAACATGGAGAGCTCGCGCTGCGGCCGGTACACGATCGCGCGCAGGTTCTTGACGTCCGTGAGCACGAAGACGTTCGCTCCCGATCCAGCCAGGTCGCCTTCGCGGATGGAGCGCGACGCGATGACGCCGTCGAACGGTGCCGTGATCTCGCGGAACGAGTCGTCGAGCTTGGCACGCTCGAGCGCGAGCTTCGTCTTCTCGAGCGTCGTGCGCACGGCCTTGGCCGCGATCTCGGCGCTCTGCGAAGAGAGCTTGGCGGTCTCGAGCTCGTTCTTGGCCGTGTCGCGCTGCACGGCCAGGTTGTCGAGCGCCTGCGCCGAGATCAGGTTCGTCTTCGCATTGCGATCGTAGTCGCGCACCGTCTGGTCGTACCTGATCTGCGCCGTGACGATGCGCGAGTCGGACTCGCTCTTGGCGATGTCGGCCTTGGCCACGCTGTCGTCGGCTTCGCGCACGGCGACCTTCGCGTCTTCGATCATCGCGCGCGTCAAGCGTCGATCGAGGACGGCGAGCACCGTGTCCGTCGTCACATGGTCACCTTCCTCGGCCTTGACCTCCGTGACGATGCCGGTCGTGCGCGGGACGAGCTTCACCTCGTGCTCGGATTCGATGACGGTGGTCGTCGAGAGCGTCTTGACCATCTCGCGCTGCTCGACCAGCGCCGTACGCACGCGCGCGGGCTCGCGCTTCTTCGGGCCGGATGCCTCGGTCGATTCCGGAGCAGGCCCGCCGTGACTGCATGCGGCGATGCAGAGGAGTAGAGCGCCGGCGATCGCTCGCGCCGAACTGGACACGTTCATGGATGGGGGACTCGGGGCGTCAGTGCCGGCCCGGTGGAAGGACTCGGAGCGGCGAAAGCATGGAGGGGGAATCGGCGCCGGATATGCTGCGCGACGTGCGCACCGTCACGGAAGCTATTGCTGACATTCTAGAGCGGATCGAGCCGGGCCACGTGGCCGAGTTGGTCGCGCTCGAAACCGCCGCCGGTCGCGTGCTCGCCCTCGACGTGCGCTCCGACGTCGACCTGCCCCCGTTCGAGAAGAGCGCGATGGACGGTTTCGCGGTGCGCAGCGCGGATTTCGCCGCCGGTCCGCGCGCTCTGGAGCAGGTGGGGGAGTCGAAGGCAGGCGCAACTTTTGGAGGCAAAGTAGGGCCCGGGCAGTGCATCGCAATTTACACGGGCGCGGAGTTGCCGGTTGACTGCGACGCGGTCGTGATGGTGGAGAAGAGCCGTGTCGATGGCCGGAACGTGGTGCTCGACGACGCGCCGCGAGCGGGTCAGCACGTCTGTCACCGGGCCGAAGACCTGCGGACCGGCGACACCGTGTTGCGCGCGGGCAAGCGGCTGACGCCGATCGACCTGTCTGTGTTGTCCGCCGTCGGTTGCGAGCCGGTGCCGGTGAAGAGGCGCCCGCGCGTCGGCTTGCTCACGACGGGGGACGAGCTCGTCGCGCCGACGGTGCGTCCGGGTCCGGGGCAGATTCGCGAGGGCAACACGTTCTATCTCGCCGCGCGCGCCAGGCTCGCGGGGGCGGAAGTCATCAACCTGGGAGTCGTGCCCGACGACGAAGCGGTGCTCGAGCGCCGCTTTCGCGAAGTGCTCGAAACGTGCGACGCGGTGATGACGACAGGCGGCGTGAGCATGGGCAAGTACGACCTCGTCGGTGCCGTGTTCGAGAAGTGCGGCGTCGAGCTCGTGTTCCACAAGATCGCGATCAAACCCGGGAAGCCCTTGTGGTTCGGCATGCGCGGCCGCGTGCCCGTGTTCGCGCTCCCCGGCAATCCGGTGTCGTGTCTCGTCGGCTTCGAGGTCTTCGTGCGTCCCGCGCTGGCGAAGATGGAAGGCGCCGATCCGCACGAGTGGACCGAGCGATTGCGCGTCGGTCGCTGGACGGGGAAGAGCGTGAAACCGAACCCGCGGCAGCAGAACTTGCCCGTGAAGATCGTTCAGGCCGCCGACGGTATCGACGAGATCATCCCGCTCGACTGGACGAGCTCCGCCGACATCGTGAAGTTGACGCGCGCCGACGCGCTCGCCGTGATCGACCCGGACGCGAGTGCCGAGGCCGGCACGATGTTGAAGTACCGACAGCTCCACGTGCGCTGATCCGGCCGTGATTTCCTCGCCCAATCAAATTGTCACTTCGTCGTGCTGCGGGAAGATCGGCGCCGCTTGCACCGGCACCCTTCTGGCTCTCGTCCTGTCCGTGCTTTGCCCGGGCTGCTTTCTGTTCTTCACGCCGCCGACTCCGGAGCAGATGCGATGGACTCCGGGACACGTCAGCCCTGAGCTGGCCGCCGACGTCGAGGGAACGCTGCTGCTCAGGAGCGGCAAGCAGATCTCCCTTCCCGAAGGTCACGAGACACAACTGGATCTGCCGTTCAGTCCGTTCACGATCAGCGGTCCCGACGAGAACGGCGATTACGCTGCAGTTCGAACCGGCTTCTTGGGCAACGAGGTGTTCCTTCTCGGTCGGGACGGTTCTCAGGAGAAGCTGATCGAAGACCACGACCAGAACTTCTTCTCTCCGCAGGTGAGCTTGTCGCCGAGCGGCGGGCGCCTCGCCTTGTTTCGTGCACGGGTTCTCGAGGTCATCGACGTCGCGACGCACGAGCGCACGTTCGTTGCAGGCCCCGTTCACGGATACAGCAGGCTCGTCTGGCTGTCGGACGGAAAGGCTCTGGCCTACCTTGTCGCAGACACCGAGTTCTTCAAGCGCGGTGCATTGCCGAGCGTGGCGGTCCACCGGTTCGACGACGACAGCACGGTGATGTTCTGTCGCGCCGCGGAGATCGCACCCGGTCATGATGCAGCGCATCTCCTCGCTCGAGACTCGGAAGGTGTCTTCGAGTTGGATCTCGCGGACGCATCGATCGAGAGACTCGGGCCCGTTCCCGGCCTTTACAGCCTTGTCGGTCGTTGCCCGAACGGGCTCGTCATCTACGAGGCGTGGGCCACGCACGACGAGCACGTCTGGTTCCCGAGCTTCACGATGGTTTGGCCATGCTACTCGTGGACGGTCAAGGCCTGCGACCCGGTGAGTGGACGGTTCTGCACGCTGGTTCCTCGCTTCTACTTTGACTGGGTTGAATACCGCCCGCCGCGAGGCAACACCCTTGAACCGCGGAGTCCGTAGCAACGCAAGTTTCCCGAACTTGATAGGGCGACAGTCGGAAGCCCGAAACGAAGCCGCGAAGTACGTGAATCGTTTCATCGCCCAATCAAGCTCCGAGTTCGCTTGAGACTGCAGCCTGCGCGTGGTGATCTCTCTCGCTCGTCTTGAAGCCCTCGGAACAGAATTCACTTGCGCGCGCGACGATCGGTCCGCGGCTGCGCTTCCTCGGCGCGTCGGCGACCTGGGCGATGTTGTTCGTCGCCACACCCGGCCTCGTCACGCGCGACGGGCTGTGGTTCGTCGCGTTCGTCGCGCTCGTGCCTTGGGCGCTCGCGTGCAGCCGGCCGGGTCGCCGAGCGTTCCTCGTGGAATGGCTCGCAGCCGCCATCGGCATCTCGGTCATCTGCTGGTGGAGCACGTACGTCATCTGGATCACGCTGCTCGCCGTCGCGCTCGTGCCGGCGGTCTACATGGCGGTCGCGGGCGTGCTCCTGCGACGCATCGCGCGCACGTGGCCGCTGGCGATCGCGGCACCGGCGGCGTGGATCTCGCTCGAGACGCTGCGCGTCATGATCGAGCCGCCGTTCGGTTTCGGATGGATGCGCCTCGGTCATCACGCCCACGCAGAACTGTGGCTCGCGGGCGGTGCGCGCGTGTGGGGGACCGCGGGCATCGGTTTCGCGATGGCGGCGTTCTCGGGCGGCATTGCGGACTTCGTGCGCGCTCGACGCGAGCACGTGCAACTCGCTCGACCGAAGTTCGTCGTAGCAGCCGCGTTGATCCCGACCGTCCTGTGCGTGCTCTTCGCCGCGATCACGTCCGCTCCGGCGACGCGTCCCGGTCCGCGCGTCCTGCTCGTCCAGCCGGCGTTCCCGCAGGCGCGCAAGATGTCCGGCATGAGCAGTCAGGAGATGCTCGACGACAGCCTCGCGCTCACGCTGCGCGGGATGAAGGAAGCGCGCCGCGCCAAAGAGCCGATCGACATCGTGGCCTGGGGGGAGACGCTCTTCCCGTTCAACCTCGGCTCGCCGGACCTCGTCGAGCAGTGGGACAAGGGCGTCCGGCCGGTTCCGTGGCAGGATCAGCACTTCGACCGCGCCGCCTTGGAGGTGATGCGGGGCAACGAGAAGATCATCGTGGCTGAGGAGCTCTACGGTGCGAACGGGCACGATCCGATCCTGCCGCCAGGCACCGCGTTCGTGTCCGGCGTCGAGCACTACGTCGTGCGCGACGGCGTGTTCCGGCGGCAGAACGCGATCGTTGCCTGGGACTCGACGGGCAAACGCACGGGTCTCGCCGCGAAGATCCACCTCGTCCCCGGCGGCGAGACGATGGCCGGGCTCGAACAGCTCGAATGGGTGCGCAAGCTGGCGTTCGGGATGGCGGGGTACGTGCCCGACCTCGTCGACTTCGACCGCGCGCAGGTGCTCACCGTGCAGGGACGCGACGGTCAGACCTGGAAGTTCGGCGCGACCGTGTGCTTCGACAACATGTTCGAAGGGCCCTACGTCCTTCCGCTCCAGGACGGCGAGGTCGACTTCCACCTCGTCGCCAGCAACGAAGCCTGGTTCCGCACGAGTTGGGAGTACGACCAGATGATGGCGTTCAGCCACATGGCCGCGATCGAGACCGGCCGCTCGATGGTGCGCGCGACCAACGCGGGCATCACGGCGGTGATCGGTCCCGATGGACGCGACGTCGAGCGTCTCGTCGTAGTGGGGAAGGACCGCATGGTCGCGGGAACGCTGCGCGCGGTCGTGCCCATCCCTGTCGCACCGACGGCGACACCCGGATCCTCCGCGACGAGTTCGGCGCCGCGCCCGTTCTATGTAGCCACGTGGCAAGGCTGGATCGGCTTGTGGATCGCACTTGGCTTCGTGCTCTCGATCCGCGTGCGAAGGCGACCGGTTACTGACGCATGAACCCTTGGTAGTTGCGCCCTCCATGGACAGCGATCTGCGCGTCCGTAGGTCGGTTTCGGTGCGCTTGACCGCGACCGGAGCCGTTCCTATACTGCGCGCCTTCCGTATGTCTGTGGCCTGCAAACCCGCACGAAAATCGTTGCAGCACAAGACGTTACGTCGCTGTCCTGATCTTCGCTGATCCCCCTGCTGACCTGAATCAGCCGACCTCATTCACCGACCGAGCCCAGCGCCGGGTGTCGCCGCAGTCCCTCCGGGATCCCGCGACAACCTGCGCTTCGACCCGGACCCCCCTCCGAGCCCCCCTTCCACGTGGAATAGCATGAGCACCATCGGAAAGATCTTTACGGTCCTCAACCTGATCCTCGCCGCGGCATTCCTCGGTTGGGCAGCGCACGCGCTGAACGTCAACCAGGAGTGGCGTCAGAAGTGGGAGAAGACCGTCGCCGACACCGCCAAGGAAAAGCAGGCGGTCGACGCGGAGCTCGCCTCCACCAAGGCCAAGCTGACAGCGGCCGACAAGGACCTTCAGGCGCGCATGAGCGAGCGCGACACCCTCAAGAACGAGAAGGACCGCCTCGAGGCCTCGGTCGCCGACTTGACCAAGCAGACCACGGTCCAGCAGGTCAGCCTCGACAAGATCGCGGCCACGCTGCAAGGGATCGAAGAGTCGAAGACCCAACTCCAGGGCGACAAGGAGAAGGCCGACAAGGCGCAGCGTGACGCCGACGCCGCCCGCACCGCGGCCGAGCAAGCCCAGGCCACGGCCGAATCGATGGCCAACGAGATGAAGGCCAACCTCGAGAAGGCCAACAACACGATCGCCGACCTCGAGAAGACGCGCGAGGGCCTCAAGAAGGAACGCGGCAGCCTCGAAGCGAGCCTCGCGACCCTGCAGGCGAACACGCACGCCAACGCCTCCGACTACCTGCCCATGCCCGAGATCCAGGGCGGCGTCCTCGACGTGTCGATGGCCGTCGAGCCGGGAATCGTCGCGCTCAACGTGGGCGAGAACAAGGGCGTCAAGCGCGGCTACACCTTCGAGATCTACGACGGCAAGACGTACAAGGGCCAGGCTCGCGTGGAGTTCGTCCACGGCGACATGAGCTCCGCCATCATCACGCGCAAGGTCCCGGGCCAAACCATCCGTCAGGGCGACAGCGCTTCGACGCGTCTCTGATCCCACCTCCATTCCAGAGGTCAGAAAGCAACCACCCATGGCAACCCGACGCACCACCACCACGCGCGAGACCAAGGTCACTTCGCGCCGCGCCACCGCCGACGACGTCGAAGTCGAAACAGAAGTCAAGAAGGGCATGTCGATGGGCGACGCGGTCGTGATCGTCACGGCCCTGCTGCTGATCGGCGCGTTCCTGGTGCTCGACTACAACCTCGGGCATAGCTATCCCGGCCGAGGATTCATCTTCAACGGCTGATCGTCCAAGGGTCACGGACCCGAGGCGACCGAGCGCTCGAACGCGCTCGACTCTGCCCCCCTCGATCGCATGCGAGCCGCGCCGGTCCCACCGACGCGGCTCGATTGCGTTCTAGGAGGGCAGAATGAATGCGGCTTCTTTGCGCGCACTGGCGGAATGCCGCCTTGAACGTGGAACCCTCACGAGTAGACTGCGACCGAGGTCCGCATTCGTGGGCCGTTTCGCCCCCTCGACGCTCGAGTCGCACTGCGTCCAGCGGGACCGTGCCGTCTCCACGCGACCGGAGTCGTGATGAGCAGCATCCTGAAGCCCATCCAGTGGGCGCTCGGCCGGTTCTCGGTCGACATGGGTATCGACCTCGGAACCGCCAACACGCTCGTGAGCGTGCGCGGCCGCGGCATCGTGCTCAACGAGCCGAGCGTGGTGGCCGTCGACAAGACGACGGGCGAGGTGCTCAACAACGGCATGGCCGTCGGCAACGAAGCCAAGGCGATGCTCGGAAAAACGCCGGGCAACATCGAAGCGATCCGGCCCTTGAAGAACGGCGTCATCGCCGACTTCGACGTGACCGAGAAGATGCTGCGCTACTTCATCACGAAGGTGCACGCGGGGAGACATTGGGTGAAGCCGCGCGTCGTGATCGCGGTGCCGGTCGGGATCACGGCGGTCGAGCGCAGGGCCGTGATCAACTCGGCGGAGCGTGCGGGCGCGCGCAAGGTGTACTTGATCGAGGAGCCGTTGGCGGCAGGGCTGGGCATCGATCTGCCGGTGCGCGAACCGTTCGGGTCGCTGATCGTGGATGTCGGCGGCGGCACGACGGACATCGCGGTGCTCGCGCTGGGTGAGCTGGTGGTGTCGACGAGCTTGCGCATTGCCGGTGACGAGATGGACGAGGCGATCACGAACCATCTGCGGCGGCATCACAACCTGTTGATCGGCGAGCAGACGGCGGAGCGGATCAAGCTCACCATCGGCTCGGCGTATCCGATGAAGCAGGAGCTGTCGATGGAGGTGAAGGGCAGAGACAGCGTGACGGGGTTGCCGCGGAAGACGACGGTGACCTCGATCGAGATCCGGGAGGCGTTGAGTCACCCGGTCAGGTTGATCTGCGAGGCGGTGCGGGGTGTGTTGGAAGAAGCGCCGCCTGAGTTGTCGGCGGACTTGGTCGACACGGGGATCACGTTGTGCGGTGGTGGTGCGATGTTGTACGGGCTGTCGGAGGCGATGGCGGAGACGTTGTCGATTCCGGCGAGGGTCGCGGATGATCCGTTGACGGCGGTCGCGAGAGGAACGGGCGTGTTCCTCGAGAACTTGGAAGTGTTCGCGTCGGTGCTTTCGTCGGACGAAGATGACTGAGAGAGGTGGGTGCCTGGAACCCGCCGCGGGTATTCCCGCGACGGGTGCCTGGCACCTACCTCTCCTCTGACCTTGCCGGGCTGAGCGGGCTCAGCGAGCTGAGCGGAGTGTGTTGCCGCGAGGGGAGGTGGCAACCGCGAAGGACAATATTCCGCGCCTCCGGCGCGGGGCGACCGGCGCGCCAACGCCTGGAATACCAGGCATTCGCGCGCCGGCCGCTCAAGGGTGGTCGATTGCGGAAGTCAGCGATGGGTTGGTGAGTGCTTGTGCTGGCTGCGCTTGGATCGTCGATAGCGCAGTGGCTCGCCGTTCGTGCGGATGGATCTTCAGGCGTGCATGGGTCGCAGAGATCTCCGTGTGTGGACGGGATCGATCCGCGAGTGGGATGGGGATGTTGCGGGGATCGGGTGGGGACGTGGGCGTCGATTCGTTCGCAACGCTCCTCGCTTGGTTTCTCGCTTGGCTCCTCGCTTGGATTTTCGTTTGGTTCTGCGCTTGGTTCTGCGCTTGGTTCTGCGTCCGGCTGTTCGCTTCGTTCTGCGCTTGGTTCCGCGTCTGGTTCTGGGCCCGGTTCTTCGTCTGGTTCTGCTCCGCTTGCTTGATCTCCCGATCTCCGTGGTCGCTTGGGTGATGCTCGTTTGCTAAATCTGCGATGTTGTCTTCCGCGAGGGGCGGGAGACGTTCGTTCGTCGTTGTCTCTCGGAGAGGCAGAGGTGTGGGCCTTTCCCGTTCCGGCACGCTGTTCTTGATCGGGCTCCTGGCGCTGATCGGTCTCTCGCTGCATCCGGTGGCGGGCGTCGAGAGCTTCGTAGGCGTAGTGTTCGCACCGTCGCGGTGTTTGGCGGAGCTCGCGCTGCCGTTGCGCTTGGTCGGAGCGAAGAGCGTGCGCGCGGCGGAGGTGGAGACGCTCGCTCTGGTGGAGTCGGAGAGGGAGCGCAGTCGTGCGTTGCTGCTGGCTGCGCAAGCGGCGGCGATGCCGGCGGAGACGGCGTTGTTGCGCGGACGCGCTCTGGTCGGCGCGCACGTCGTCGGTCGTGAGCCGAAGAACGTCGACAGGGTGTTGCTGCGCTATCCCCAGGATTCGGGGGTGGGTGCGGGCATGCCGGTCGTGTGCGGCGACGTGTACGTGGGGAGGGTGATCGAGGTCGATCCGCGCGAACCGGGGGTGTGCCGCGCTGAGCTGGTGACCGCGCGCGGGTTTCGTGTCGGCGCCGTCGTCGATGCGGCGGATCGGGTTTTGGCGGAAGCGGGGACGGGGGGGGGCGAGAAGCGGATTTCGCAGACGCAGGTCGGTGGGGGCGCGCGGTTTGTGGTCGGCGGCGTGCTCGGCGACGCGCGTGATCGCAAGATCGGGTTGCACCTGGCCGCGCAGATCCCGAGCGATCCCTCCGTGGTGAGAGGGGATGTGAGGGTGGCGGAGGACGAATCGGCGGGTGACGCCAGGTTGGCCGACGGCTTCCGTCTCGGAAGCCTCGAGCCCGTCGTGTTGCGCGGCATGGATCCGAAGCGACCGTTGACCGGCGTGAGCCCACTGCTCGACTACGAATCGGGGCTGGGTCAGGTGGCGATCGTGTGTCCGCCGCAGATGTCGACCGCGGGACCCGTGCTCGCGATCGATCCGTTCGACGAGAACGCGTGGATCGACGCGCGTGTTCTGCTGGCCGGCGATCCGTCGCCGCGGAGGGGGACGCGCAAGCTGGCGATTTCGGAGGGAAGCGGTGTGCTCGCGGGCGCGGCTCTGTCGGTCGGCGCGCGCTTCATCGGTCGGATCGGGAAGGTGAACGTGTGGTCAGCGGACGCGCGCCTGCTCGCCGACGCGGGCGTTTCGTTCCACGCGATGGCGCGCATCGAGGGCGTCGCCGAACCGTTCGCGCTCGGGCTGCTCGATTCGCTCGGAACGGATGGACAGGGTGGTGTCGCGTTCCGGTGGCCGGCGACGATCCCGGTGAGCGTCGGTGGGGACGGTGCAGTGCAGGTCGAGGTGTGGACAGCGGCGGGCGAACCGGGCGTGCCACCGGGCCTCTTCGTCGGAACTACGGAGTTGCCACGGGGAGGCGGCCCGTTCGTGCTGCACGTGCGGCTCGCGCAGGACGCGAACGAACTCGTGCACTGCTCGGCTTGGCGCGGGCACGACAAAAGGACGGAGACGCCGTGAACTTCGCGCGCATCATCGGGTGGTTGCTGTTCGCCGTCTGGGCGACGTGGTGTTTCGCGCTCGAGGGCTGGCTCGCGACGGGATCGGGAGCGCGTTGGGTCCCCGATCTCGGTCTCGTTCTCGCGCTCTCCGTGCTCGCGCGTGCGGAAGCGGGAGATGCCATCTGGATCGCGTTGATTGCTGCGATCGCGCGCGCGGCGTTCGGGCCGGAGCCGCCGATCGTGCTGCTCACCGGGTTCTCGATCGTCGTGTTCCTGGCACTCGCTGCAAGGCGTGCAGTCGAAATTTCGGGAGCGGTGTCGCGCGCTGTGCTCGCTCTCGTGCTCGTGCTCGTGTTCGACACGTGGCTCGGGTTGGCGCAGACGATGCGCGCCGGAGGCGCGGAGTCGTTCCATTCCGCGGCGTTGGTGTCGTCGTTGCCCGCGGCCTTCACGTCGGCGGCGCTCGCGCTCGGCTTCGGCCCGTTGTTGGCGCGTTTGCCCGGCTTGACGCCGATCCGGAGACGCGCGTGGTAGCCCAGCGCAGGTTCGGTCCGTTGATCGTGGCCGTGTTCCTGGCGCTGTTCGTGCTGGTCGCGCGCCTGTTCCAGGTGCAGATCCTCGAGCGCAATGTGTGGGCGCAGCAGGCCGAGAGCCTCGTGCGCTCGTCGAAGGTGCTGCCCGGCGAACGCGGCAAGATCCTCGACCGCGACGGAAACGTGCTCGTGCGCGACGAGTTGGCGTATCAAATCGAGTTGCGCTACCGCGATTTCAGGCGCGGACATCCGCTCGGGATCCTGGCGCACGCGCGCTCGACGATCGAGCGGCGCGCCGTGCCGATCGCCGAAGCGTACGCGCACCGTGCGGAGTGGACCGCGGATCTGCTGCACACGTCGCAGGAGGAACTCGACCACCTGACGCGCGGTCTGGCGTGGAAGTGCGGCGCGACCGCGTTCCCCGCAGCGCAAGACAAGGAGCGCGAGCTGTGCGCTCGACGCGCGGTCGACGTGCGCTACTACGTCGCGCAGCTCTTGGACCTCGAGCCGAAGGAGGCCGACGGTTTGCGCAAGCGAATCGGGCCGGAACGCGCGATCTCTTTCCTCGACGTGATCGCAGTATCGCACGGCCTGGATCCCGGCGTGCTCCTAGCGCGCGTGCAATCCAACGTCGAAGCCGCTTGTAACGAGCTCGAGAAGCTCGGCGACGTCTTGCTGCCCGCGACCGAGCACGAGTCCGAGCACGGCATGCTGACGCAGTTCGAGCGCCTGCTCGCCGCGATCGAGAGCGTGCGATCGGACCTCGAAGACGACGCGGCCGACGAGCTGTTCCAGAACGCAGCCGAGTTCGAATCGGGGTAGGTGTCGACGCGCACTCTGCAGTCGACGTTCGACCTCGGTTGGATCCAGAACACATTGTGCTGGGATTCGGCGCGTCTCGAGAAGTGGATCGCGAGCCGGCGCGCCGAACGTGACGCGCGCCTCGAGTTCGGGATCCTGCCGCGCCTGCTCGTCCAGGTCGAGCTCGAGAAGGAAGCTGCAGAACAGCGCGAATCCGGAAAGAACGAGGGGCCGAAGGTCGACGCGGACAGCCTCGAGGCGGAGAGGTTGCTCGACGAACTCGCACGACTGTGGAGGACCGATCGCAGGCGCGACGAAGAGGGACGCCCGTTGTCGTGGCGCAAGACCGACGACCTCGTCGTGCTGTCGGAAATCGACACGCTCTTCGCCGGTGCGCGGCTGCCGCACGGCGTCGACGTGCCGGATCTCGTGCTGCCGTTCCAAGACGAGGAGCTGCGCGCGACCGACGCGGATCCGGTGCAACCCTGGCACGTCGTCGGCATGTTGTCCGACCTCGCGGGGAAGGACGACAGTGGCGAAATGGAGCCCTTGCGCGAACCGGCGGCCACGGAGTTCTGGACGAAGCAGTCGAAGAATCGCGCCGACTTCGAGAGCCGCGAAACGCGCGAAGAGCTGGCTCGTCTGGTGCGCGCGCTCGACCGCCGTCACGCGGCCGCGGCCGATCGTCTCTTCGCGAGCCTTCTCGCTGCTCACGCCGCTGATGCGCCGGGCAACACGCGCTTGCGCTTCTCCGAGGATCGTTTGCGTCGCGCGGAAACCCAGGAGAAGTACGTGCTCATCGATCGCGGCAACCGGCCGGTGCGCCTCTTCGCCGAGCCGCCCTACGAGCTGGTGCAACGCGTCGCGCGGCATCCCGAGAACTTCAGCGGCTTCGACGTGTGCCAGACGACGCATCGTGTGCAACCCGTCGTGGACGCGCGAGGCAAGCCGTGCGCCGGACTTCTGATCGGCGATGTGCGCAAGCCGCAGTTGCGCGAGATGCTGAAACAGTCGAACGACGAGCGGCGCTTGGAAGAGCTGCAGTACCAGACAGTGCGCAGCGAAGACGACAAGCACGAGCTCGACGCTCTGCGCAAGCGCGTTCAATCCGCCGACGAATGGACGGGCGGCACGGGGCTCGAGCACTACCTCGATCCCGAGCTGAGCCCCACGCCCGGCTGGCTGGTGAGCGAGGGCCTCGAAGAACGCGGTCGCGCGCGGAGCGGGACGCGCGGAATGTCAGCGCGCGACGGCGACGACGTCGTTCTCACGATCGACCAGAAGCTGCAGATCGCGGCGCAAAACCTGCTCGCGGCACCGCGCGTGCCCATCGTGCAGGGCACCGACGAGGTGTGGTTCAAGAACCCCGTCGGCGCGATCCTCATGCTCACGCTCGATGGCGACGTGCTCGTCGCAGCTTCCGCGCCGGACGAGATGGGTCTCGAACCCGCCGAGGGCCGCGACGACGAGCGCAAGTACCGTCGCGAACGCACGCTCGAGTCGCCGACGTTCCAGCCGCCGGGTTCGGTGTTCAAGCCGTTCGTCGCAGCGTACGCGCTCTCCAAGCTCGGCTTCGATCCGAGCACGACGTTCCAATGCGAGGATCCGAACGACGCGCATCACGGGCGGTTCGAGACGATGCACTGCCTCGAGGAGCACTACACGCTCGCGCTCCACCGGGCGCTGGTCGAATCGTGCAACGCGTACTTCGCGCAACTCGGGCTGCGCTACGACACGGATCAGTGCCTGGACATGATGCACACGTTCGGCTTCGGCGAGCCGACGGGGATCCTGTGCTTCGGAACGAAGGGCCGGTCAGGGCTGATCGAGCACACGTGCGCGCACTGGAAGCGCCTTGCTAGCGACCTGAACGAGCGGCGCAAGCACCTGCAGTTCCCGAACGGATTGAGCATCGTCGAAGCCACGCCGATGCAGGTCGGTCGCGCGATGGTCGGCATCGTGACGGGCACGCTTCCCACGGTGCGCCTCGTCCAGAAGATCGGAGATCGGGAGATCCCGCACGAATCGCGGTCGCTCGGGTTGGACGAGCACAGCCTCGCCACCGTGCGCGCCGCGCTGAACGACGTCGTGCTCGTTGGAACTGCGAAAGTGATCGGGCAGGCGAAGCCGGGTCTCGGGTATTCCTTCGCGTGCAAGACCGGCAGCGCCGACTACCGTGAGTTCGAAACGCCGCAGGAAGGGTCGAACAACAAGGGGACGAAGAAGCTCCTCAAGCACACCTGGGTCGCCGGCTATTTCCCCGCCGACAAGCCGCGCGCGATCCTGGTCGTGTTCCTGCACGAAACGGCCGAAACGTCGACGAAAACCGCCGTGTTCCTGGCGCAGGAGTTTCTCGAGCTGCCGGAGGTCAAGGACTTCGCGACGCGCAACGTCGCCGGAGTAGATCCCAAACGGACCGGAGTGGATCCCGAACGTACCGGATTGGATCTCGAACGAAAGGTTGCGCCGCGGTGAGCGATGGCTCCGGCAAAGGGCGCAAGCCGTGGCTCGAAGGACAGCGCGTGCTGTCGTTGCGGGAGGTCCGCTGGTTCGAGCTCGACTGGCACGTGCTCGCGATCGCCGTGCTCCTCGTCGTGTGCGGCCTCGTCTTCATCCACGCGATGTCCGACGTCGACCAGCGCTTGAGCAGGCTCAAGCCGATCGAGTTCCAGAAGCACCTGCAAAAGATGGTGCTCGCCTTGCCGGCATTCTTCGTCGGGCTCGCAGTGCGGCCGCGCTGGCTGCGGCGTAACGCGAGCATCCTGTACGCGCTCACGCTCGCATTGCTCATGGCGCTGTTCGTCGTCGGCACGATCCACAACGGATCGCGGCGTTGGATCCTCATCCCGGTGATCGGTTTCGAACTGCAGCCTTCCGAGGTCGCGAAGGTCGGGCTCATCCTCGCGCTCGCGGGGACGCTCTACAGAAACCGTCTTCAGCGCGCGAAGGACTGGGGCCCGCCCCTCGCAATCGCGTTCGGACCGATGGCGCTCGTCGCGCTGCAACCCGACCTCGGCACGGCGATGACGATGGCGCCGATCACGCTCGGGATGCTGTACCTCGCCGGTGCGCGCGCCAAGGTGATCGGCACGTTCCTTTTCGGAACTGCGGTGCTCGCATTCTGCGTCGTGTACTTCCGCGTCGGCGTGCACGACTACCAGATGCAGCGCGTCGACACGTGGATGCAGAGCTTCGGTGCGCACGACCTGATCGACGCGCGCACGGGGCCGGCCTTCCACAGCTACCACGCGCGCGTTGCGATCGGGAACGGCGGCTGGTTCGGACAAGGCATCGGGCAAGGCGTCGCGAACGAAGCCGGGCACTTGCCGGAGCGCGACTGCGACTCCGTGTTCGCGGTGGTCGCGGAAGAGTTGGGCTGGGTCGGATCAGCGATCGTGCTCGTGCTCTACGGGCTGTTGATCGCGCTGATCATGGGGAGCGCGGCCTCGTTGCGCGATCGGTTCTCACGGCTGGCCGTCGGAGGGATCGCGCTCTATTTCGCAGCGCACTTGTTCATCAACGTGAGCGTGAACCTGGGGTTGTTGCCGTTGACGGGGTTGACGTTGCCGCTCTTCTCGACCGGCGGATCGTCGCTGCTCGTGACGTTCCTCTTGCTGGGTCTCGCGCTGGGCTTGTGCGCACACCGCGAACCGTCGCTCGACGAGGACTCGTTCAAGGGGTACTGAACATCGTCTCGCGCGGATCGACGTTGAGGCTCAGTGCGCCTGTCGCCGATTCGCCAACTGCTCCCGCACTGAATGGCGGAGCCTCATCCATTCCTTCGCGGTCATTTCGCGCGCTGATGAATCGAGTCCTTGAAGGATCATCGCTTCCAGCGAGTCCCTCTCATGAACCCGTTGGTCGGCATGGATGAGACGTCGGATGTACTCACTCGGAGTGCTGCAACCTGTCGCCTCAGCCTGTTTGCGAACGTACTCCTTCTGTGAGGCAGGCAACGACACGGTCATGCTCGCCAGCGTGTGCTTCTTCGTCATGACGGCGCCAGCATCGGTCGCCTGTCAGGAACTGTCAATTCCTGGGGAGCCTCCTACCCGAAGAATGGCGAGCCGTTCAGCGCTTGAGCCGGCGCCAGCTTTCCTTGCCGGCTTCGAGATCGCGCACGAACTGCACTTCTTCCTTGAGCGTTTCGCGCGGCGTTTTCCGTGATTCGCGCGGGTTCAGGCAGAAGAGATCCCAGGCTTCACCGCGGTGCTTCCACTGCCGCACGTGCCAGCGCTTCGTGCCCGATCGTTCGAGCGGGAACGCGATGCAGCGCCAGGGCTTGTACTTCCACTTGTCGCCTTCTTCAGCGCCGACCTTGTGGAGCACGCAGCCTTCGTTGAAGAACACACACCAACCCTTCGAGACCCCAAGCGCGGGCAGACCCTCCTTGCGGCGGTTCGTGAGGTGGCCCTTCTTGGCCACGCGCTCGCGCGCTTCCGGACGCAAGTGCGGCAGGAACTTCTCGAGGTTCTGCGCGATGCGCTCGTCCTCGCCCGCTTCGAGCGGCGGACGTCCGTTCACGCAGCAGATGCCGCCGCAAGTTGGATACACGCAGTCGAAGCGTGCTTCGTCCAGGCCTTCGATGACGACTTCGGTGGCTGCAGTCGTGTCTGCGGCGAGTTCTGTGGACGGGTTTTCAGGGGTCATTGCAGGGTGAATGTGTAGACGACCTTGTCGTCGCCTACGGAATAGAAATCGGGGACTCGCGCGACCTCGCGGCAGCCATACTTGATGTAGAACGCGCGCGTGCGGTCGTACGCGGGCTTCGAAGCGGTCTCGATCACGATCATGCGTCCGTGGTCGGCGCGGATCGCGTCTTCGGTTGCGTGCATCAGCCTCCAGCCGACTCCCGCCCCGTGGAGCGTCGGATCCACCGCGATCCAGTACAGGTCCCACGTGCCATCGGTGCACGGCGTCTGGCCGAAGCACGCGTAGCCGGCGACGCGGCACTCGAGCTCGGTACCGCTGATCTCGGCGACGATGAAGCGATAGCCCGACGACGCGGGTGCGTCGATCAATTCGAGCGCGACGTCGATCTCGTACGGCTGGAACACCTGCGTCGCGCGCAGGATCGCCGCAAGTGGAGCGCGGTCAGACGCTCGCAAGGATCGCAGCACCGCGCTCTGTGGCGGAGCGGACGATCCGGGCGATGAGCTGTTCATACGCAATGCCTCCGCGCGCGGCCGCTTTCGCGAGACCGGCGTCGGGGGAGATGTCGGGGTTGGGGTTCACGTCGATCACGAGGGGGCCGCGCGTCGGGTGCACGCGCAGGTCGATGCGCCCATAGCCTTCGAGGCCGACGGCATCGTACGCGGCGCGGGCCCGAGTGCGAACGAGAGCTTCGAGTTCCGGCGCGAGATCGCGGAGCGGACCGGGCATCGAGCCCTTGTACTCGACGCTCGCAGGATCCCATTTCGCGGTGAAGGTGATGATCCGCGGGGCCCCGGCCGGAAAGCCGGTCCAGTCGATTTCGGCGAGGGGCAGGATCTGGGCCTTTTCGCCGCTACCGAGGATCGAAACATTGATCTCGCGGCCGTCGACGAACTCTTCGACGAGGGCCGGCTGGTGGTAGGTCGCGATGACCCAGGCGGCCCGTTCGAGGATCGCGCGCTCGCCGGTGACGACGCTGGCGGTGGAGATGCCGTGGCTCGCGTCCTCGCGCGAGGGCTTCACGATCCAGCGGCTGCGCTCATCGATCAAGGTCGGGATGGGGTCGGTCGAGGTCTCGAGAACGAATCCGTTTGGCACGGGCACGTTGCGCGATGCGAGGACGGCGCGCGCCAGCGGTTTCTGCAGCGCGATCGTGATCGCGACCGGACCCGAACCGGTGTACGGGATGCGCGCCCATTCGAGCAGCCACGCGGCAGCCGCTTCGAGGCGAGCTTCGCCCGCGATCGACTCGCACAACTGGAAGACGACGTCGCAACGTGCATCACGCAGGTGGGTGAGCGTGAGCAGCGGATCGGCGCCCGCTTCGATCGGGACAGGAGTCCAGCCGTTCGCGCGACACGCATCGTCAATCGCGCGCGCTTCGTCACCCACGGCTTGCACGGCGAGCGCGTCGTGCGCTTCACCATGCGCGAGGCCGGTGTCGGCGCTGCGCAGGAGGCCTACGCGCATCGAGCTCACGGGCTGAACCGTCTCATCGCGCGCGTCACGACAGACCGTGACGCGCGCACGCGTTGCGCACGATCCCGTCGATCAGGTCGACGTACGCGAGGCCGCTGCGCGCGGCGAGGATGCACAGGTCGCCGGTGCGCGGGTTCAAACCCGGCAGCGGGTTGACCTCGAGGAAGCACGGCACGCCCATCACGTCCAGGCGCACGTCGACGCGCGCGATGTCGCGGCATTCGAGCGCTCTGTACGCGTCGAGCGCACACTTTTCGATCGCGCGCACGATGCGCGGATCGCGTTTCGGCGGCACGTGGTATTCGACCTCGCGCTCCCAATCGCGCTTCACTTCGAGCGAGTACACGAACTCGTCCGGCTTCGCGCGCAAGGGCACGATCTCCATCACGCCGATCACGCGCGCAGTCTCGCCCGTGCCGAGCACGCCGACCGTGAACTCCGGGCCGGGGCAGAACTCCTCGACGAGAGCGGGCTGGTGGTAGTCGCCGACGATGCGCTCGATCTCGCGCCGCATGCCGTCGGCGTCGATGACGCGCGAGTGCCGACGGATGCCCATGCTCGAGCCCTCGAAGGCGGGCTTCACCATCGCGGGGTAGCCGAGTGCTGCGCGTTGTGCTTCCTCGAACGTGCTCGTCACCACGAAGTGCGGCGTCGCGACATCCATCGACGTCGCGATGCGCTTGGCCATCGCCTTGTCGAGCGTGAGCGCCAGCGTCAACGGGTCGCTGTGCGTGACCGGTACGCGCAGCATCTCGCACACCGACGGCACGTGCGCCTCGCGCGAGCGCGTCCCGAATCCCTCGGCGATGTTGAAGACGAGGTCGGGCGGATGCGCGAGCAGGCTCTCGACGAACCGACGTCCGCCGCCGAGCAGAGACGGTTCGTGTCCGCGCTCCTTCAGCACGGCCGCGATCGCGTCGACGGTGGCGCTCGAGTCGTACTCCTCGAGGCGATCCTCAGGGCCGTCCGTGAGGGCCCCGAAGTCCGACTTCAGGTCGAAGGCGATGCCGACGCGCATCGCTCACTCCGGTTTGTGGGCGCCGTTCGCGCGCGGAATGTCGGTCGCGTTCCTCGTGTCGGCTGCGTTCTTCAGGCGTTCTTCGCGCGAGTGTCCGCGGTGGACCCAGCCGCTCTTGCCGACGCTGGGCAGCCCGTCTTCGCCGGTGCGCGCGCCGTTTTCGTGCGAGCCGGACTCAGCATGACCGCTGCCGTTCGCGTGACCGTTCCCGTTGGAGTGGGCCTTTCCATTGGAATGGCCGTTCCCATTCGAGTGGCCGTTCCCGTTGCTGTTCTTGCTCGCGTACTTCGGCCCGCTGGTCGGCTTCACCTCGCCGTCGCGCGACAGGCGCTGCGTCTTCGCCGTCAACGCACTGCGACCTTGCGGCTCGCTGTACTCGAAGATGCGTCACTGGTCGTTGCGCAGGATCGCCTTCTTCTTCTTGGGGTCGTAGTGCAAGAGGTAGTTCGGCCCGACCGGGATCTTCCCGCCGCCGCCCGGTCCGTCGATCACGTACGTCGGGATCGCGAGACCGCTCGTGTGACCGCGCAGACCTTC
>JBBQNP010000028.1:0-38727 GCA_038330085.1 Planctomycetota bacterium | reverse complement strand
GGGGGGGGGGGGGGGGGGGGGCGGCGCCCCCCCGCCGGCCCACGGCCCCGCCCACACAACCCACAAACCACACAACCACACCCCCACCCGGACGACCCACCAACCCGCGCCCGGGGGCCGCCCCCCCCACGTCGCGTCGACGAATCCGCCGCGGTGAACGAGTTGCAGACTGCGCGCAGAGCCAACGCTCCGACGATGCAGAATGCCGGCACGATCGGGATGAAGTAGCGCGGGTAGAACCGCTCGTGAAGGCCGAACAGCACGACCGTGATCGCGACGTGCAGTCCGAAGACGAGGTTTTCGGGACGCAGCGCGCTCGCCCGGCTCACGCGTCCGCGCACGAGCCCCACCGCGAGCACGGCGAGACCCAGCCCGACGAGCACGACGAGCGTCGGATCGTTGACCCACATCCAAGGGGTCATGTCGAGGAACCCTTGAATGCCCCAGGTGTCCCAATGGATCGATTGCTGTCCGAAGTTGAGCGCTGAGTTCGACGACGGCTGCATCGGATCGACGAAGATGATGTACGGGTACGCGATCACGAAGAACACGCCGCAGATCGCGAGCGCGATGGCGATGCCGATCCACCTGCGGCGGTCGCGATCCTTGCGCCAAGCCAGCCAGTGCGCCAGCGCGAGCGACGGCAACACGAAGCCGCCGCTGTTGAGGCTCGCCACCGCCAGACCGGACGCGATCCCCGCCCACGCGTACGTGCGCAGCTTGCCCGAACGCATGAGCGCCAGGATGCCGACGAGTGCGAGCGCGTTCGTGCCCGCCAACCCGCCGTGAGGTTTCGCGAGGTCGGACGCTTCGAGCACGAGCAGGCTGGTCGTCGCAAGCCCCGCCGCGAGCACGGACCACCATGGCTCCAACCAACGCCGCGCGAGGAAGTACGTGCACGGCATGATGAGCAGCGACAACAGCGCGATGAGACGCCGCGCGCGCATGTACGGGTTCGACGCCGCCGCGAGGTGCGCCGACAAAGGTGCTGACGCGCTCGCTGCTTGCGGCCAGTTCGAGCCCGGCAGCGCGATCAAAACGCGTGGGAAGAAGAGGGGATAGATGGTCGACGGATACGCCGCATCGGTCATTCCGCTACCCGCCGGGCGATCGTGGAACGCAGCCACGTGCACCATCGCGGTGTCGGCCTCGCGCTCGTGCGGCAGGAGAAAACCAAGGCCGGCGAAGCGCTCGACGAAAGCGACGAGAACCAGCGCAACGATTGCGAGCGCAATCCAACGCTTGTCGGAACAGGTCGGCCTCATGCCGCGCAAACCATCCCCGCGGACACGGCCAAGGTTGTCGGGTGTGACGAAGCCCTCTGCGGTTCGATGTGATCCATCCCGTGGAGGAAGACCCTCTGCGATCGGCCTTGCACGATGGCAAGCAGTCGGCGATGGAAGCCGGATCGACGGACCATGACCAGGCGGGAGGAACTGCGAAACACCCGACAATGTACCGGCTATCCGCCGCAATGAGACGCACTGCCCGAGGTGGGCCGGTTTCGCCGGGCTGAGAGGCAGCGAGGCTTGGAATGGAGCGGCCGCGGCGGAAGGGACTCGAACCCTCGACATCAACCTTGGCAATCGTGTCGCGCCGAGCGCACACGGAGCGTCATCGCCGAACGACTCAGCGCACCTCCGCGCTCATGTCTCCAGCAGACCTTCTTTGATGGAAAGGACCGCCATCTCGGCCGCCGAATGGCAGTCGAGCTTGCGCTGCAGATTCTCGCGGTGCTTCTTCGCGGTCCCCACCGTGATCTGGAGCGCGGTCGCGACCTCCTTGTTCGTCTTGCCGAGAGCGAGCAGTTGCAGAACCTCGCGCTCGCGCGCCGTCAGCGAAGCGAGCCTGCTCTCGGGCGCGCCCGTGGCCTGGCCATGGCGAGGGCGGTGGTCGAGCATTCCTCCGGTCACGCGCGGGGACAGGAACATGTTTCCGCGAGTCACCGACTCCAGCGCCAGCGTCAGCTCGACCGGATCCGAATCCTTGGAGAGGTATCCGACGGCGCCGGCGCGCAAGGCCTGCTGCACGAAGCTCTCACCCTCGTGGTGCGTGAGCATCACGATCTTCACGCGCGGGCAGCATCTCTTGAGCAGCGGGATTGCGTCGATGCCGGACAGGCCCGGCATCGAGATGTCGAGCAGCACGACATCTGGACGCAATTCGCCGATCATGTCGACGGCCACACGCGGATCGCCGCTGTCACCCACGACTTCGAATCGCGCGTCGCGCGCGAGCAGGCTCCTGAAGCTCGCGCGGATCATCGCCTGGTCGTCGACGAGGAAGACACGGATCGCAGGCGGGGGCTCGGTGGAGGAAGTCATGGCTTTGGTTCAGCGCTCCTCGGAGGACTCCGTGTTCGGTTGCCCCTCGGACCGTTGAGCGCCTTCATTTTTGGAACAAGGAGCGACCGAGGCGATCCGCACATGGGCGCGGTCCGCAGCGAAAGAGCTGTGCCGACCCGCGAGAGCACCGCCGATCGGTCTCGTCGCGGCGGACTCCGCGGGCACCGGAAAAGGCCGCATGGCTCGCTGTCCGCGCGGGAAGAGCTCGTCGTTCCCGTGGTGATCGCTCCATCGGGTACACGCGGCGGCCTCGGGCTCGGAAAGGCAGGTCATGTGATTCGAGCGCATGGGCGATCCTCCTTTCTCAGCGCGCGCGCAGCCACACGGCCGGGCGCCGCCTCGACGGTGTGATTCTCGGGTGAGCAGCGTCTCGAAGCTGCTCCCACGAGTGCGCATCCGACCTGGGATGAAGTGCGTAGCGAGCTTCCGGTGGATGGAAGTATGGAACTGTCAACACCAACCTCACCAACGGCCTGAACCTGACGTGGAGCCCCTGACGGGCGAACCACGGTGGGCGACCCGGAAGCGCGGCCGAGCCTGCGCAGCTTCCACGACGAAGTGAGACGTGAGTGGAAGAACTGGCTGAGTCGGCGTGGCTGTAGTGGCCTCGCAGCTTCTGACTCAGCACCCCGTGCTGCTGCTTGATCGGATCGTGGCGGTGTTGCGCGAGCCACGCGCGGATACGTGACAGCGATCGCGACCTGCGCGTGCGGCTCGTCACCTCCAAGACCCCAGTGCACGCTCGCTCTGCTCTCCGACCCTGGTGAGACTCGCGTGTCAGGCCGTTGCGACACGCTCGTATCGCCTCGTTTCCCTGAACTCACTTGGCTCCCACGTGTACTGGTCTCTCGCGGCTCGATCACACGGCTTTCGCGCTCGCTGTCTACGCTTCGAGGTGTGCAGTCGCCTGCACACCTCGCAAGGCTCAGCTCCGATGGAAGGCCAATCCTTGTCGAACGGGTTGGTTCCCGTCGGGTCTCGTACGCGGTTTCACGTCACGTCATGACGATCTCCGCGCACAGGCTTTGCTTGGCGCAATCACGGGGCCCAGGTGATTTGCACCCCGTTCGTCAAGTTGAACGTGTTGGCTGTGCAGAACACCGCCGCATTGCGGTACCAGCTCTGGTACGTCCGGATGCCGGCCGCGGTCACCGCGCCTCGGACCGAGATGGAGGGGTCACTCCCCGCGGGGTACTGCGATGCACCCGCGACGTTGGTCTTCGCGCCCAAGCGCACGATCGACCCACCGGCGCAGCGCAATCCGTCCCCGAAGACGGTGCCCGCGCCCGCACCGGCTTGCGTGGTTCCCTGGAAGTACAGCGCCGAGCTGTTGGGCATCTGCGTCCCCGCGAGCACGAGGGTGTCCAGCGCCAGACTCGGCGTACCGCTCGCTGCCAGCCTGCCGCCGGTTCCCAAAGAGCTTAGGCAACCGACGTGGGCGCCGACAGGCGAGTTGTTCCCGCACGGACAAGCGGTGCCGGTTCCGTCCCCAAAGCAGAACGGTGTGATGCTCTGCAGTGGATCAAGGGTTCCCAAAATGCCTGCGGGCGGGTTCTGTCCGGGCACCGTTCCCGTGGTGTTGTAGCGCGTGTTGTTCGGGCCAGGAGTCCACCCCGGTTGCGTGCTGGCTGAGATCTCCACGAGGTTGCTCGCTCCGCTCGCGTCGCCGTCGGAGTTGAAGGATTCGGCGTTGATGATGGCGGTCAGGAGCGGTTGTCCCGCCTGAAGCCCTTGGCGAATCTTCCAGCCGTACGCATTCCAGTTGCTGCCGCCGCTGATGGTGAAGTGGCACAACGCGCAGGACAATCCCGTGCCGGTCTGCACGTTGGTGCCGCTCGCCGAAGCGGGGTAGCGCGATTGCCAAGTGCTGAAGAACGGGTTCTCCGCGGCGGCGGGCGCCGCGACGGTCACGACCGCGGCCGCCTGGAGCAGAGCCGTGGCGATCAGCAGGAACGGTTTGGACAGGGCATGCATCGGAGTTTGCCTTTCTCGACAAAATCGCAGAACGAGAGGAGATGGAACGGAGAGAGAAGCAACGAGCACGGCTTCCTCGCGGCCAGTTTCAGCACGTTCTGCGACTCTTCCCATACGAACCAGGGCTGACCCGACGCGGGCATTGTGCGTAGTAACTGCGACATGCGACCTCTCCTGGCGGGGATGCCGGGGGAGGCGAATCGAGCGGGAATACGCACCTGCAGGGCCTCGAGTGCGCACATCAGCGCGCCAGACGGTGACGGCGACGGCGTCGTGAACGAGATCCCTACGAGCCTCGTCGACTCGATGGAGTTCTACCTGCCCGACGACTTCAAGCCCGGTCTCGACCCGGTCACGCCGGTGCTTGAGGTGCGGCTCTGCGATCGGGGAGGATCTCGTAGACGACGGCCGCGCTGAACGACATCACCAAGCCGGCGATGAACAGGACGGGACTGAAGGGCACGAGCGGATCTTGCCAAGGATCCGTTCCGAGCCGCGCGCTGAGGAGGAAACCGGTCACGGCGAGCGCGCCGCCGCACAGGAACGTGGCAGCGGTCAACACGGTGCGCATCGTGCCGCGCTTCGAGCGAGTGCTCGCCGGCAGCGTCGCCCCATCGTGCGCGATGGAATGGAGCGGCACGATCGGCAAGAGGCGCGCGAACGCCAAGCAGGCGAGCAGGCCGAGCGCGATCAAGCCTCCGACGACGGCGAGCTCGACCCAGCTCGGCGCATAGCTGCCGCTTCGGTACGGCAACAAGAGACCGTCGGTCTGCGACGGAACGACGAGGAGGAAGCGCTTGAGCACGGCGGCGACGTTGAAGAGCAATGCGCATGTCACCGTGAGCGCAACAGAGCTGGATCGGCGCAGGAACTGCACGAACAGCAGCGCAGTCGGCACGACGAAGCATGCCATCGCGAACCAGAACGTCGTCGCCCACGGGCCGGCGATCGTCGCGTTTGCGACGCGGGTCTCCGCTTCGGACGCGGCATAGCCCGCGGTCAGCTCCTCGATCGCGACGATGTAGAGGTAGACGATCGCCATCATCCACAAGGCGTTGCCGAGCTTCCTGAAGACTTCGGCGGGGATCTCACTCGGGTTTCCACGCCGCGTGACGGCGGCCATGACGACCAGGATCCCGAGGCTCGACAGCAACGCGAGCACGACGAAGCCCGGCGCTTGCAGCGTGCTGAACCAACCCGGGCGCGCACCCTGGATGCCGAACACGAAGCCCAGCGTCGACATCCCGACCACCATGAACGGCAGGAGCGCGAGCGAGAGCCACCAGCTCGTGCGGCGATGGCGCTCGTGTTCCGCCGCCGTGTTGCGAAAGCCGGCCGCCCAGAGCCGGTGGATGGGACGGAACGGACCTCCGCGCGCGGCGCACGCCGCCGCATCGGCGCGGCTGTCGAGCCACAGGTAGATGAACGTCGCGACCGAACCCGTGCACGTCACGAGCGAGAACGTCCCGAAGAACGGCGACATCGTGCGCGCGTAGCGCGGGAAGTTCATCAGACCGTGCAGCGGTCGACCGAGGTCGGCGATGACGCACAAGCCCGCCATCCCGAGCGACGCGAGCGTCAGCACCTGGGCCATGCGCATGAGCGGGCGCAACTGCTGCAAGTGGAAGAGCCGCACGATGCTCATGAAGACGATGCCCCCGACCGCCAGGCCCACGAACGTGATGTCGAAGACGATGTACAGTCCCCACGCCGCGCCGCCCTGACCGATCGTGCGCAAGCCGCTGACGATGTCGCCGTGCAGTCGCTGCTGCGCGTAGCCGTAGATTCCGAGCGCGACGACGGCGCACGCCAGCAGTGCTACGAGCACCGTGCCCGCGCCCATGCGAACGGACGGTCGAGCGGATCCGAGCTTGGCGAGGTCGCTCAACTCTCCCTCCGATCGCGCGCCAGGTAGAAGACCTTGGGACGCGCGCCCAGGTGCTCGAGCAGGCGGAAGACACGCGGGCTGCGCGACAATCGTGACACGCGGCTGTGCTCGTCGGCGAGGTCGCCGAACACGATCGCTTCGGCAGGGCAGGCTTGCGCGCAAGCGGTGAGCTTCTGCAGCTCGCCGTCGACGAGCCCGCGTCCTTCGAGGCGTGCCTGCTCCTTCGACTTGCGCAGACGTTGGCTGCAGAACGAGCACTTCTCGACGACGCCTTCCGGACGCGTCGACACGTCGGGGTTGAGCAGGTTCTTGTGCTCTTCGGTCCAGCCGGGCTCCGTCCAGTTGAAGAAGCGCACCGAGTACGGACAGGCGATCTCGCAGTACCTGCAGCCGATGCAGCGGTCGTAGACCATCGCGACGAGGCCTTCGTCGTTCTGGTACGTCGCGTTGACCGGACAGACCTTGATGCACGGCGGGTTCTCGCAGTGCATGCACGGCATCGGCAGGATCTCGGTGGGCTCACCCGCCGGCGCGCCGTCGCGCGGCACGAGGTTCATCCACGCGATCGCGGTGCCGGCGTGCTCGGGCTCCGTGCCCGTCGGCGGAACGTTGTTCTCGCTCTTGCACGCGACGACGCACGCGCCGCACGACGTGCACAGGTCGAGGTCGATCGCCATCCCCCACCAGTGCTTGCCGCGACCCTTGCGTCTCACGTCGTCGACCGCCATGCGCACGCGGCGGATCGGCGCGAACGCGAGCGCTGCTGCACCGGCACCGATCATCGCGAGCGCTCCGAGCACGCTCCGTCGAGAAGCCTTTCCGAAGTTGCTCATGCTTGCACCCTGCGGATGTTGACGCGCGTTCCGCACAGGGTCGGTACGCCGGACAGCGAGCTCTGTGGCGAAGCGACCACGATGCGCATCACGTTCGCTCCCCATCCGCGCGCGAAGCGCCCGAATGCGGTGTGACCTCCGCCTTGCGGGATGCGCACGATTCCCGGCAGCACGCCCTTCGTGACGCGCGCGAGAACCTCGATGCGGCCGACCGTGCTCGCGACCTCGATGCGATCGCCGTCGACGACGCCTGCGTCGCGCGCCGTGTCAGGGTGGAGCTCCGCTTCCGTCACGCGCGTGCGACGACCTGTCCAGGGCGTGAGCTCGATGAGCCACGGTTGGTTGGCTCCCCCGCCGACCGGATAGCTGTTGGGCTTGTGCAGCACGAGCTCGAGAGAAGGTCCGGACATGTCACCGTTGCGCGGCGCTGCCTGCCACGCCGGCGCGTCGTGGCCCGGCATGCAAGCGCGATCAAGGTCGGCGGGTAGACCGTGCGCGGAGAGCACTTCGCCAACCGGCCGACCCGACGCGCGCGCGAACTCCGACAGCTTCTGTCCCATCGCCTGCGAAGACAGCTCGAGCTTGCCCGAGCTCGTCCGCAGCGAATCGGTCCAGCTCCCGAACGTGTACGCGTCGTCGTTCCAGTAGCCGGTGGCATACAAACGCTTGAGGAACTCGCTGCCCTTCTCTTCGACGATCGATCCGCGCTTCGCGCCGAAGATCCCGACGACGCGCTTCTTCATCGCGTCCTTGAAGTCCTCGAACGCGAACGCTTCCTCCAGCGGTTCGCCGATCGCCTTGGCGAGCGCGATGACGACGTCACCGGTCGAGCGCGTGGCATACAGCGGCTCGACGACGGGCTGGCGCACGCCGAACACCGCGAGACCGATGCTCGGCGCGGGCGCGGCGTCTTCCCAGCGCTCGAGGTACGAGTGGTCCGGCAGTACGAGGTCCGCGACTTCGCTCGCGGTCTCGTCGAGGAACGGCGAGAACGACACGATGAACGGTACGCGCGACAACGCCTTGCGCCAGCGGTCCGGGTCGGGCCGCGAGTAGAGCGGGTTGGCGTAGTACAGGAGCAGCGTGTCGAGCGCATACGGTCGCTCGGCCAGGATCGCTTCGGGCAGCGCGTCGAGCACGGCGCTCGCGAGCGGGAAGCGCGTGCCCGCTCCGTCGACACGCTCGCGCGCGCGAGCCGTCTGCGCCGCTTCGTCGGGCTCGACTTCGGGCCATTCCGCGAGCGGCGCCGCGCGCTGCACGAGCAGTCCGCCCGGCCTGTCGATCGCGCCGAGAAGTGCGTTGAGCGCGTGCACTGCCATCGCCGTGCGCAACCCGTTGGAGCCCAGCACCGCCTCGGGACCGGTGATCGCAAAGCAGGGCCGGTCGGCAGCCATGTCGCGCGCGATTCGCTCGACGACCGCGGCCTGGATGCCGTACGTGCTCTCGATCTTCTCGGGCGTGAACTCCAAAAGCACGGAACGGAAGCCCGCGTGCTCGCCACCTTGCGCGTCCTTCCACGGCTCGAACCCGGACACGTGGTCGCGCACGAAGTCCTGATCGTGGAGGTTCTCGCGCACGAGCACGTGAGCAATGCCCAACGCCAGCGCGGCGTGCGTGCCCGGCTGGATCGGGATCCACTCGTCCGCGTTCATCGCGGTGCGCGAGAGGGCCACGCCCGCGTGCACGATCTTCGCGCGCGCGCCCGCTTGTCCGCGGCGCATGGAGGACTGTGCGCGCGCGAAGGCCACAAGTTGGCACGACGACTCGAGCACGCCCGATCCCAAGCTGAGCACATAGCGCGTGCGGCTCCAGTCGTGAGCCGGCACGTCGCGCACGCCCTGCATCCAGTACATCGCATCGGCGATCGGTCCGCTCTCGGTGCACATACCGTCGACGAGGTTGGGCGTGCCGTACGCGGCGGCGAAGCGCTGCCACAGCTCGAGCATCAACCCGCGCTCGCGTCCGCACACGACGGCGGCACGGTGCGCCTCGCCCTTCGTCCGCAGATCGCGCAAGCGCGTCGCGACCAGCGCCAACGCATCGTCCCACGTGATCGGCTCGAAGTGCGCATCGCCGCGCGGACCGACCCTGCGAAGCGGTGTGCGAATGCGGTCCGGATCGTAGAGGACCTGCGGTCCGCTGAGCCCGCGCGGTCCGATGCCTCCGCGGTTCACAGCGCAGTCGGGGTTGCCTTCGATCCTCACGGCGCGACCCTCGACCACGCGCACGCGCACGCCGCAACCGGCCGGACATTGTCCACAGGCGCTCGAGATCACGCGCTCTTCGCCCTTCGTCCACGCGTCGGCACCGGGAACCGGCGGCTTCTCGAGCGCGAACGGGTCCTCCTCGTGAGCGCAACCGGCCAGCATGCCTGCGCTCGCGACGCCGAGACCAAGGCCCTTGAGCAGGTCGCGCCGATCGATGGCGGATCCGTTCGGTCGTACGTCGCTTTTGGCGGGCTTCATTTGTGGCAAGCGAGGCAGTCGTTGCTGGCCCCGCGCTCGCTGTGACAACTCATGCAGCGCGACATGGTCATGTTCTCGACTTGCGAGATCGCAACCGGTTCAGTCGCCGCCGCCATGTCCCCGTGGCACGCCGAGCACTCCATCGCTCCGATCTTCACGTGCATCGCGTGGCTGAAGTACACGTGACCAGGCATGCGGTTCACCTGCACCCAGGGGATCTGCTCGCCGCGCTCGGCGAACGCGCGTATCTTCGCCTCATCGGGGTGAACGCCTTTCGCTTCGGCGTGGCAGAGCATGCACGTCACGATGCGCGGAGTTCCCGCGTGCGGACTCGTATCGGCTGTCTTGTGGCAATCGAGACAACCGAGTTCCTCCTGCACGTGCCGAGCGTGGTTGAACGCGATCGGTTGCACGATCGCTCGCGGACGCGCACGGAGACCGGTCCAAGCCGACGCCGCACCGGCGATCAGCACCACGAGAACCGTCAGGATCAGCACCATTCTCATCGGGTTCTCGTGGTTTTGGCGAAGCGGTCCGTCTGTCGGCGGACGGACAACGGCGTTCCGCTACTTCGCTTCCTTCTTGAGGTCCTTGACCTTGACGGCGCACTTGCCTTCCTCGCAGCCGTGCACGCACGCACACTTCTCGCCGCAACCGCAGGTGAGCTCTTCCTCCTTGACGCGCGGCTTGCGCGGATCATCGTGGCGGATCTTGTCGACGCGCTCGTAGTAGCAGAAGGGCTTGAACGTCGGGCTCTCGTCGTTGTGGCAAGCGAGGCAGGTCTTCTGTTCCGGCTTGACGATGATCTCGCCGGCCGGGACCGCCTGGTACGCGGCGACCTTGGTCTTGTCGTCGCCGAAGCCCTCATCGGCTTTCGCCGCGGCGGCGAAACGCGCCTTGAAGTGCTGCTCGCCCGGGCCGTGACACGATTCGCACTGCACCCCGCCCTTCAGGTCGAAGCTCTTCTTGATCTGATCGGCGGGCACACCGAAGGCCGTCTCGTGGCACTTCAGGCACTTGTCGCTCGTCTGCGGATCATCGACGCCCCTTTCCTTCCCGAAGGCCTTGGCCTTGTCGGTGCCGAGCGTGACGAACGCTTTCGCGTGCTCCGTCTTCCGCCACGTGCCGTGCTGGTCTCCGGTGGCCTGCGACGAGTGGCAGTTCTTGCACGCGTCCGCGCCGATGAAGCGGTTGGTCTTGACGGCGGCGGGTTTCGCTGGAGCTTGAGCTTGCGCGACCACGAGGCCGAGGAAGCCGAGCATGGCGAGCAGTGACCACACGACCCGCGAGCCAAATAGATTTCCGATCGACTGAACTCTCATGTTCATCCTCCTGTGCGCACTTGTTGAACCGCCGCAACGAGCGATATCCGCGACGCGACGCGTCGGTCGAGGTGGACGTGCGCAAGTGCGCGCCAACCTGTGGGACGATCGAACTCGACCGGGATGATCATGCTCTTGTTCCTCCCGATTTGCACACGCTGCGCGCACGTGCCGGCGTCGCCGGACGACGCGAGGCGAGGCGAAGCCAATTGCTGGGGAGTGCTCAAGCAACCAAGGATCGCCGCCGACCCGGGGGGTGGGCCATGCGACGAGGGTCGTAGTGCGGATGGGTCGAAGTGCGTAGACGCGCGCCGTTTGGGGCGGAATGCTCCGACGCAAGTTGTCGCCAGAAGCTGCCGTGGGCCCGTGATCCTGGGCCTGCCGACGGCGCCGGTGAAGTGACGGTCGCGTCGCTGGAACGCAGTCCCCCTACGCAACCGGATCCGCGCGGGCTCGCGCGCTCACGACTCGATCAGGCCTTCCTTGATCGCGAGGAGCGCCATTTCGGCCGCCGAATGGCAGTCGAGCTTGCGCTGCAGGTTCTCGCGGTGCTTCTTGGTGGTACCCAACGTGATCTTGAGCGCGTGCGCGATTTCCTTGTTGCTCTTGCCGACGGCCAGGAGTTGGAAGACCTCGCGCTCGCGAGACGTCAAAGTTGTGAGTCGTCCCGCGGCGGCCGGAGCCTCGGGACCCGCTCGTCGACCGCGCTGGAGCAAGCTGCCCGCGACGCGCGGAGACAGGTACATCTTGTCGGCGTGCACGGATTGGAGCGCGAGGATCAACTCGGCCGGATCGGAGTCCTTCGACAGATAGCCGTCGGCACCCGCACGCAGAGCCTGATCGACGAAGGTCTCGCCCTCGTGGTGCGTCAACATGACGATCTTCACCTTCGGCTGGACCTTGCGGATCAAAGGCACTGCATCGATCCCCGAGAGACCCGGCATCGAGATGTCGAGGAGCACGATGTCAGGGCGCAGCTTCTCGATCGCTTCCACCGCCTTGCGCGGATCACCATTTTCGCCCGCGACCTCGAACCGCCCGTCGCGCGCGAGCATGCTGCGGAACCCCGCGCGGATCATCGCCTGGTCGTCGACGAGGTAGACGCGGATGGCGCGTTCGGAATCCGAACCAGTGGTCAATCGATCCTCCTCTGTGCAGGCAAATGGATTTCGAAGCGCGTGCCCTTCGCCCCGCTGCGGGCGAGATCGAGCGTACCTCCGTGCTCCTCGACGATCTTGCGGCAGATGGCGAGACCGAGGCCGTTGCCCTTGCTCTTCGTGGAGACGAAGGGCTTGAACAACGAGTCACGCAGCGACTCGGGCACGCCGGGACCGTCGTCCTCGACCGCGAGCAGGATGGAACCGCCGCGTTCCAACTCGGCGAGCAGCACGACGTGCGCTCCCTCCCCTTTCGCCTCGATGCCGTTCGTCACCAGGTTCGTGAGGACGTCCTGGATGAGCGCGGAATCGGCGCGGAACTTCACCTTGCCCCGTTCGCTCCGCGATTCGGCGTTGGTGCCGGTGCGCTCGATCTCAGGACGCAACAGACAGAGGGTGGCGAGGAAGAGCTCGTGCGCGTCGCACTCGCTCTCACGCAGGTGGATCGGCTTCGCGAAGGAAAGCGTGCGACGCATCATCTGCTCGATGCGCTGCATGCGCGTGATCAGGTCCTCGAGCACCACGTGATGCTCCTCGCCGAGCTGATCCGCGACGGCGCGCAGTGCGAGGTTCACGGCCGTGATCGGGTTCTTGATCTCGTGCGCGAGCAGCGCAGCGGATTCCCCTATCGTCGCGAACGCGCGCAGCATGGCGGTTTCGGTCCGCTGAGCGCGCTTGAGCTCGCTGATGTCGTGTCCCTCGGGGAGCAGGAGCACGACTTCGCCGGACTCGGCCTTCACGGGCTTCAGCGAAAAGTCCACTTCGTGCACGTTTCCAAGGGCCGACGTGTGCTGTGTCTCGAAGCGCACGGTCTCGCCCAAAGCTGCTGCTGCGACGGCCCGCCTGAGGCGCTCTCTCTCCTCCGCGGAATGCGACCACCAGGGCGTGTCCCAGAACTGCCGCCCCACCACTTCTTCGCGCGTGGCGCGCACGAACTCCAGCGCGGCACGGTTGACTTCGACCACGCGGCCGTCGGGTTCGAGCAGCCCGATGAACTGGATCGCCTGATCGAAGACGCCGCGGAAGCGACGTTCGCTCTCCATCAGCGCTTGAGCTGTTCGCTTGAGCTCGGTGACGTCGCGGAACGTGCCCGTGAAAACCGCCGAGCCGTCGCCGGGGTCCGCTCGCGAAACGGAGAGAGCGCACACGATCGTGCGACCGTCCTTGCACACCACGTCGAACTCGCGCGTCCGGCCGATGATGCCTGCCTCGCCCGTCCGCCGATAGCGCTCCAGGTATCCGTCGTGGCCCGAGCGATGCGGCTCGGGCAAGAGGACCTTGATGTTCTGTCCCAGGAGCTCGCGAGGTCGGTAGCCGAACACGCGCTCGACCGAATCGCTGGCCGCCTGGATCGTCCCCATGTCGTCGATGGAGATCATCGGATCGAGCATCGAGGCCAACGTGGCTTGAGCGCGCGCCTGACTCCAGCCGGGCTGATCCGGATCGACTCTGGACACGCCGCGAGTGGCGGCCAAGCGCATCTCGAGCTCCGCGATGCGAAGCCTCAATCGATCAAGCTCTTGCTTGGGGTTCGCGCCCCGGCTCGTCTCGTCGTCCACCTTGTCAGTCAACCCGTCCACGTGAACCGCACGAGGAGTCTATCCGGGCTCGAGTGCCGCTGGTCAACATCAACCGTCAGGAGCAGATCTGCATGGCACCGAAAGGAAGGAATCGCCGACCCGTGAATGCGGCATCGCCAGGGCGTGCGGCTTGCCGCTCGTCCTGGCGACGACCGACGGTCCTCATCACAGGAGTGCGATCACCTGCACGGTCAGGTCGGGTACTTCGCGACCGTCGCGGTGGCTGATGCGCTTCCAGACGCTGCAGTATCCACCGGCGAGACGCGCCTTTTCAGCAGCAGTCCGGACCCGATCGACGGCTTGCGTCTTGAGCTGGATTCCCGCGGGCGACGCGGGGTCGATGCCGTCGTGCTGCATCTTCTTCATCTCGGGAGTGCTGTCGAGGACACGGGTGTAGTCGACGCGCGCCGGGTGGCTCAGCAGCCGAGGATCGTCAAGACCGCAGATGCTGTCCCCGCGTGCCGCGATCCAGGACGTTCCCACTTCTTCCCATCGTGCGCGGGTCTCATGCGCCGAGACGTACATGCACGTCGTCAGGGCCGTCACGGAAAGGACCAAAGTCAGGGTCGGTGCCAGTCTCCAGATCGTGGGCTTCATGGCTGCACTCCGTTCGTAGATCAGGGGGTGAACGTCGGTATTGCGACGTCCACCCCGGACTCGAAGTCACGGTCGACACCGCGTGGCGACGCGGCGTCGGACCCTCACTTGAGGAGACGGCTGTAGGCCGCCGCGGACTCGCGCGCGATATCGCCGCCGATGAACAGAAGGTCGTTCATCTTGTCGCGCGACAAGGCCATGTTGATGTTGTAGTAGTGCGGCTCGACGGTCAGGCCTTCGGTGGTCGGTGTGAAGAGCACGAGGTGGGCGTTGCCCTTGTCGTTCGTGAGCACGAACCAGTGGCTCTCGGTGCCAACGTGCGCGGTTCCTGCGAGGAAGATCGTCTCGCTGCTGAACCTCGGGTACACCCCGATGAGCTTCTTCAGGATGGTGTCGTCCTTGTTGAACTCGAAGCCGCGCGGCGGCACGAACCCGCGCGGTGCTTCGAGCCGGTCCGTGATCGCCGAATCGATCGCCCAGCGGCCTTCGAGTCGCGAGGCGATGAGGTTTTCGTCCATCTTGGACGCGCCGGAGAACTGGAAAGCCAAGGCCGCGCCGGCCAGGACTGCGATGGCGCCGATGGCGCTGACGAGCTTCTTGTTCATGATCGTCTCCTCGTTCGAGAGCTTGCGGTGGTCGGGTCCGCAGATGCGGTCCGCGAGTCCCGATCGGCGCAGCCTCGAGCTGCGAGCCTGATCGGAACGCACGTCATTCTCGATCTTGTGGAGGGCCGGGGCGATACGCCGGGAGCCGTAGGGAGATGGCGAACCCGTGCGTAGGAGCGCGCCGTTTCGCTACGCCGCCTGGTCAAGAGATCGGCGCGGCGTCGGCTTCCGCGGCGGTCGTAGTCTCCAGCGCGGTTCGCACTTCGCGCTCGAGCGTCTGCTCGTTGAACGGCTTCTCGAGCGTGCGCGTGCCCGGTGCGATGCGACCCTGCTGGACCAGGAGCTCGGCCGGGTACGCGGACATGAAGAGCACCTTGATGCCCGGTCGTTCCTGGATCAACAGCTCCGCGATCGCCGCTCCGCTCGAGTCCGGCAGCACCATGTCCGAGAGCAGAAGATCGATGTGCCCCTGGAAGTCGCGCGATGTCGCGACCGCGCCGGCGGCATCCTCGGCGACGATGACTTCGTACTCCATGCGTTTCAGTAGCTGACGGAGCGTCGTACGGATCAACCTCTCGTCCTCGACGACGAGGATGCGCGCCTGGCTGGGCACGGCTGCGTACCGCACGCCGGGGGTAGCGCGCACGGGCACGTCGCCGAGTGATGCAAGCGCCGGGAAATGGAGCGTGAAACGCGTTCCACCGCTGAGGCTCGTCTCTAGGTCGATCCCACCTTGGAGCTGATCGACGATCGAATACACCGTGTACAGCCCGAGGCCCGTGCCGTTTCCGAGCTCCTTGGTCGTGAAAAAAGGCTCGAAAACACGCTCCTTCGTCGTGTCGTCCATGCCGGTGCCCGAGTCCTCGACCTCGAGCGTCACGTACTTCCCGGCAGGCAGTTGTCGGCCGCGCGTCGCGAGCGGCTCTGCGAGATCGACGTCCCTGGTCGCGATGCGGAGGCGGCCGCCTTCCGGCATCGCATCGCGCGCGTTGACCGCCAGGTTCAAGAGGATGTGCTCCAAGTGCGTCGGGTTACCGAGGATGGGTCCTCCCGACGCACAGAGCTCGACGACGAGCGCGATGTCCTCGCCGATCATCTGACGCAGCATGCGCTCGGCGACGCGCACGACCGCGTTGAGCTCCGTCGGCACGGTTTCGACCGGTTTCTTGCGACTGAAGTTCAGGAGGTCGCGCGTGAGCGAAGCACCGCGCTCAGCCGCGCTGCGCATGTCGCCGACGATCGACGCGACCGGATCTCCGGGCGGCAGCTCGTGCACGGCGAGCTCGGCGCACCCGATGATCCCCATGAGCACGTTGTTGAAGTCGTGCGCGATGCCGCTCGCCAATCGGCCGATCGCTTCCATCTTGTGCGCCTGGCGCAGTTGTTCCTCGAGGCGCGTGTGATCCTGCTCGGCCCGCTTGCGCGCACTGATGTCGACGACCGACCCGAGGACGAAGAGCCCTTCCTCGGTCTCGATCGGGTTGAGGCCGATCTCGAGCGGGATCTCGGTGCCGTCCTTGCGCACGCCGAACAGATCGCGACCGATGCCCATCGAACGCGCTTGCGGCTTGGCGAAGAACGCCTTCCTCTCGGCGGGGTGCTCGAAACGGAAGCGCTCGGGCACCAGCATCTCGATCGTGTTGCCCAGAAGCTCGGCGCGCGTCCAGCCGAACATGCGCTCGATCTCGCGGTTGACGAGTTCGATCTTCCCCTCGCGGTCGATCATCAGCATGCCGTTGGGCGACGATTCGACCGCCACGCGAAAGCGCGCTTCGGCCCGCTTGCGCGCGCTGAGGTCCACGATCGCGCCGACGACGAACAGGCCTTCGTCGGTGACGACGGGGGTCAGCGCGATCTGCACGGGAATCGGCGTGCCGTTCTTCCGCCGGCCGAACAGATCACGTCCCGCTCCCATCGAGCGGACGCGCGGCTCGCGATAGAAGTCCGCGCGCTGCTGCACGTGCCCGGCGCGCAACGGCTCGGGAATCAGCAGCTCGACGGGATGACCGAGCAGCTCCTCACGCGAGTAGCCGAACAAGACTTCGACTTGGCGGTTGGCGAGGACGATGCGCCCCTCTGCGTCGACCATGACCATTCCGGAAGGTGCCGCATCGATGGCGGCGCGCAGGCGAATCTCGTTGGTCGAATGAGGAGTCAATCGGGGTGGGCCGAACCCGGTCCACGGAACCCCGCGCCGGGGCAGGGTCAACCTCAGAGGATACATGCGCCCAGAGAAGCCGACGAATCCGACGCACTCTCCCAGCCCACGACCGATCTGCGCGTCGCTAGAAGTGACGTACCCGCGACCGGGCCGGCAACAGGAACAGCATTCCCAGGAGGAACGGGGGGCCTGCGAACCACAGGTGCGCGGACGAGCTCGAGAAGAAGATCAACGAGAAGGTGCCGATGGCGAGAAGCAGGAGCGCGCCGGCGAAGAAGCTGCGCCGTACCACGATCACGGTGCCCGCAAGGACGATGAGGAAGAACACGGCGTACGGGAACGACGTGAGCCCCTCGCTCGCGCTGCTGAGCACCACGAACGTGGCCCAGAAGAGCGCCCACGCAAGCACCAGCGGATAGGCGATGCCATGGATCCAGCGAAAAGATCGCTCGTTGACATGGGACAGTGATCGTGACGTGTTCATGGACGCTCGTCTTTCTTCGCGTGCGGACATCGGTCACCGAGTCGCGCCCTCCGCCGCGGCAAAGGGCGCGTCGCGAAGCAATCATCAGCCGAAGGCGTCGACGATCAGTTCGTTCTGCAGGCTTCGCACGCCCGGTGCGTGGCGCGCCAACTGTCCGATCGCGTCCTTCTCGGTCCAGGAGTGCACCGTGCCGCACAGGGTGACGACGCCGTCCTTCACCTTGATGTCGATGTGCTGTGCTTCACGCTCCGACTGGCGCTTCAGCGCGGCCTCGATCGAGCCGCGCAAGCGGGACGGATCGACCGGCGCGGACTTCACGGTCAGGTGGTTGGTGACGCCGCGAACGCTGTGCAGGCTTTCGACGACCCGTGCGGCGTCGGCGCTCTCGTACAGGTGAGCGACCTCGCCCTCGAGCGTGACCCAGCCCTTGGACACCGTCGACTTGATCGCTTCGTCGGGGGCGAACGCATCCCAGATGAGGGCGTTGCGCACCATGTGAGCGATGTCGGCGTCGGACCTCTCCCAGACCGCGAGGATGCGCACTTCCAGCTCGTTCACGATGTCGAGGACGCCGGGCACGCGGTGGGCGGCATCGACCGCAGCCATCTTCTTGGCGTAGCTCGGGACGCTGCCGGTGAGCGTCACGATGCCGGTCTTGGCATGCACGCCGATTTCCGTCTCGTCGACGCGTTGATCCCACTTCAGCTCCTGCAGGACGTCGCGCTTGATGTCGGCGTCCGTCTTGATCGTCGTCGTTCCCATGTTCGTCTCCTTGCTCGGGGTCGAGAGAGAGGGTCACGTGCGCCGCACGTTCGGCGAGAGGTGGCCCGTCTGTTCCAATTGTCGACGTTTCGCGCTCGTTGTGCGCCGCCTGGAAGGGCGTAGCACGAGCGGAAGAAGTTCGTAGGAACGACGCGGATCGGCCGCGTCGGTCGTCACTTCGTCATGCTCTGCTGAGCTTTGCCCGCGACGCAGCGCACGACGTCGAACGTGCTGATGATGCCCTTCAGCTCGTGCGCGTGGACGACGGGGACGCGATGGATGCGCTCCTTCACCATCAATCGGCAGATGCGGGGCAGCGTCCATTCGGGACCGACGCAGATGGGCTGAGAGCTCATCCAGTCGCCGACCGTCGGACGATCGCGCAACCCCGCGTCGTAGTCGTACATCGAGAGGATCACTTCTTCCTCGTCCCGCTCGTTGTCGAGGCTGTCGTCATCGGGCGCGGTCAGCGCCATCGCGTTTCCTTCGGCCGTCGTTCGTCCCGACTTGACGTGGTCCGGACGAGCGATGTCGGAGAGGGAGAGCATGCCCACGAGACGCCCACGCTCGTCCACGACGGGCGCGCCGCTGATGCGTTGATCCTCGAATGTCTGCACTGCTTCTTCGATGGGCGTCGAGGGACTGAAGGTCACGACGCGGGTCTGCATGATGTCGGACGCTTGGATCGCTTTGATTTCGTTCATGAGGGTTCTCTCCGGTTGCATCAAGTTTCGAACTTGCGTCCCGGCTTGCGCACGACCATCACCGGTCGCGTCGCTTGCTTGAGGACCTGGTAAGCCACGCTTCCGAGTACGGCCGACGCGAAGCCCGTCCGTCCGTGCGTGCCCATGAGCACGAGATCGACGTCACTCGATCGCTCGAGGATCCCGTCGGCAGGGAGGCCCTCGGTGGAGAACGTCTCGTGCTCGACGCCGCGCCAGTCGAACGCGTTCATCGCCTTCTCGAACTCCTCCGAGGACGCCACGCGGAACGCTTCGATGTCGGTGAGCATCACGTAGCCATCCCATGGAACGGCAGCGAGCGTGGCCAGATCGAACACGTGCACCGCGGTGACCGTGGCGTGCAGGCGGGACGCCATCTCGCAAGCCGTGGCCAGCGCGATGAGGCTCTCGTCGGAGAGGTCGACCGCCACGAGGATGCGATGGATCGGCTTCGCAGGGCCGGGCTGGACCCAGACTGCGCATGTGGACTTGGCGAGGATCGCGCGTGCGGTGCTGCCAAAGTCGACCCACGGGCGGCGCCGCATCTCGCCGAGCACGATCAGGTCGGCCGAGATCTCGCGCGCGCGGTCGAGCACGACCTTTGCCGGACGACCGGTCACGACGCGCGTGATGTCCTCGGCCCGCAACCGTCCGCCGTGCTTCGGGCCGAGTACGTCGCCGACGTGGTCGACGACGCAGCGGGTGGCGCGCGTGAGCTCGTCGGTCCGCTCGGAGACAGTGCGCGGATCGGGGAGGAGGGTCCAGGCGAGGCCCGAAGATCCGAACGCGTGCACCAGCTCGAGCCGCGCATCGAGACGCTGCGCAAGATCGACCGCTGCGAGGATCGCGTGATCGGAAAGGGTCCCGGCGTCGACCGCCACCAGGATGTTGCGCGGCAGGTGGACTGCGGGGTCGGGTTTCTCGCTCATGGTTTCGCTCCTTCCCTCGCGCCATCGGGTCGGCTCGGAAAAAGCCGCGGAACCGCAGGTCGAGAGGAACGAAAGTCAGGTTAGGCGTGCGTCGAGAGCTGCGCTCTGCGGCGACCTTCGTACCCGAGGGGGCCAGAGTGCGTAGCCTCGATCCACGGCGCGCGCGGCGCGCGTCTCCACGGGAACCGCTACCGAGGCTGGCGCACGGATCCGACGCTGCGTGCCCCCGGTTCGTTCCGCCGCACTTTCTTGCGCGCGGAATTCGGCGCGGTCTTCGCCCTCGTCGACGCCGCCGACGTCGACCCCTTCCTCGCGGCGCGCTTGGAGCGCGCCGTCGCGCGGGACGGCGGCGCGACGCCATCGCGCTCGTCCGGCTCGTCGGGAATATCGCCGTCCTCCACCAGGGCCGCAAGCGCGAGCAGCGCATCGGAACCGGTGAACATGCCCAGGAGCCGATCGCCGTGCGTGATCAGCGCCGTGCCGATCTTGCGCCGCGCCATCTCGCGGCTGACGCGGTCGATGGGCTCGTCCGGCTCGACCGTGTACGGATCGGCGGTCATGGCCTCGGAGACCTGGACCTCGCTCGGCGAGCTGTGATCGATGCTCTGCATCCTGTAGACGTCGCGCTGACTGAGCACGCCGACGACCTTGTTCTTCTTCAGGACAGGGAGGTGGCGCACGCCGTGGAGGCGCATGAGGCGGATCGCCTCCGAGAGCGGTTGCACCGGGCTGATCACGACCAGCACGGTCGACATGTAGCTCTTGACGTCGAGGGGAAATCGACTCATGGCCTTGGCTCCGGTTCGTAGGACGATCGATCAGGTGGGGTTGGTCCAGCTCAAGATGCGCGGGTCGTCGCGAGGCATCAGCGGCGGCATCTCGCGTGGATAGCCGACGAGGATCGGCATGACCACCGCATGGTCGTCGGGGATGCGAAGCTCGTGTTTGGCAGCGGGCTCGTTCAGCGCTTCACGCGCGAAGCCGATGGGACACGTGCCGAGGCCGAGACCGTGCGCGGCGAGCATGAGGTTCTGTGCCGCCAAGCAGCAGTCCTCGTTCGCGGGCCACGAGGGTCCGGCGTGCGCGCAGATCGCGATGAGCGTGCTCCCGTCGTAGAAAACGTTGAACGCACGATCGGCGAGGATCGAGCGGTGCGTCCACATCGGCGTGCCCGGTCGCAGAGCCGCGATCGACAACTCCTTGGCTCTGTCCGAGAGACGGCGCAGGAGCACGATGTCCTGGATCACGACGAAGGCCCACGGCTGCTGGTTCACGGTGCTCGGAGCGCGGATCGCCGCCCGGATCAGCGTGCGAACCACGTCGGGTTGCACTGCACGATTCGAGTAGGCGCGCACTGCGCGACGCTGATGGATCGCGTCCATGACGTCGACGCCGCACCGCGTCCATCCGGGAACCGAGGGCGTTGGCAAGAGTTGTGCTCCGAGCTTTTCTGCAGTCCGCGTCAGGACGGAGTGTCGTGACGAACTGTCGTACAGCGTCATGGTCGAGAGTAGACGGCCGGCCTGATCCTGTCCCTACGTATCACTGCGTAGGCGCAAGGGATCGAGTCGGTATCGCAGCGCTACTCGGCGCTGGGTGACCCGGCCGGCGAAGAGCGTCGCCGCCGCGTTCACCTCACGCGCGAAGACACGGGCGCTCGCGCTCCTCAGCGGCGTCCGCGGTACGGCTCGAATTCGGGCAACGCCGGAGCGGGACGCGGATCGGGCGAGGAGGGCATCGTCGGAGTCTCGATCCAGGCCGGTTGCTCTTGCGGTGTGCGAGTCGGCGGATCGTGCCGCGGAAACAAGATCTCCGGTTGTTGCACCACCAGGGTTGGACGCGCGCGAACGGGCGCGGCGAATACGCGGAAGCCCAAGCTCTGGCGGTCGAAATCCTCGCCCGGATCGGAAGCGAAGCGGCCGACGCGGCAGGGGTACTTCGCGAACCACTCTGTCGTCATACGCGCCACCTCCTCGAGCGCACCGGGCTCCTCGAACAAGTGCGTCGCGCCGGGAACGACGACGAGATCCTTGGTGCACGTCAGGCGCCGTAGCGCCCTGCGGTTGAGCTCCAGCACCAAATCGTCGTCCCCGCCGACGATCAGACGCGTCGGGCAACTCACGTGCTCGAGCGCGCTTTCGGCGAGGTCGGGCCGACCCCCACGCGAGACCACGGCGCCTACGTGCGTCGGACGCATCGCCGCTGCGATCAACGCGACCGCTGCTCCGGTGCTCGAGCCGAAGAGCCCGAGCGGCAGATCGCTGGTGCGCTCGTCGCGCGCGAGCCAGTCGATGGCGAACGAGAAGCGGTGCGCGAGGCGCTGCACGTCGAGGCGCAGCAGCGCCCCAGCCCGCTCGCACTCGTCTTCGAGCGGCGTCAGGAGATCGAGCAGCATCGTCGCCATGCCCGCCTGCTCGAGCGCGCGCGCGACGGCACGGTTGCGCGCGCTCATGCGGCTGCTCACGCTGCCGTGCGCGAACAGGATGATGCCGTTCGCCCGGCGGGGAACGACGAGATCGCCCGTCAACGTGGGCCCGCCCGCGTCGATCCGGATTTCCTGCTCTCGCATGTTGTGTCCGAACTTCATGGTTGTTCCTCGCATCGCGCTGGAGCGCATTCGGTTACGTCTTGGGCGATCTCGCCTGGATGCCGAACAGTGCCGCTTCACCTGGGTTCTCTGGGGCGGTCTCTCTCAGGGGCGCTGTCTCCTTGTGTCCGGATCGTAGTGGGGAGTTCGCGCTCCCGCACCCGCGGTTGTGCGCAGCGAACCGGGGACGAGTGCGTAGCCGGCCGCTCGCCGGCTATACGGGCCGGACCGTCGGGCTCACTTGCCGATCGCCTGGAAGATCGCGAGCGCTGCCGTGCTGAATCGCGTGCGCTTCACGCCGTGCGAAGCAGCCATCGCGTACACCCCCCAAGACTCGATCCGGTCGAGCACCAGGTCGCTGGCGAGGACTTCCCCGGCGCGATCGAGCGAGAGCTTCACGAGCGGATGCTCGCCCACTCCGCTCGGCAGGCGAGCCGCGCGCGCGATGTCGCGACCGAGGGCCAGCGCGCAGCGCCGGATGTTGTCGCGAGCCGCTTTTTCCTGGCTCTCGATCCACTCTTCCTCGGTGCGCGGCGGTGCGGCGTCGTTGCGCTTCGTCACGCTTGCGGGAAAACCAGGCTCAGTGCGCGTCGATCCCAAGACCGCCCTCCTTCTTCTGCAGTCCTCTGCTCGGCAGCCAGGAACGAATGGCGAGCACGGCGAGCGCGAGTCCGCCGAGGATCACGAGACCCGTCGTCAGGTCCCCCAGCCACGTGCGCCCGTCGAACAGCAAGGCCAACCCTTGTGCCATGCCCCCCACGAATCGGATCACACCGGTGATCACGAGCGGGATCAGCGCGATCAGGACCAGCGTGAGCCAGATCCCGGTCACGATCAGCTTGCGGACTCGCAACCGGCGGCGCTCTGCGCGCAGCGCCATGAGGCGCCGCATGTTCTCACCGATCGCGCACAAGTGGACGATCGCGCTCTCGAGCGGATCGTCCTTCTCGGTCCCGCTCTTGTCCTCGGACACGCGCTCAGGATCGGCGTTCGCACGCGGAATCCCGGCGTCGGAGTCCGAGCGCTGAGCGGATCGTGGATCGATGCGTTGGATCATCTGTGCACCTCAGGCTCGCGCCGGACCGGAGGAGGGTGTCCGGTCCACGCGAGATCGGAGCCGATCGGAGGGATCAGCGACGGCGGCCGAGGAGGAAGCCGACTGCCAGTCCGACTCCGCCCACGACGAGCACCGACTTCACCGGGTGGGCGCGGATGTAGCTCTCGAGGTTCTCTTCGGCCTCGATCACTTTCTCCTTGCCTTGCCGGTAGAGGTGGCGGACACGCTCGTCGGCGCTGATGCTTTCCGACATCGGCTCCGGATCGTTGAAGGTCTTGCGTCCCGTGGAGGAGATGAGTTCGGGGTTCGTCGTCAGTGCGGTCATGATGGGCTCCTTGGATGATTCGTTTTTGCGTCGGGCGTGCGCGAAACGCGCGCGTGAATCGACCTACTGATGATCGTGTTTCGCGCAGTGCGCAGCGATACGTCGTTGGACGTACTGGCCGCGGTACGAGTGAGCACGAGTGATCAAGAGCACGCGAACCGCGCGGACCGGTCCGAGCGCGAGTCGAGTCATGGCGTGATCACCACCTTGAGCACGCCGTCCTTCTGGTTCGCGAAGAGGTCGTACGCCGCTTCGATCTGATCGAGCCCGAACCGATGGGTCAGCAGCGGGAGCGGATCGAAGCGCTTCGCCGACACGACGTTCATCAAGCGACGCATGCGCTCGCGGCCGCCGGGACAGAGCGTCGTCACCACACGGAGATCGCCAAGTCCCGCAGCGAAAGCGTCGAGCGGCATCGTGATCTTGCCCGAGTAGACGCCCAGGCTCGAGAGCGTTCCGCCCGGCCGCAGCACGCGCAGGCAACTCTCGAACGTGGGTTGCGTCCCGAGTGCTTCGATCGCGACGTCGACGCCGCGTCCGCCCGTCAAGTCCATGATCGCGGAGACCGGATCGTTCTCGTGGAAGTTCACGACGACGTCGGCGCCCATTCTGCTCGAGACCGCGATCCGCTTCGCGACGCCTTCGACCGTGATGATCTGCGACGCGCCCATCAAGCGCGCGCCGGCTGTCGCGCACAGACCGATCGGACCCTGCGCGAACACCGCGACGACGTCGCCGATGCGGATGTTCCCGCTCTCCGCTCCGCCGAACCCCGTGCTCATGATGTCGGGGCAGAGGAGCACTTGTTCGTCGGTCAAGCCGTCCGGCACGAGCGCCAGGTTCGCCATCGCGTGCGGGATCACGACGTACTCGGCCTGACAGCCGTCGATCGTGTTGCCCAGGCGCCAACCTCCCATCGCCTTGCCTCCACACTGCGAATGCGTGCCGCTCAAACACGCGTTGCACTGTCCGCACGGCGTGATCGCACCGACGATGGCGCGCGCGCCGATCTGGAAACCCGTGACACCCGGACCGAGCGCCTCGATCACGCCGACAGGCTCGTGACCCACGATCAGACCTGGACGCACGGGGTACTCGCCCCTCAGGATGTGCACGTCGGTGCCGCAGAGGGTCGTCGCCGTCACGCGCAGGAGCGCCTCGCCGACGCCAGGCACCGGAACCGGCCTCTCCTGCAGAGTGATCTTTCCCTTGCCGGTGAAGACGGCGGCTTTCATGGTGGTCCTCGTGGTTTCGGGTCGCATGGGTCGAACGCATTTGCAGGATAGATGCATCGTGCGAGCGCGGACGTACGCACTCGTGCGTAGCCTCGAAGCGAATCGTGCGAACTTCGCGTCCTGTCGGTTGAACGGCGACGTGCACGTGCCCGATGCTGCGCGTGCACGGAGACTGACAGCATGAACGACGGAACCCATCGAGATCTCGCGCGGTCGAGTCCGGCTGCGCCGAACGCGGCGGCTGACATCGCGCTGGACGGCCACCCCGGTCTCGGTGCCGCCGAAGCCGCACGCAGACTCGTGACGGAAGGACCGAACGAGCTGGCCTCCGAGAAGCCGCGCACCGGTCTGCACATCGCGCTCGACGTCGTGCGCGAGCCCATGCTCGCCCTGCTCGTGATCGCCGGGATCCTCTACCTCCTCCTCGGTGAGCAGCGTGATGCGTGGACGCTGGTCGGTTTCGTCGTCGTCGTCATCGTCATCACGATCGTGCAGGAACGGCGAACCGAGCACGCGCTGGGCGCGTTGCGCGAACTGTCGAGCCCGCGCGCGCTCGTCGTGCGCGACGGCAAGCGCGTGCGCGTGGCCGGACGCGACGTCGTGCGCGGCGACATCGTGCTCCTGGTGGAGGGTGACCGCGTGCCGGCGGACGCGATCGTGCGGAGCGCGCGCAATCTCTCCGTCGACGAAGCTCTCCTGACGGGCGAATCGGCGCCGGCGCCGAAGCGCGCGTCATCGACGACCGAGGTTCTGGAGAGGCCGGGCGGCGACGATCTGGCGTCCGTGTTCGCTGGAACTCTCGTGACGGCGGGTCATGGTCTGGCCGAGGTGGTCGCGACGGGGCAGCGCAGCGAGCTGGGTCGCATCGGCGGAGCCATCCGCAGCGCCAAGCCCGAGCCGACGCGCCTCCAGCTCGACATGCGCCGGCTGGTGCGCTGGTTCGCACTGGCCGGCTTCGCGACCTCGGCGGCGATCGCGGTCGTCTACGCGCTGACGCGCGGCGGTTCGTCGCTCGCGTGGAAGGAAGGCTCGCTGGCCGGGATCGCGGCCGCGATGTCGCTGCTCCCGGAGGAGTTCGGCGTCGTCCTGGCGATCTACCTCGCGATCGGCGCCTGGCGTCTCTCGCGACAGGGCGTTCTCGCGCGTCGCATGCCCGCGGTCGAAGCGCTGGGCGAGACGACCGTATTGTGCGCGGACAAGACCGGCACGTTGACGCTGAACCAGATGTCGCTGGTCCTGCTGTGCGCGGACGGAGCGGAGACGCAGCTCGACGATGCGAGCGTGCTCTCGCCGGCGCAGACGGAGCTCCTGCGTACCGCCGAGTTAGCCAGCCGCCGCGAGGGATTCGATCCGATGGACCGCGCGATCCACGAGCGCGCCGACGCAGGGCTCGATCCAGCAGCGCGCGCCGGCACTGCGCTGGAGCTGGTGCGGGAGTACGCGCTGGCGCCCGAGCTGCCGGCGATGACGCGCGCTTGGCGGCATGCGGGGGTGGAAGCCCTCGAGGTCGCGTGCAAGGGCGCACCCGAGGCGGTCGCGCGCCTGTGCAAGATGGAAGGGACGGCGCGGGAGAGTTTGCTCGCCGAGGTGGAGCGCATCGCAGGCACCGGTCGTCGCGTGCTGGCCGTCGCGCGCAGCGAAGTCGACGCGCACGCGCTGCCGGCGGAACAGCGCTCGCTCGTGCTCGAGTTCGTCGGCCTTCTCGGGTTCGAGGACCCGCTGAGGCCCAGCGTGCCGGCTGCGATCGCGGAATGTCGGCGCGCGGGCGTCCGTGTCGTGATGGTCACGGGCGACCATCCCGCGACAGCGCAGGCGATCGCGTCCCGAGCCGGAATCCCGAACGCCGATGCAATCCTCCTCGGCACCCAGATCGAAACCCTCGACGACGCCGAGCTCGCGCGGCGCATCGGCGGCGTGGGCGTGTTCGCGCGCGTGGTACCCGAGCAGAAGCTGCGGATCGTGCGCGCGTTCGTCGCGTGCGGCGAAATCGTCGCGATGACCGGCGACGGCGTGAACGACGCACCGGCGCTGCGGGCGGCCCACGTCGGCGTCGCGATGGGCGGCCGCGGCACCGACGTTGCGCGCGAAGCCGCGGGCCTCGTGCTCCTGGACGACGAGTTCGCGTCGATCGTCGGCGGGATCCGGATGGGACGCCGGATCCACGACAACATCCGTCGCGCGATGGTCTTCATCGTCGGCGTGCACGTTCCGATCGCGGCGTTGGCGCTCGGACAGTCGCTCGTGCCCGCGTTGCCGTTGATCCTGTTGCCCGCCCACCTCGCGTTCCTCGAGCTGGTCATCGATCCGACTTGCTCGCTCGTGTTCGAGGCGGAGGAAGCGGAGCCGGGGATCATGGATCGCCCGCCGCGCGCGCGGGGCGAACCCCTGCTCACCGCCCGGAGCCTGGCTTTCGCCACGCTTCAAGGCGCGTCGGCCCTGGCGGCGTGCGTCGTCGTGCTGCTGTACGCACGCCGCGGCCAATCACCCGAAGTGGCGCGTGCGCTGGCCTTCACCACGTTGGTCGTCGCGATCCTGGTCATGGTGTGGGCCAACCGGGCGAGCACGAGCCGGACTCGCACGAGCAGACGAGGCCCGAATCGCGCGCTCGGGTTCATCATCGGCGGAACCCTGGCCATGCTCGGCGTGATCCTTTTCGTGCCGGCTGTGCAGCGCTTGTTCCGCTTCGCGCCCCTTCACCTCGGCGATTTCCTGATCGCCGTCGGCGCCGGAGCAGCCTGCCTCGGCTGGCTCTGGCTGCTGCCCTCCATGCGCAAGGATCGCGCAGCAAGCCCTCGCCGCAATTGAGCCAAGAGAACCGCGTGCGCACGACGACGATTCCGTCGTCAGGGATGTTCTTGCAACCGTCCGAGGACGCTGCGCGCGATAAGGATCTCCTCCTGCGCGGGAATCACCCAGACTCCGACGGAGGACGCATCGCTCGAAATGCGACGATCCGCGCCGGTTGCAGCCTGGTTGCGCACGTCGTCGATCTCCACACCGCACCAAGCCATTCCGCGTGCAACTCGTGCGCGCACTTCGGGCGAGTTCTCCCCGATCCCACCCGCGAACACGATCGCGTCGACCCCGCCCAGGACGGCGGCCATTGCGCCGATCGACTTCCGAATGCGGTGACAGAACATCTCGATCGCCAGGTGAGCGCGCTCGTCGCCTCGAGCTTCGGCGGCCAGCAACACACGCAGATCGAAGGAGGTTCCCGAGACGCCGAGCAGACCGGATCGCGTGTTCAGCCAACTGGTCACCGTGCTTGCGTCCACGCCCTCGACGTCCGCCAGGAACGACACGACCGCAGGATCGACGTCGCCCGATCGCGTGCTCGACATCAGGCCTTCGAGCGGCGTGAAGCCCATCGTGACGTCGATCGATCGACCGCCCAGCACGGCAGCGGTGGAACAACCTTGACCGAGTTGAAGAGTGATGAGGCGCGCGCGGACCAACGGATGAACGGTCAGGTCGTTCCATCGCTCCCACATCCACTGGTGCGCCAAGCCGTGAAACCCAAACCTGCGGATGCCGTGCTTCTCGCTCAGCTCCCAAGGTATGGCGTAGTACGCGGCGTGCGCAGGCAGACCGGCATGGAACGCAGTGTCGAACACCGCGACGGAGGGCACCTCGGAGCCGAATCGATCGAAGCAGTGTTGAACGAGGTCGCACGCCGCCCCGTTGTGGAGCGGTGCCAGTCCCGAGAGCGAGCGCAGGTCGCTCAGCACGAGCGGTGTCACCAAGATCGGCACGCTGAAGTGCGTCCCGCCGTGAACGACGCGGTGACCGACGGCCAGTTGGCGCGTGTCGCCCAGCACGTCGAGCGCGCACAACTTCTCGAGGATGTGGTCGAGCGCGGTGACATGATCGCTGCACGCACACTCGACTTCCGACCGATCCCCGCCGTGCTCGATCTCCAGAACGGCTCGAGCGCCGATCCCCTTCACGCTTCCGCGCGCAACCGTGGCTGCCTGCGCTTCCGCCGCACTCGCCCAGTGTCCGTTGCCGAAGACGCGAAACTTGAGGCTCGAGCTGCCGGCGTTGAGTGCGAGTACGGTCACGTCGTCAGACACTCCACTTCCAGCCACGGATCTCGTTTCCAATCCGACCCCAAGCTACCCCCTGCGCCGATGCGAGACGCTACGTACTGCATCTGATGTCGCTACGCACAAGGGCGAGTCGCTGGAAATCATTCTGCGCCGATACAGTCGGGGGCACGGACGACGAAGGCCACCGTCGGCCTCTTGCCGCGACTCACTTCTTTCAGGAAATCGGGCTGTGCTCCCGGTTCGCTTCCAGGCACTCCCATGAAGACGCCGACCCTCGACGACCTGCGCCGTCTGCTGTCCCCTCGAGACGAGACCTGCCTGACCATCGTGATGTCCGTGCTGAACGATGACGCGGACCAGGCCCGTTGGGAGGGTCTACGGTCGCGAGCGCGTGAAGCACTGTCTGCGTTGCCCAAGCGCGAATCCGACGCACTCCTGGATCAGCTCACGCTCCGGCTTCCGAAGCCACCGGCTCGAGGCCTGACGGTGTTCCGCTCCAAGTCGGTTCACGAGCAATACCAGAGCGACGTACCCGTGAAGGAGGGTGTCTGGGTCAGCCGGCGCTTTCAGGTCCGCGGGCTGTTGGAGAGCATTCGTTCGAACGCGCGCTTCTTCCTGCTCGACCTGACCCACAATCGAGTGGCCTTGTTCGAAGGCGATCACTTCGGCTTGGCTCCGCGCGCCGTCCCCGATCTGCCTGCGTCCTTCGACGTCGCGGTCGGGGTCGAACACGCCGATCGCGTGGTCAGCTTGACGAGCGCCGGACACACGAACACGGTCTGGCACGGTCAGGGGAAGCTCGAAGCAACGCGTCACGAGGACGAGCTCAAGTTCGTGCGAGCCGTCGCCGACGCGATCAAGGTGAACCTCGCCGATGAGTCGGCTCCGCTCCTCGTGAGCGGTGCCGGCAAGCTCCCCGTGATGTTCAAGGAGCATTGCTCTTACGCCCACCTGCTTCCGGAGATCGTCCACGGCAGCTTTGCCAATGCTCAGTTGGGTGCACTGCATGCACGCTCGTGGCCAGTGGTGCAATCGCGCCTCGATGCAAGGGACAAGCAACTCGTCGACGATTACCACAACTCCGTCTCCGGTGACAAGGCGACCGATGAAGTGACGACGCTGGGCAGAGCGGCAGTGGAAGGCAGGATCCAGACTCTGCTCCTCGCCAAGGACGGGCATCTCTTCGGCAAGCTGGACGCGAAGACCGGAGCGGTCGAGGTTTCGAACTCCGCTGAGCAAGGGGACATCCTCGATCGGCTGCTGGAAGAGGTCGTCACGCACGGAGGGAACGTGCACACGCTCGATGCCGGTCAGATGCCTTCTCGCTCCTCCGCCGCAGCAACGTTGCGGTGGTGATCCGGCTTGTTCTGTCAGTGGGTCGCTTCACGACTCCCGCTGTCGAGCGCCGTCATTGCGTGATCGCGCTCGGACCGCGCGCGTGCGTGTCGAGAACGGCCGCGGCGGCTTCGATCAGAAGACGCGCCCGACGATCACGGTGACCACACGACCCGCCAGGCATTCGTCAAGTTGAACATCCCGGCACCGCACGAGCTGCCGTTGTCGCGGTACCACACCTGGTAGTACCGCACTCCGGGTGAGTGAACTTGACCTTTCACGCTCACGCGCGCGTCGGTCATGACGGGATAGCTCGACGCATGGTTGGAGTTCATCTCGACGCCGAGCCGGATCAACGTCCCGCCCACGCAACGCAGTCCGTCGCCGAACACGGCCGCGGGCATGGAGCTCGAAGCACCTTGGAAGTAGAGCGCGGCGGCATTCGGCATGCCCGCTGCGCTCAGGACGAGCGTGTCGTCGGCGAGGCGAGCCGATCCGCTGCCGCGCAGCGTGCCCGCCGAACCCAGACCGTTCCGGCATCCGGCGTGCGCTCCGACTGCGCTCGGGTTCCCGCAGGGACAGGGTGTGCCGCTGCCGTCGCCGAAGCACAGGCTGTTGCCGCTCGCAGTCGTGTTGCGCGTCACGGCGACGTTGTCGCTCAACAGGTTCGCCGTCACGAGATCGGGATCTCCGTCTCCGTCGAGATCCGCCGCTTCGATCGAGCGATTCCCTGGCCAGGTCGCCAACGTCTGCGCTGGAGTGAAGTGGCCGGAGCCGTCGTTGGCGAATACCTGGATGCTCTGGCCGATAGTGTCCGCCGCGGCGAGGTCGATGTCTCCGTCGAGATCGAAGTCGGCTGCACACACCAAGCTTCCGTTCAACAGCGTGTAGAGCGTCGCAGCCGCAGTGAACGAGCCGCCCCCATTGTTCAAGAACACGCGCAGCCCATCCGTCGCGCAGGCGACGATGTCCAGATCGCCGTCTCCGTCGAGATCGGCGAGCGCAATCGAGTACGTGCCGTCGAACGTGGGCAGCACGACCGGCGCACCGAAGACTCCGCCGCCCTGATTGAATTGGACCCGCACGGAGTCGACGCACGCCTCGACGAGATCCACGAGTCCGTCAGCGTTCATGTCGCGGGCTTTCAAGCTCTTCACGTTGCCACCCGTGCCGAACGCGATCGGCGGCCCGAACGAGCCGTTGCCCGGGTTCGGGGCCCAGACGATGAATCCATCACAGCCGAAGACGAGATCCAGGTCCTGATCTCCGTCGAGGTCCGCCAAGGCGACACAGCGCTTGATGGACGGAATGGTGATCGTCGGCGCCGGCACGAACGTCCCGTCCGATTGGTTCAGGAGCAGCGTGAACGCCGGTGCCGTGTTCGAAGTCACGATGTCCAGATCACCGTCGCCGTCGACGTCGCCGACTGCGACGCCCGAGACGCCCGCTGCCGCCGGGTAGGCGGTCGGCGGGCCGAGCCGTCCGTCGCCCTGGTTGAAGAGCACGTCGATCGTCAGGTCACCCGAGTCGACGGTCACGACGTCGAGTCGACGGTCGGCGTCGATCTTGGCGACGACGGCTGCGATCGGACGTGGTCCGCATGGATAACCAGGCACCGACGCGAATGAACCATTCCCGCTGCCGAAGATCGTTTCGATCTGGGCGTGCAGAGTCGCGTTCATGAGGTCGATCCGTCCGTCTCCGTCGAGGTCGGCGCTGACGAGCGCGATGCTCTGTCCGGCTGGATACTGGACGGAGCTCGTGAACTGCCCCGTTCCGAGGTTGCGCAGGAGCGTGATGCCGCACGCTGCCGTGTCCGTGTAGGCGATGCTCGCGAGGTCGATGTCGCCGTCGCCGTCGAAGTCCCCCGCCGCAAGACCGTACGGGAAGGGCGCGGCGAACACCGCTTGCGGAGCGAACTGGAGGGCTCCGCTGTTTTGGAACACCGAGATCGAACTGCTCTCGCGGTTGGCGGTGGCGAGGTCGAGATCTCCGTCTCCGTCGAGATCCGCGACAGCCATGGCGAACGAACCGGGTTGCGTCGTCAGGACGTTCGCGAGCGTGAAGTGCGCCGAACCGTCGTTGCTCATCACCGCCACCGTCGTCCCGAACGATCCGGTCAACGCCAGATCGATGTCACCGTCGTGGTCGAAGTCACCACTGACGATCTGGTATCGAGCCCCTCCCGCGACGTAGCCGGGCTGGAGGACGAACGTTCCGTTCCCCTGATTCAGGAAGATGCCGAGCCCCTTGTTCGTGGTCGGACCCGAGATGGCCATCGCGATGTCGAGATCGCCGTCGCCGTCCAGATCGGCGCTCGTCAACCCGAATGCCTGTCCGACGGCATTCGTCGGATAGTTCGTCGCTCCACCGAACGTGCCGTTGCCGAGGTTGCGGAGGATCGTCAACGTGCCGACGGCGCTCGCGGTGGCGAGATCCGGCCTTCCATCGTGGTCCCAGTCGCCGCTGGTGAGTCCCCATGTGAGCAAGTCGGTGGGGTAGTAGACGCCGCCGCCGAATCGTCCCGTCCCGTCGTTCCTCGCGACTTCGACGCCGTCGCTGTTGGGACCAACCACTGCGCGATCCAAGTCGCCGTCACCGTCGAAGTCGACCGCGAGCATCGTGTAGGGCGAGACGCAGCAAGACGTCGAGACGGGATTGGCCTCGAACTCGATCGACTGCGGAGATGCCACCGTCGACGAAGCGACCAAAATGATCGACACGAGTGCCGCGGCCGCGCGCACGCACAGGCTGGACGCAGGCCTGGAAGTTCGAAGCGCTCTCTTGAAGGACGCGACGCTCGAACGGATCTCGAAGCGCACACACATGCTCGATCCTCTCGGCCACTCGGGAAGCAGAGTGACGTCTGCGGAGTCGTGCGCGCGCGTCGGCCGCGAAGTGCGGTCGGGATGGTCGGGCGAGCCGTGCGCGCGCAGGCTGCGTGAATCAGGCTATCTGCAGTCGCCGAATAGGGCGAACGGATAGCTAGGACCGGTAGCTGGGGCAGAACTCCGGTGTGTCCGCCTCAATGACGGTTGACCGGCCGTCGATGCGTGGTCCTCGCGGCGGATGCCGGAACCGTCGGAGTCCGGAGACACGCAGCGCAACCGCGGGATCGGGTCGCGCGAGAACCGCAATCGAGAAAGGAATGGAGCGGCTGAAGGGACTTGAACCCTCGACATCAACCTTGGCAAGGTTGCGCTCTACCACTGAGCTACAGCCGCGTCCTTTGGGGTGTCGAAGGATAGCGCCCGCGCGCGCGAAGGCAAGTGGCGGGCCCAGACCGGCTCTCACCCGGGGCACGTGCGCGCGATGGCGGCGGAGACGTGCTCCGAGGCGTCTTTCGCGGCCTTTTCGAGCGACCACGACTCCCCCATCCGGGCCGCCAGGCGCGACGCAAACCGACAGCCTGAACCGCGAATCTTCCCGCCCGCGACGCGCGCGTGCTCGATCCGGACCACGTCGCGGTCGCGCTCGACCACCAGGTCGCGCACGGGATCCTCGAGGCCGTGACCGCCCTTCGCGACGACCGCTCGCGCGCCCAGACCGAGCAGCATCCGTGCTGCCTGCGTGCGCTCGCTGATCGAGGACGCGAGTTGCGCCGTCGGGACGCGCGCGAGCTCCGCGAGCTCAGCGATGTTGGGCGTCACGATCACGTCCTCGCCCACGAGTTCGCCGCGCAAGGCCTCGACGGCGTCCGCGTCGAGAAAGCGCGAACCGCTCGACGCGCTGATCACCGGATCGAGCACGATCGGGAACGCCGCGGAATCAAGTTTGTGCACGCTCCCTGGGCGAGCGACTTGAGGAGGAGCGAGCGCGGCCTGAGTGGCCTGAGTGGCCTGAGTGGCCTGAGCAGCGTGCGCTGCGTGTGCCGCGCGCGCGAGTCGGACGGCAGCGCGCACGTGCTCGACACCGGGCAAGAGACCGAACTTGATCGCGTCGACGCCGCGTCCGACGTGCGCGAGCGCTTCATCCAGCCACTTGTTCGCATCGACGGCACCGATCGAGCGCACGCCGCGCGCGTCCTGGTCGGTGTGCGCCGTGACGATGGCGAGCACTTCGACGTCGAGGTCCGCCAGTGCCTCGCGGTCCGCGTCGACGCCCGCCCCCGACGGATCGTGACCGCCGACGACGAGCACGCGCTTCATCGCGGAGTTCGCTCGAGGACCACGTCGGTGTCCTTGTCGATGTCGTGCAGGGTCTGCGTCACGAAGCCGGGCGCACTGATTTCGAGGTCGACGCCGGCTTGCGTCGTGACGACGGTCACAACACCGTCCTGGCCCTCGATTCTCCTGGGCGGCCGATGGTCCTCCGACACCTCCACCACGCGGCCGTTCACGTACGAGATCGGTTTGCCATCGGGGTCGTTCACGTGGAGCGTGCGGTAGTAGACGCGCTGGCGCAGATCGATCTGTGTGACATGCGCATCGGTCACTTCGAGGCCCGGCTTCACTTCGATCTCGTCGAGCGACACGACCGGCTTGGCCAATCCGGCGACGCTGACGACAACCTTGATCTTCCCCGGTGCCAGGTTCGTCACGTGGACGATGGCGTTGTTGTCGAGCTTGCCCGTGGTGTGCTTGGCACCCGACTCGATGTCCATGCTCACGAGTTCGGAGGGCATTCCCGGCGGCAGGATGAACTTGCTGAGCAGCGTGCCGAATCGCGACATGACGATGCGCACCTTCCTGTCGCCGCGCTCGACGTGCGCGAGCGGCATCATCACGTGATCGGGTGCATCGCAAACCAGATCGATGTCTCCATCCGGGAGCGTCGCTCGCAGCTTGAAGAATCCGGACGTGTCGGAGTTGGCAACCCAGCCCGGGGAAGTTGCACTAGGGAAGCCGAAGCCGGGGACCTCGCTGCCTTTCTCGCGCAGTCTGACGCGCGCGAGCGGCACGGCTGCGTCGCGATCGTCCACGACGTAACCCTGCACGAGGAAGGGCAGTTCCTTCAAACGCACCGAGCCGAGGTCGCGCTCCCCGTCCGCAAAGTCGGCCGGAATCGGGATCTCTATGCTCGCGACGGTGTCGCCGGCTGGATCGAGCTGGACGAGGGAAATGGACGAGATCTGAGCATCCTCTTGAGCGAAATTGGCCCACCCCATCGTGCCGTTCGATCCCAACGGGATACCCAACTCCCCGTTCATTCCTGTGACGTACTCAACATGCCCAGCGAGATGCACGATGTTCCCGGTGCGCAGCCACAGCCTCACGTGACCCTGCACAAGCGGCTTGCCCGCTGCGTCCTCGACATGCACGCGCGCAACGCGAAAGGCGCGAGCGAAGGACACGTCGACGTCGTGCTGGCTGGAATCCACTGTACTGCGCACCGATTCGAAGACGTCCCCACCGTCCAGGTACAACGTCGACTTCGCGGCTGCTCCGGTCTCCACGCGGTCGAACGTGACCACTCCTTCCTTCGTCATGCCGCTCGATCGGTCTCCGCAAGACGTGGATTCGTCGGAGGCAGTCAGCATCGCTGCGAACGGTCGGCTCACAGGCTGCCCCTTCGGATCCTTCACATGCACACGAATCGAGTGGCTCGCGGGGAGAAAAAGATCGATCGCTTTCGCCGGCAACCCTCCGCGCATCAACCCGATCGGTGACGACGTGGGCAACACGCCCTCGATGAATGCCGTGCAACTGCCCGGTGTGGGATCGAGCTCGATCAGGAAGTTCGCGTGCCGCATGCGCACGCTCGCATCGTCCCCCTTGGTGATGCCGCGCCAGATCTCGACGCACTGAGCATTGCTTACGACGACCGGCACGCCGGCGACCGCGGAACCGTCCGCTGCGTGCGTCCGGAACTCGAGGTCGTGGTCCTCGACCATCGTCAGCTTGACCTGCGTCACCTTGTTGCGATCGATCCACTTGAACGCGTACAGCGTCCCCAAGCGCGCGTCGACGAGCATGCGACCCGGACCGCTGTCGGTGATCGCGATGCCGTACTGGCTCGTCTTCGCGGGCGTCGTCACGCTGTCGAGCACGACCTTGGGATCCTCGTCGTCGACCGAAGCTCCTCCGTGCGCGATCGACCACGCTTCGAGATCCTTCGTCGTCATCGCGCGCACGGCGACGTCGCCGATCGGACGGCCCGTCGATTGGCTCACGCACGTGACGCCCACACCCTCGTACTCCGGATCCACTCCCTTGGGCAACCGCCCGAGACCACCGTTGCTGCCGTCGTCTTCGGGATCTTTCGGCGGAGGCTTCTGTTTGCCGGGCGGAGGAGCGGGCGCTTCCTGCTTCGACGCCGGAACAAGCGGACTGATCATCGGGGCTGCGGTCGTCGCGGTCGCACCCTCAGGCGATGAAGCGGCAAAAAAAGTCGACGCGCTCATGGTCCCCTCTGATGCACTCGTTCCCGATGTCGGCTCCTGCGCGGAAGCTGTCACCGTGTTCGAATTCGCACGCACCGACGAAGGAGCGATCGAACCAGCAGTCAGCGCGCTCGGAGCGGACTGCGAATGTGCCTGCGTCGCAGCCTGCGAATGGACCTGCGTCGCAGCCTGCGACATGGCCAACGTCTCGGACTCGATGGTGGGCGGAATGCTCGCCGCGTCTTGATTCGGCAGAGATTGCGCGGACGCGGGCTCCGACAGGACCGTCGTCGTCACCGGCTGCATGGAAACCAGCGCGAGATGCTCGGGTACCTGGGGGCGCGCTCGCACGCCTCCGTTCAGCTCGCAACCGCACGGCCGTGCCAGATGCGCGACGCCGGTCACCAGCGCGGCCAGCGTCAACCAGATCAACGAGATGAGAAGGATTCGGCTCACGATGGATTCGTTGGGGTGGGTCGGAATCGGTTCGTCACGGTGCAGCTCGAGGCCCTTCGAGCCGGCGCATCAGGCTGATCCGGGCTCTTCTGCTGCGTTCGCCCGCGTCTACGTCGATCTGGGTCGAGCGTAGAGCGCGCACGGCCAGATCTTAACGACCAACCCGCTCGGGCGCGGACGGCCTTTCGCCCGTGACCCTCACTCGATCAGGCATAGAATCCCCTCGATCCCATGCTCGCCCTCCTCTCCGTCGCTCTCGTCCTCGCCACCGGGGATCAGCGTCTGCCCGACCGCGTCGAGCTGCGCGACGGAACCCTCGTGCAAGGCCGCGTCGTGTTCGAGGACGCGAAGAGCATCGTCGTCCGCGTCGGAACGCACGACCGCGAGATCGCGCACAAGGACGTCAAGAGCACCTACTACCGCGCCGACAACCAGCGCGGTGCGATCGAGCGCTGGGTCGAGCTGAAGCCCGAGGACGTGCGCGGCGTCCTCGACCTGGCGCAGTTCTGCAAGCGCAGCGATCTGCTCGAGGAGATGCGCTTGTGCGCCTGGTGGGCCGTGCTCCTCGACCACGACAACGAAGATGCGCACGCGTACCTCGGCGACACGCGCACCAAGACCGACTGGCTCGTGCGCGAAGGTGCGCGGCACGTCGAGCTCGACAAGGTCCTCGCCGGCCACAAGAACTGGAACGACGCGTGGGTGCTGTCGACCACGCACTACAACGTGCGCACGAACCTGCCGCTCGCGGACGGCATCGCGGCGGCGTTCACCCTGGAGTGTCACTACAACGCGTTCTTCGGGTCGTTCGCGCACGACCTGCACCTCCTCGAGGTCGTCGAACCGCTCAACGCGAGCATCCACGCCGACTCCAAATCGTTTCCGCGCCTCGCGGGCGCGCGCCCTGCGTACTTCAACCCGGACACGCTGACACTCGAGATCGACGCGTCGAACGGCATCGTCGTCTCCGATCTCACGCACGAAGCGACGCACGCCGTGTTGCAAGCCACGGCGATCGCCACGCGCGCGTCACGCGGCGACATCCCCGCGTGGCTCAACGAGGGCCTGGCGGAGTACATGGCGTCCGGGTTCGAGGGCAAGCCGGGGCGGATCAAGTTCTCGCGCGACGCTGTGAACCTCGTGCACTTCTCGAATCAGGCCAAGGCGACCAAGCCTTACGACCTGTCGCGCGTGCTCAACTTCGAGTCGAGCGACTTCGCCACCAACCTGCGCGCGGACCTCAAGTACGCCGAGGCGTACACGCTCGTGCACTACGGCCTGCTCTCGAACGGCGGCGATCTGCGCACCAAGTTCCTCGCGTTCGTGCGCAGCGCGTACAACGGGCAGGCTTCCCAATCGCACTTCGAAGAAGCGATGGGGATGAGCAACGAGAAGATCGAGCAGGCCTGGACGAGCTACGTGAAATCGGTCGCCGGCAAGTGATCTCGCATCGGTTTGGTACTCGCAGAAATACGGTGCCAGTCCCGATTTTTCACACTTCGACGAACGATCCGGGCCCGGCTGCAGCCGGGCCCGG